>DASUGR010000034.1:0-26149 GCA_036273915.1 Planctomycetota bacterium | reverse complement strand
CATCACCCAGCTCGACATCCCGAAGGACCAGGTGCTCCTCGAGGCGACGCTCATCAGCCTGACGCGCACGGACGACTTCGACCTCGGCGTCGAGCTCACGGGCATCGACGAGGGCGGCCTCACCAGCGACACCCCGTCGGGCTTCGGCGTGACGAACTGGGGCCTCTCGACATTCGAGGACACCGATAACGACGGGATCCCCGACATCAACGTCCCGACGGCCCTCACGGAGCCGGGCGGCGGCCTCGTGGCCGGCATCTTCCGGAACGGCGGCATCCCCGTCCTCCTGCACGCGGTCCAGCGCCTCAACAACGCGAAGATCCTCTCGATGCCGTCGGTCGTGACGTACGAGAACGAGTCGGCCACGATCACCTCGCAGCAGCAGCAACCGGTGAGCGAGCAGACGGAATTCTCGTCGGGCGCCGTGGGCCAGGGGTTCCAGGACTACGTGAACGCCGGCGTGACCCTCACGGTCTCGCCGCACATCAGCGCCGACAACTACCTCCGGCTCGAGATCGAGCTCGAGGTCTCCTCGTTCACGGGCAGCTCGGCGTCGGTCGGCCTGCCGCCGCCGAAGCTCGAGAACCGGCTCATCAGCACGGTCGCGCTCCCGAACGGCTACACCGTCGTCATGGGCGGCCTCATCGGCGAGGAGGAGACGCTCTCCGAGGACAAGATCCCGCTGCTCGGCGACATCCCGGGGCTCGGGTACCTCTTCAAGCACAAGACCCGCCGGAAGGTCCACAGGAACCTCTTCATCTTCGTGACCCCGCACATCCTCCGCCAGCGCGGGGTCTCCTTCGACGAGCTCCACCGCCAGAGCTGGATCGCGAAGATGAAGGCCGACGAGCTCATCAACGTGGTGGAGATCCCGAACGAGAACTTCCGCGACGACCCGCGGTACAAGACCCCGGACGAGGCGGGGATCGCCGCCCTGGACATCGGCTCGTTCATCGACGCGGGCCGCTTCCAGGAGGTGCCGCCGGACGTCGCGCTGCAGGAGATCCAGCGGCTCCGGAGCCGGACGGCCGGCGGGAAGTAACTCGGCCCCGCCCAAGGGGTTACGGGAGGGGGCTCCGGGGGCCGGAACGCGTCCCCGTGCTAGAATCGGCTCCTCGCGGACGGATTTCGTCCGCGAGGCGTCCAAGGAGCGTAGCGTCGATGCGCGAGCTGATCCGCGAGTTCATCAGGAAGCACGAGCTGCTCGACCCCGAGCGCCTGGAGGAGGTCTTCCGCCTCGAGGAGGAGAGCGGGCAGACCTTCGAGCGGATCATGCTCCACAAGGGCTACATGTCCGAGAACGATCTCCTCCGCACGCTCGCCCACGCCCTCGAGATCCCCTACCTGCCGTCGCTCTCGGACCAGCTCGTCCCGGACGACTTCGTGGGCAACGTGCCCGTCGGGTTCGCGCGCAACTACGCGCTGGTCGGCGTCGGCCGCGAGAACGGCGCGATGCGCGTCGCGACGGCGTTCCCGCTCGACACGCACCCGATGGACGACCTCGCCTCGATGATCCAGTGCGAGATCGAGCCCGTCCTCGCGCCGCGCGCGGAGATCACGTCGCTCATCAACCGCGCCTACAAGAACAAGGCCGGCGGCCTCGTGGACGAGACGATGGAGGGCCTCCGGGAGGACGACATCCTCAAGGAGGCGGCCGCGATCGACGAGTCGGAGGACCTGCTGGCGACGGCCAACAAGGCGCCGATCATCCGCCTCGTCAACATGGTCCTGTTCAACGCGCTCAAGATGCGCGCGAGCGACGTCCACTTCCAGCCGTTCCCCGACCGCCTCCAGGTGCGCTACCGGATCGACGGCGTCCTCTACGACATGGAGGCGCCGCCGAAGAAGGTGCAGGACGCGATCCTCTCCCGCCTCAAGGTGCAGGGCGGCATGGACATCGCCGAGCGCCGCATGCCCCAGGACGGCCGCGCGACCGTGAAGATCGGCGACGCCGACGTGGACATCCGCATCTCGGCCGTGCCGACGAACTACGGCGAGCGCATCGTGCTCCGCCTGCTCGACAAGAGCGCCCGCCTCTACTCGCTCGAGGAGATCGGGCTCGAATCGGACAACCTCCGGATGGTCGAGCACTACATCCAGTACCAGCACGGCATCATCCTCGTCACGGGCCCCACGGGGTCGGGCAAATCGACGACGCTCTACGCGGCGCTCCAGAAGGTCAACTCCTCGCAGGAGAACGTGATCACGCTGGAGGACCCGATCGAGTACCACATCGCGGGCATCAGCCAGATCCAGATCAACGAGAAGAAGGGGCTCACGTTCGCCAAGGGCCTGCGCCACCTGCTGCGCCAGGACCCGGACATCATGATGGTCGGCGAGATCCGCGACGTGGAGACCGCGCGCATCGCGATCCAGGCCGCGCTCACCGGCCACCTCGTCTATTCCACGCTCCACACGAACGACGCCGCGAGCACGGTGACGCGCCTCGTGGACATCGGCATCGAGCCCTACCTCGTGGCCTCCTCCGTCATCTGCGTGATCGCCCAGCGCCTCGTCCGCCGCATCTGCCCCTCCTGCCGCGAGGAGCACGAGCCGACGCCCGAGGAGCTGCGCGACCTGAAGCTCATCGGGCTGAAGATCGAGGACTTCCCGAGCGGACGGCTCTTCCACGGCCGCGGCTGCCCGAGCTGCTTCAACACCGGATACACCGACCGGACCGGGATCTACGAGATCATGCCGGTCGACGACACGCTGAAGGACCAGATCATCGACCGGAAGAGCTCGAGCGTGATCAAGAAGAGCGCGATCGAGCGCGGCTGCCGCACGCTCCGCATGGACGGCGCGCAGAAGGTCCTCTCCGGCGTGACCACGCCGGCCGAGGTCCTCCGCGTGACCCAGCTCGACTCCTTCTGATGCCGATCTACGAATACAAGGGCTACGATCCGTCCGGCGGCGCGAAGGCGGGCATCGTCGACGCCGACACGCCGCGCGAGGCGCGCTCCCGGCTTCGCGACCAGAACGTCCTCGTGACCGACCTCGTCCTGTCGGAGGTCTCGGCGGAGACGTCCGGGGACAAGAAGGCGCGGCCGCGCACCTCCTTCCGGCGCATCTTCCGCTTCGAGAAGCGCCTCAAGGGCGGCGGCTCGCTCCCCATCTACACGCGGCAGCTCGCGACGCTCCTCCGGTCGGGCATCCCGCTCGCCCAGGCCCTGAGCGCGCTCATCGAGCAGATCGAGCACCGGGACATCGAGGTGATCCTGCGCGACGTCCGCGAGCAGGTCGTGCGCGGGAGGAGCTTCGGCGAGGCGCTCGCGCTCCACCCGCGGCTTTTCGACGACCTCTTCGTCAACATGGTGAAGGCCGGCGAGGCGTCGGGCAACCTCGACGCCGTGCTGACGCGCCTCGCGGACTACCGGGTCCGGCAGCAGAAGGTCACGGGCAAGGTCAAGACCGCGCTCATCTACCCGGCGATCATGCTGTTCGTCGGCGCGGGCGTCGTCATCTTCCTCGTCAACTTCGTCGTCCCCAAGCTCATCACGATCGCGAAGGCGCGCGGGACGCAGCTGCCCTGGATGACGCGGGTCCTCGACTGGACGTCCAACTTCCTCCAGCACAACGGCACGTGGCTCCTGCTCCTCGTCTTCGGGCTCTGGGTCCTCTGGCGCTACGTGCTGCTCGCGCAGGCCAACATCCGATTCTGGTTCGACACGATCAAGCTCAAGCTGCCGGTCGTCGGCGACCTCTTCAAGAAGCAGATCGTGAGCCGGTTCGCGGTCACGATGTCCACGCTCCTGCGGTCGGGCGTGACCGTGCTCGAGTCGCTCGCGATCGTCAAGACGATCCTCGACAACAAGCTCATGGAGCGCGTGCTCGAGGACGTGCGCACGCGCATCCTCGAGGGGGCGGACATCGCCACGCCGCTCAAGAAGTCGGGCGTCTTCCCGCCGGTCGTCGGCTACATGGTGGCGGTCGGCGAGCAGACCGGCCAGCTGGAGGAGATGCTCGAGCGCGTGGCCCAGGCGTACGAGGAGGAGATCGAGACCTCCACGACGCGCGCCCTCGCCGTGCTCGAGCCGATGCTGATCGTCGCGCTCGCGTTCGTCGTCGGCTTCATCGTCATCTCCGTGATGCTCCCGATCCTCGAGACGTCCACGTCCATCCAGCGAAGGTAGACGCACATGAACAACAACAATCGCAACCGCGGCTTCACGCTCGTCGAGATCATGGTCGTCGTCGTGATCGTCGGCCTCCTCGCGGCCTTCGCCGGGCCCAGGATCTGGGCCATGCTCGGCTTCGGCCAGAGAAGCATCGCGCAGGCGAAGTGCAAGGAGTACTACGACGACGCGATGAACTGGCGCACGATGAGCGACGGCAAGAAGCTCCCGGAGAGCCTCGAGGACATGGAGCAGCCCATCCGCCCGGGCGAGAGCGACTTCACGAAGGTCGTTCCGGACCCCTGGGGCAACAAGTACGTCCTCGAGAAGGAGGGCAACAAGATCCGCGTCGTCTGCTGGGGGCCGGACGGCCAGGAGGGCACCGACGACGACATCATGTATCCGGAGCCCAAGGAGTAGGTCCAAGTGCGTCGTGCCGAGGCCGGCTTCACGCTCATCGAGCTGGTCGCCGTCTGCGTCCTCATCGGGCTCCTCCTCGCCTTCGCGCCCCACGCGTTCGGCTTCCTCCTCGCCGAGAAGGAGCTCGAGAGCGAGGTGAGCCGCCTCGCCACGACCATCGACTTCGTGAAGAGCCAGGCGGTCCTCGACCAGTGCGCCTACGCGATCCACCTGGACACGGAGACCAGCAGCTGGGCGGTCCAGCTCCCGCGGGAGGAGGAACAGGAGTCGCCCGAGCCCGGCAAGGAGCCGGTGAAGGTTCTCGTGCTCGACGAGGACCTGCCGCCGGAGGAGCTCGACTGGCACAAGCTCCCGCGGGGCATCTCGCTCGAGTTCTACGAGGGGCGCCAGCCGTTCCAGGGCCGCTATGAGGTCACGTACGGGCCGGATGGCAGCGTGCCCGCCCACACCCTCGTGCTCGAGTCGAACCGCGTCTCCTCACTCGACGAGGCGGACCGCGTCCGCACGATCCGCGTCAGCTTCACGGGGCTCGTCTCGATCAGCCCCGGCCGCGCGGTCGGCGACTTCAAGCTCACGGAGGCGGAGCTGGGGCGATGAGACGCCAACGAGATCGCACGGGGGAGAATGGCCTGACGCTGCTCGAGGTCGTCATCGCGCTTCTCCTTTTCGCGATGATCGCGATGTTCCTGCTCGACGGCCACTCGAGGGCCGCCGATGCCGTGCTCCGGATGCAGGTGGAGCGCGACATGGCGGAGCTCCTGCGCCTGCGCCTCGACCTCGCCGCGCTCGAGCACGAGGAGTACCGGGAGGGGACCACGGAGGGCACGTTCCCCGCGACCGTCTCGCGGCGCATCGTGGACGAGGAGAAGGTGCTCGGCAGCCGCTACCCCGGCTACCGCTGGGAGGTGACGATCACCGCCGCGCTCGGCGCGGGCGCGTCCGGCAGGGTCGAGGTCCAGGACGACCGCACCTACGAGCCGCTCTTCGGCGAGGAGGGCTCGGTCCCCGCGAGCACGGACAAGGGCACGACGACGGGCACGGACAAGGGCACGGAGGAGGAGACCTCCGTCATGCAGGCCGAGGACATCGACCGCATGCTCCTTATCGAGGTCACGGTCTTCCCGCCGGGCTACGACCCGTTGAACCCGGATGGGAACGGCCTCCAGCCGAGGTCCGCGTGGACCGCGGTCTACCTGCCGCCGGACGAGGCCGATGCGACCGGGGGCAACGGATGACCCGCCGCGGCTTCACCCTCCTCGAGGTCATCCTCGCGACGACGCTCTTCGCGCTCCTCATGAGCAGCTACTACTCGATCTTCCTGAACGTGAGCGACCTGGAGCGGTACGCGCGGTCGCAACGGGCGTTTTCCGCCGTGGGGCCTGCCGTCCTCAACCTGATGGAGGACGACATGCTGAGCCTCTACACGAACCCGCGCGCCCAGAGCGCGTTCCCGTTCCGGGGGGAGGACGGCTCCCGGGGCAGCCAGCCGGCCGACTCCATGAACTTCGTCGTGATGCGGCCCTCCGTCCACAAGGAGGAGTTCTTCGACCACAAGAACCTCATCTCGAGCCCGATCAACGAGGTCGGCTACCGGCTCGCGCGCGGCGAGGGCGATGTGCGCCGCCTCTACCGGCGCGAGAGCTTCTACGTGGACGGGACGCCGCTCCAGGGGGGCGAGTACTTCGAGGTCTACGACCGCGTGCTCGCGCTCGACGTGCTCTACGTGGGCTACCCCGCCGAGGAGGAGGAGCGGCGCTCGCAGACCACGCTCGGCCAGCACCGCCTCGACACCTTCGAGAGCTGGAACTCGGAGGAGCGGCACGCGCTGCCGACGGCCATGGTGGTCACCCTGACCGTCGAGCCGCCGCAGATCGGCGACGAGGTGCGACCGGCGGAGGGCTCCGAGGCGACCCGCCCCCAGCGCACGTTCGTGCGGATCCTCCAGGTCATCCAGGCGGACGACGTCCTGCCGCCGAAGCCGACGGGGAACGCGCCCGAGACCCAGCCCAACCGATGACGCTCCCCCACCTGCGCGACCTGCCGGTCCCCGCGCTGCCGTCGGCGTTCGCCGCCGCCGGGGTGCGCGCCGCCGACATCGTCGCTCGCGAGGTGGCCCTCGCGACGCACCAGCGGCGCGCGCTGGGCTGGGACGAGCTCCCCCTCGGACGCGAGGCGCGCGGGAAGCTCCAGGCGGCGTTCCGGTTCGGACCGCTCCTCGGCGAGCCGCTCGCCGCGCAGGCAGCCGACGGGACGCGCAAGTACGTCTTCCCGGCGCTCGACGGCGCGCCGGTCGAGGTCGTGCTCATCCGGAACCTCAAGGCGGTCACGCTCTGTCTCTCCTCGCAGGCCGGCTGCGCGCTCGCGTGCACGTTCTGCGCCACGGGCACGCTCGGGCTGCGGCGCAACCTCACGCACGGCGAGATCCTCGAGTCGCTCGCGCGCGTCGAGCTTGACGCCGGCGCCCGCGTGAGCGACGTCATCTTCATGGGGCAGGGCGAGCCCCTGCAGAACTACGACGCGGTGATGGACGCCTGCGCGAGCCTCAACCACCACCACGGCCCGTCCGTCTCCCGGAAGCGCATCTCGCTCTCGACCGCCGGCTTGACGCCGCGCATCCGCCGGTACGCGGCCGAGCGGCGCCCGTGGCGCCTCTACCTCTCGCTGCACTCGGCCGTCGAGGAGACGCGCCGCGAGCTGATGCCGATCACGCGCGTGCACCCGCTCGGCGAGCTGCTCGACGCGATGCGCGAGTACCAGGCGCTCTGCAAGGTCCCGTGGGTGACGCTCCAGTACGTGGCGATCCCCGACGTCAACATGGACGACCGCCACGTCGAGGCCCTGCGCGACCGCCTCTCGGGCCTGCGGGCGATCCTCGACGTGATCCCGTGGAACGACATCGGCGGCCCCTACCGTGCGCCCACGTGGGCCGAGGTGCGGGACTTCCGCCGGCGGATCGGCGCGCTGGGCCACCCGGTGAAGACCCGCTACAGCGCCGGGAAGCAGGACGGGATGGGCTGCGGCCAGCTCACGGCCGGGCTCCTCGGCTTCGCCCCGAAAGGGGGCCACATCGACGCCCCTTGGGGGATCTACACCGACTGACCCCCCGGCCCCCCCGCCGTAGCCCCGGCGAAGGCGGCCCCCCCTCACGATCCGGCGCGTCGAGCGGTACGATGCCCGCATGCGCTTGGCGGTCCCGACGGTGCTCCTCGCCCTTCTCGGGTGCTCCTCCTCCGGCGTCGACGTGCGCGGCGGCGGCGCCGATCCCCACTACGACTTCAAGAGCCTGAAGACCTACGGCTGGATGCCGCGCGAGGACCTCGGCGACCCGCGCATCGAAGAGGACCGCCTCGACGCGCGCGTCCACGCCGGCGTGGACGCGGAGCTCCAGGCGAAGGGCTACCGGCTCGAGGCCCAAGGCGCGGATTTCCTCGTGGGCTACCGCGCCGTGCTCGGGCGCCAGCGCACGGTGGAGTCCGGCCAGGCCTACGAGGGGATCTGGACCGACGACCACCGGCCCTCCCACTCCACGACGGGCGGCCCCGCGCCGGTCAGCAAGGTGGAGACTGAGGGCACGCTCGTCCTCCGGATGCACGACGGCAAGACCAGGCGGCTCGTCTGGGAGGCCGCCGCGGACACCGAGATCGAGCCGAAGAGCGGCCCGCTCACCATCGCCCCGACGACCGACGACAAGGTCCGCGTGGCGGTCCGGAAGATGCTCGAGCGCTTCCCGCCGTAGCGTGCGCCCGCGAAGGCGGAATCGGGGGGGCCGGGGGGACCGCCGCGTCAATGCGCGAGCGAGAGCACGACCTCGACGACGATCAGCGCCACGATGAGCCACTCCAGGAACTCCATCCGGCGCGTCGAGGCGCGGTCGAAGAGCTTGCCGTAGACGCTCTCGAGCGCGTCGAGCTTGCGCTGGATCGAGCCGTGCCACTCGGCCAGGTGGAACCGCCCCGCGGCGAGGCGGTAGAGGCGCGACAGGTACTGGTCGCCGAGCAGCTTCAGCGCGTTGCGGACCCGCTCGTAGAGGAGCGCCCCGTCGACCTGCATCCGGCCGATGCGCCGCACATCGAGGGGCACGAACGGCAGCTCGAACCCCCTCGCGCTCACGGCCTCGTAGCAGCGGTCGAGCGAGCGGTCGAGCTTGCCGTCGAGCAGGCGCATCTCGAGCAGCTGCGTGTTCGCGTACTCGAGGACGGCGCACGCGTCCTCCGCCTCCTCGTCGAAGACCAGCGCCGCGTTCCAGTCGAGCAGCGTCAGGTCGGCGAGGCCGTACGAGATGCGCGCCGAGATCGCGTCCTGCACCTCGTCCGCCGAGAGGTCCGAGCGCTCCCCGCGGAGGATGCGCGCCAGCTGCCCGGCGTGCACGCCGAGGAGCTCCGCGGGCAGCGTCGGCGGGTCGAGCGCGGCGATCCCGTAGACGACGTAGTCCTCGACGAGCGGAGCGACGTGCGGGTCCGTGATCGCCGCGCGGAGCGTTTCCACGAGCTCGCCGACCCGCCGGCGCGCGTCCTCCGCGAGCGGCCCCGTCCCCTCCTCCATCGCCGCCGAGAGCGGGATCAGGCCGTCGAAGGGCCCTTCGAGCGGCACGGTGTAGCGGACCGACACGGCGCCGAAGTCGAAGAGCACCGCCTCGGCACCCTCGCGGGTGGCCCGCCCTCCGACCGGGAGCGCGGGCACGGGGAGCCGGATCCGCAGCGGCGGCTCTTCGTACTGGAAGTAGCGCGGCGCCGGCCGGCGGTGGCGGACGATGGCGGGCTCGGCGGGCACCGTGAGCAGGCGAGAAGCGGCGTCGAGGTCGATCCCCTGGCCGACGTCGTAGGCGAAGTAGAGGTACCCGGTGCCGCGGGTGACGCGCACGCACGGAGTCTACGCCCGAGGGAAAGGGGCTCCGGGGGAGGGGAGGAGGCGGCGGCGCCCGGCCGCGCGGACGGATCCTGAACGAGACCCTATCGGGCCGATCAGCACCGGCCGGCAGGGGCCGGCTCGGGCTTGCTCTCGGGCTCCGGCTTGGTCTCGGGGGCCGGCTGCGCTTCGGGCAGGAGCCCCTTGAGGATCTCCTTCGCGCCGGTCGTGTCTCCCTCCTGGAGGCAGTGGCGGAGATCCTGGAGCCGCTTCACCCGGGACTCCTCCTTCGCGCGGAGCTCCTCGAGCGCCGCGCTCACGCCCTTCAGGTAGTCCCGCTCGCGGAGCGGCGGCCGCTTCTCGGTCTTGCCGTCGACGAGCGCGCGGACCGAGCGCTCGAGCGCTACCGCGGGACCCGCGAAGCGGTGCGTCAGGTAGACCGCGAGGATGCCGAGCGTGACCGCGCTCACGAGGAACTGCGCGGCGGTGACGCGGTAGAGGAAGTTCCTGACGGCGTCGCCGCTCATCAGCTCGAGCGCCTCGTCGCTCTTCACGTACTTCACGGCGACCGCGCACACGAGGCAGATGCCGGCGAGCACCGCGACGATCTGCATCGCCGTGCCGACCTGAGAGCGGAAATCCACGACGTAACGCCAGCGGCGGAGGAGCTTCATGGCTGTCTCCTCTTCGGCGTCCCGGGCCCCCCGGCTTGAGCACAATCTACCCCGGGGGAGTCGGCTCTTCCCCTCCCCGCGCCCCACCCCTTCCCTGGGTTCAGGGCGTCAGGAATTCCCTGCCCACGAACGGGACGAGCACGTCCGGCACCCGCACGGAGCCGTCGCTCTGCTGCCCGTTCTCGAGGATCGCCACGAGGATCCGCGGCGACGCGATCACCGTGTTGTTGAGCGTGTGGCAGAAGCGCACCTTGCCGTCGCCGCCCCGGTAGCGGAGGTTCAGGCGGCGCGCCTGGTAGTCGTAGTACCGGCTCGCGCTGTGCGTCTCGCCGTAGTCGCCCCGCCCCGGCATCCAGGTCTCGATGTCGTAGGTGAACGACTGGGAGCGGCCGAGGTCGCCCGCGCAGAGCGCGACCACGCGGTAGGGCAGCTCGAGCGCCTGCAGCACGTCCTCGGCGTTCCCGAGGATCTCCTCGTGGAAGCGGCGGCTCTCGTCGGCGTCGTGGCGGCAGACGACGACCTGCTCGACCTTCATGAACTGGTGCACGCGGTAGAGGCCGTGCGTGTCCTTGCCGTGCGTGCCCGCCTCGCGGCGGAAGCAGGCGCTGTACCCGGCGTAGCGGAGCGGCAGCTGCGCCTCGTCGAGGATCTCGCCGCCGTGGAGCGCGGTGACGGGGACCTCGGAGGTCCCGATGAGCCACCCGTCGTCGCGCGTGCACTCGTACGCCTGGTCGGCGCCGAGCGGCAGATAGCCCGTGCCCTCCATCGCCTCGCGCTTCACGAGGAGCGGCGGCGCGTGCGGGACGTAGCCGCGCGACGACACGAGATCGAGCGCGAACCTGAGCACCGCGAGCTCGAGCAGCACGAGGTCGCCCTTGAGCACGTAGGTGCGCGTGCCGGCGATCCTCGTCGCGCGCTCCATGTCGACGAGCTTCATCCGCTCGGCGAGCGCGAGGTGGTCCTTGGGCTCGAAGTCGAACGCCCTGGGCTCGCCCCACCGTCGGACCTCGTGGTTCTCCGCCGCGGTGAGCCCCGGCGGCACCTCCGGGTCGGGGAGGTTCGGGATCTCGAGGTGCAGCGGCCGCATCTCGGCCTCGAGCGCGGAAATGCGCTCGTCGAGCGGCTTCAGCTTCCTGCCGAGCTCCTTGCTGCGCTCGATCGCCTTCGCCTTCTCCTCCCCCTTGAGCGCGGGCACGGACTTGGAGAGGCGGTTCTGCTCCGACGCGGTGTCGTCGCGTTCCTGCCGGGCGGCGAGCGCCTGCCGGTCGAGCTCGAGCAGCCGGTCGAGGTCGATCCGGAGCCCGCGGAGGGCGATCCCCTTGCGGACGTCCTCGGGGTGCTCGCGGATGAAGCGCAGATCGAGCATCGGGCCAATCTTACAGGAGCCCCCTCGCCCGCCCGCGGGCGAGGAACCGGGCGAGGCCCTCCTCCTCGCGCGGGCCGATCCGGAAGCGGATCCGCTCGCGGAGGTAGCGCTCCATCGCCCCGGCGGGAAGCCCGAGCGCCGCCTCGCGCGCGTATCGGGCGATCTGCCGCTGGCCCCGCTCGTGCGCCGCCTCGAGCTCCGGCCCGGCTCCCGGGTCGCCGTACCACGCCGCGAAGACGAACGGGAGCCCGGTCCGGCGCGTCCACTCCGCCGCGAGGTCGAGGCGCGGCTCGTCCGTCGCGCCCCGCACGAGCGCGGCGTCGCCGATGAGCAGCTCGGCGTCGGCCGGGGGTTCGACGTAGCGGGGCGAGAGGCCGAGCTCCTCCTCGAGGAGGAGCCGCGTGAGCGCGCGCGACGTGCGCGACGCGGGGTCGAGCGCGACGGTACGGACGTCCCGGATCCCGCGGCGGAGGAAGAGCAGCACGCTGTCGACCGGGCCCTCGGCGGCGATCCCGAGGCGGCCCACGCGCGGGAGCCCCATCGCCTCGCCCGCGGCGACGGGCAGCAGCGCGACGTCGACCTCGCCACGCGCCTGCCGCTTCGCGAGCTCCGCGGGCGTCGCGAGCACGAGGGGGTGGAGCCCCTCGATGAGGGGACGGGCGTTCAGGTAGGAGACGGCGCCGAACCGCACGGCACGGTCCAGCATGCACCGTGCATCAAATAAAAAAACGGGGGGACGAAGCCCCCCGTCTTGCAGTCCGGGAACGAGCTAGTGCGGGTCGCCGAAGAACGGCGCGCCGACGTACGGATCCGTGATGTCGTAGTTGAAGAAGTAGATGTCCACGACGTTCCAGATCTTCGCGGTGTCCTGCATGAACTGGTTCCACCGCGCCTTGCCGTTGTAGCTGCCGCCCGGGATCATGGCACAGCCGCCGACCGTGAGGAGGCCGAACAACGCGAGTGCCAACATCATCTTGCGCATCGAGGAGGTTCCTCCGCTGGATCTGCTTCTGCCCACGGGCCTTCCCGCCCGACCGGGAGGTTTTAACCGCCCGCTCCCTCGCGGGTCAACCCCCTAGCCGGCGGAATCCGGAGGGGGTCCGGGGGCCGGCCCCGTAGAGCCCCCGCGTCCGGATGTACGCCTCCACCGCGGGGTCCAGAAGGCACCCAAGGAGCTCTCCGCCCGCCAGCCGGCGGCGAATCTCGGTGCTCGAGGCCGAGAGCGGCGCGAAGTCCAGCCAGACGTGCCGCCCCGGCCCGAACGCCTGGTCGAAGCGCCGCCGCGCCGTCTCCGAGGCTGCCCCGGGGCGCCCGAAGGCCACGACGAGGGCGCCCTTCACGACCTCTTCCGCCCGGCGCCAGGTGGGCAGGTCCTCGAGCATGTCCGCTCCTACGAGGAGCTCGAACTCGGCCCCGGGCCGGAGGCGCCGAAGCTCCGCCAGCGTGTCCACCGTGTAGGAGATGCCCCCCCGGACCCCCTCCACATCGAGCACCTCGAGGCCTTCGCAAGCGCGCACGGCGATCCGCGCCATCTCCAGCCGGTCCGCGAAAGAGGCCACGCATGCCCGCTTGTGCGGCGCCTGCCCCGCCGGGATCAGCAGCACGGAAAGGAGCCCCCGCGCCGCGCGCGCCGCCCCGGCTGCCGCGACGTGGCCCAGGTGGATCGGGTCGAACGAGCCGCCGAGGATCCCGTAGCGCAACGATGTCCATCGTAATCTGTGGCCCGTGGACCCGCTCCTCGTCCTCGTCGGCCCGACCGCCAGCGGCAAGTCCGGCGCGGCGATCCCGCTCGCGCGGGCCCTCGGCGCCGAGATCGTGTCGCTCGACTCGATGCTCCTCTACCGCGGCATGGACATCGGGACCGACAAGCCGAGGGATCTGGGCGGGATCCCCCACCACGGGATCGATCTTCTTGACCCGAAGGAGCGGTTCGACGTCCGGCGCTACATCGACCTCGCCGAGGAGGCGATCGCCGCGATCCGCGGGCGCGGCCGCCGCGTGCTCGTGGTCGGCGGCACCGGGCTCTACCTGATGGCGCTGCTGAAGGGCATCTTCGAGGGCCCGCGCTGCGACGTCGCGCTGCGCGCACGGCTCGCCGCGATCCCGTCCCCGGAGCTCCACGAGAGGCTCAAGGCCGTCGATCCCGCGACGGCGGCCGCGCTCCACCCGAACGACCGGCGCCGGATCACGCGCGCGCTCGAGGTCTACGAGGCGACCGGCACGTCGCTCCGCGCCCAGCAGACGCAGTTCGAGGGGCCCGACCGGCACCCGTCGGTGATCGCCGGCATCCGCTGGCCGCGCGAGGTCTCGAAGGCCCGCATCCGCGCGCGCGTCGAGGAGATGTTCCGCCGCGGCCTCGTCGACGAGGTGCGGCGCCTCGATCTCGGCCCGACCGCCTCCCAGGCGGTCGGCTACAAGGAGGTGCTCGGGCACCTCGCGGGAGCGTACGACCTCGCGGAGGCGAAACGCCTCGTCGAGCGGAACACGATCCGGCTCGCGCGGCGGCAGGAGACCTGGTTCAAGCGCTTCCCGGTCACGTGGGTCGACGGCGGGAGGGGCGACCTCATGGCCCGGCTCCTCGCGGTCTACCGGCCCCCGGAGCCCCCCTACTTGGGCAGCACGACCGAGTAGCACCGCGCCGACGGGTCGAGCAGCTCGCGCAGGCGCCGGTTCACCTCGGGGAGTTCGAGCGAGAAGAGGATCTCGCGATAGTCCTTCACCGTGGTCCCGCGCAGGTGGTGCGAGACCAGCATGTGCGCGATCCGCTCCGGCGAGTTGAACGCGCGCGCGAACCCGCCGACCGCCTTGTTGCGCGTGCGCTCGAACGCCTCCGCCGTGATCCCGCGCTCAACCGCCGCCCCAAACTCGAGCTCCAGCGCCGCGCGCAGCTTCCTCGCGTCGTCGGTCTCGCCGCCGGCCATCGCGAACGCGAACGAGCCCTCCGCGGTGTAGCTGCCCGAGAAGCTGTCGTCGACGACGCCCTCCTCGTAGAGCTTGAGGAACACCGAGCCCGAGTTGCCGAAGAGGCAGTCGAGCGCGATCCCGGACCCGAGCTCGAGGCGGAGCTGCTTTCTCGGGTCCCGCGGCGGCGTCTCGTCCTTGAAGGCGACGAGCAGCCGCGGGCGGTTCACGGGCAGGCGCACGGTGGTCTCGCGCTGCCGGGCGCGCCGGGGCTCGCGAGGGAGGGGGCTCCGGGGGCCGGGCGGCGGCCCGAACGCACGCCCCTCGACACGCTCCTCGACGGCCTCGAACGTCTCCTCCACGGGCTCCGGCGAGACCGCCGCCAGCGCCATGATGGTCGGGTGGTAGTAGACGCGGTGCACGTCGCGCAGGAGCTCGGGCGTGATCCCGCCGATCGTCTCCTTCGTCCCGGCGATGTCGATGCGGACCGGGTGGCGTGCGTACATCGCCTCGAGGGCCCCGAAGTAGATGCGCCAGTCGGGGTCGTCAGCGTACATCGCGATCTCCTGGCCGATGATCCCCTTCTCCTTCTCGACGTTCGCGTCGGTCACGTGGAGGTCGAACACGAAGTCGAGGAGCGTCCTCAGGTTGTCCTCGTAGTTCTCGCTCGTGCCGAAGAGGTAGCGGGTCGACGTGAACGACGTGAACGCGTTCGCCGACGCGCCGCGCGCCGCGAACAGCTCGAACGCGTCGCCCTGGGGCGTCTCGAAGACCTTGTGCTCCAGGAAGTGGGCGATGCCGTCCGGCAGCCGGCGGGCGTGCCCGTTCCGGCGCAGCGTCGTGTCGACCGAGCCGTACCGCGTGGCGATCGTGGCGTAGGAGCGCGTGAAGTCGGGCTTCCGGACGGCGTAGGCGGTGAGGCCGCTCGGGAAGACGCGGCAGAAGACCTCCTCGTCGAGCTCCTTGTCGCGAAGCACGGTGGTGCGGGCGGGGGGCGTCCTTCTCATCGCTTCCTCAATCCCGGAGGAGGTAGACGGTGTCGAGCTTCACGGTCCGCGCGACGCGCGCGACCTCGTCCAGGGTGACGGCCCGGAGCTCCCGGAGCAGCGCGTCGAGGTCCGCGGGAAGGCCGAGGACCGCGCGTTCGAGCCCGAAGTCGATCAGCGCACCGGGCGAGTCCCGCATGCCGCGCACCGCGCTCAGCAGCACGCCCCTCGAGAGCCGCGCCTCCTCCGCGGTGATGCGGCCGCGGCGGAGATCGTCGAGCTGGGCCAGGATGAGCTTGCGCGCGCGGCCGTAGTTCTTCGCGTCGATGCCGGCGTGGACGAGGACGAGCCCCTTCGTGCGCTCGGTCATGCTGTGCACCGCGTAGCAGAGGGACGCCTCCTCGCGCACCTTCTTGAACAGCTTGCCGACCGGCGAGCCGCCGAAGAGCGCGTTGAAGAGCACGAGCGCGGGGTACAGCGGCGTGCCGAGCCGCACCGACGTGCGGAACCCCATGGCGAGCTTCGCCTGCCCCACCTTCTGCCGCTCGATGACCGTGCGGATGCGGCGCGGCGCGCCCTTCAGGCGCGTGGGAGAGGGCTTCGAGAGCCCGCGTCTCCGGTGGAACCCGAGGCCCTTCGCGAACGCGAGCGCCTGCGGCGCCGTGAGGTCGCCGACGAGGAACAGGTCCGCGGGCGCGCGCGCGAGCAGCGCCGCGTGGGCGTTCCGGACCTCGTCGATCCCGAGCGCGCGGATCTCCTTCTCGTGGCCGAGGGCGGGGCGCGCGAAGGCCTCGCCGCGGCACATGACCTCGAGGAGGCGGTGGCGGGCGTAGCGGGCCTTGTCGTCGAAGATCGCGGCGGCCTCGTCGGCCTGGTTCTTCCGCTCCTGCTCGATCACGCCCTTCCTCAGGCCGCCGCCGGGATCCGTCGCCGGGTCGTGCAGGTACTCGGAGAGGAGCTCCCCCATCCGCGCGCGCAGCGGCGCGTGCGCGATGTCGTCCTTCACCCACTCGGCCTGCACGTGGATGACCTGGCGCTCGCCGATCCGCGCGGCGTCGCCGTGGAGCGACGCCCCGTAGAGCCGGTCCAGCTCGACCTGCATGTCGCGGAGGCTCGGCAGCCGCCGGGTCCCGCGCCCGAGGACGCGGGGGACGAGCGCGCGCGCCGCCGCGCCGTCGTCGAGGTCGGCGTGGAGGATGAGCCGCGCGGTCACCGTCTTGAACGCGCGCGTCCGGCGCAGGTGGAGACGGAACCCGCCGCCCAGGTCGCGGGTCGAGAAGAGTTTCAAGCGGGGGATTGTCCCACGCCCCGGCCGCGCGGCAAAACGGGACGTAGAATGTCCGGGACGCATGATGGGTGCTCACCAGCCGCTCCGGGGCGCGGCCGCATGGCCGGTCCCCGCGCGCCCCGCGCGAGGGCGCGTCGCGATCCGCCGTCTCCTCCCGCTCCCGCTGCTCGCCCTCGCCGCCGCCCGCGCGGACGAGGCCCCGACCGCGCGCGACATCCTCAGGAAGGCGGTCGAGGCACAGGGGAAGCTCGGTCCCGACGGGATCCGGGACGTCACGTTGACGTTCGAGGGGCAGGCGCAGGAGAACGGCCAGGACAACGCGATCACGCGGACCTACCGGTTCCGCGCAAGCGACCGCTCCTTCCGGGTCCACACCGGGGCCGAGGCCGTCGACCGGAGCACCGACCGCGGCGTCTTCGGCACGGACGGCTACTGGCAGAAGACCTCGAAGGGCAGGTTCCTCGCCCTCAGCAAGGGCAACCGGGACGACCGGGAGACGATCAAGCAGATCGAAACCGAGCGGTCGGACTTCGAGCGGATGCTCCGGATGGTCCTGCTCGTGCGCATCGACGACGGCTGGACCGTGACGCTCGGCGCCCCGGAGCCCCAACGCCTCGCGACCGACTGCCCCCACGAGCTCAACCGCACGCTCGGGGACCGCGAGGCGGTCACCTACCACGTCCTCGACCTGCGCCGCGCCGGCGAGGCGCCGCTGCGCCTCTACGTGAACACGGAGGACCACACGGTCCGGAAGGCGATCGAGTACGAGGCCGAGGCGCCGGACCGGGTGCGCTTCGTCTACTACTTCGCCGCCTACGCGCCGGACAAGGAGCTCGGGATCGTGCTCCCGCGCTACTTCTCGGTCTACCGCGACACGCCCCTGGACAAGGACGCGCGCGACAAGCTGAACGCCGTGCGCGGCATGCCGAAGGTGGAGATCAACACGAGGATCGGGGACGGCGACCTGCGCCCCGCGCCCTAGCTCCGGCCGAACCGCCGCCGCAGCTCCGAGAACGGGATCCTCCAGACCGTCGGCCGGCCGTGCGGACAGACGAACGCCTTGTCGAGGGCGCCGCTCTCGCGGAGGAGCGCCATCACCTCCTCGCGCGACAGCCGGTCGCCGAACCGCACCGCCGCCTTGCACGCCATCGTGTCCGCGACGTCGTGGAAGAGCGTGCGCGGGTCCACGGCCCCCGCGTGCGCGCGGAGGAGCTCCGCGAGGTCGCGCAGGAGGTCGCCGGCGCGCGCCCGCGGCACGACGGCCGGCAGCGTCTCGACCGCGACCGACCGCTCGCCGAACGGGCTGAACGCGATCCCGCAGCGCGCGAGCAGGTCCTTCCTCTCCTCGAGGAGCGCGCAGTCGGCGGCGCCGAGCTCCACCTCCTCCGGCACGAGCAGCCGCTGGGCGTCCACGGAGCCCTCGGAGAGGCGCTTCAGGATCCGGTCGTACTGCACGCGCTCATGGAGAGCGTGCTGGTCGACGATCGCGAGGCCGTCCTCCACCTCGCACACGAGCCAGGAGTCGTGCGCCTGGAAGACGCCGAAGAGGGGGGGCTCCGGGGGCCTCGTTCCCTCGGCGGCCGGCCCCCCGGCCCCCCCCTCATGGACCCGCGGCACGTGCCCCTCGGCGGCACGCCGCATGAAGTCCGCCATCGCCGCGCGCACGCCCTCCGCGTGGCTTCCGGCCGGCCCGGCCCGAGCCTCTCCCCCGTCCGACAGCGAGAGGTCGGCCCCGCGCAGCGCGCGCGCGAGGAGCGGCGCGACCGCCGCGTGGAGCCACTGCGGGTCGCGCCAGCGGATCTCCGCCTTCGCCGGGTGGACGTTGACGTCGATCGTCGCCGGGTCGACCTCGAGGAAGAGGAACGCGACCGGGTAGCGCCCGCCGTGCATGGCGTCCCGGTACGCGTCCTTTACGACGCGGAGGAGGATCCTGTCCCGGATGTACCGCCCGTTGACGAAGAAGTGGAGGTCGCGGGCGTTCGGCCGCGTCACCGACGGCGGGCCCAGGTACGCCTCGATGCCGCCCTCGCGGACCGGGAGGAGCTGCCCTTCGAGCTCGGGGCCGAAGAGCGTGCGGAGGCGCGCGCGCCGGTCCTCGCCCGGCAGCGCGCGGAGCCGCTCCTCGCCGTCGTGCACGAGCCGGAAGCCGACCTCGGGGAACGCGAGCGCGAAACAGCGCACGAGGTCCTCGATGTGACCGAGCTCCGTCCGCGCGCTCCGCAGGAAGCGCGCCCGCGCCGGCGTGTTGAAGAACAGGTTCCGCACCGCCACGTCGGTGCCCTTCGCCGCGGCCGCCGCGCGTACCGCGGACAGCGCGCCGCCCGCGTCCTCGATCTCGAACCCCTTCTCGGCACCCTCGACGCGCGAGAGGATCCGCGCCTGCGCCACGGCCCCGATCGACGCGAGCGCCTCGCCGCGGAAGCCGAGCGTGGCGATGCTCTCGAGGTCGTCGACGTCGGCGAGCTTGCTCGTCGCGTGCGGGAGGAAGGCGAGCAGGAGGTCCTCGCGCCCGATCCCTCCCCCGTCGTCCACGACCCGCACGAGCCGGGTGCCGCCCCGCTCGACGTGGACCTCGATGCGGGTCGCGTGGGCGTCGAGCGCGTTCTCGACGAGCTCCTTCACGACGGACGCCGGCCGCTCCACGACCTCGCCCGCCGCGATCTTGTTCGCGACGTGCGGGTCGAGGACGCGGATCCTGCCGGGGCTCTTCGTCTTCCCGATCACGGGCCACCATCTTCCGGGAGCCCACCGACATCGTCCCAGCGCAGGAACTCGTCGATCTGCTCCAGCGACACGAGGAGGAGCGGCATCCAGCGGGGCGGCTCGGGAAGACGGCCGAGATGGCGCCGCAGGAGCGCCGCGAGGAGCCGCGCCTCGCGGCGGCCGAGGATGATCCGGGCCTCCCCCGAGGGGACGGGCGGGGGCTCCGGGCAGCGGCCGGCCCCGCACATCCAGCGGACCGAGAGCGAGAGGAGCGCCTGCCCGGCGCCGACCAAGTGGAGCCCCGCGCTCTCGACGGGGATCCGGCGGCCCGCGGAGCGCGGGTCCTCGACGAAGTAGGTGGCGGAGCCCTCCGGGTGCTCGACGAGCCTTAAGCCGAAGGGATCCACGGTGCCGAGCTCCTTGAGCTCGAGCTTCAGCTCGGGACGACGTTTTCTCACACTCTTTAGTCGGGGGCAGGTGTCACCCGAGGAGGGCCAGAAGCAGCTTTTCGAGCGTCTGGCGGCCGTCTGCCGCGCTGTTTCCCTTGATCGCCGCGTCGGCCTCGGCGAAGTGGGCGTGACGGGCGGCGAGGGCATCCAGGCGGTGCTTCCTCGCGCGGGGCACGAAGAATCCCACCTGCTTCGGCGAGCAGCCTGCCCGGCGGGCGGCCTCGTCCTCCGACGCGCCGAACTTCCGGTGGAGGTGGTAGCGCAGGAGCCTCACGTAGGAGCGGTGCATGTGGTCGAGGAGGATCGTCGCGATCGCCCCGTCCTCCGCGACCACGTCCTCGTTGATCCGGATCCCCTCCTCGAAGGCGCTCGCGACCGCGCGGAGCGCGGCGGGCAGGTCCCCCTCCTCAAGCGCGTTGCCGGGCTCGAAGATCGCCGGGCTCCGGTGGTCCTCGGTCGACCCCTCGATGTCCTCGGGCCTCAGGAAGACCCGCGGCAGGAGCTGCTCGCGGAGCCTCGCGAGCG
The DNA here is from genome assembly GCA_036273915.1 of Planctomycetota bacterium. GTDB lineage: Bacteria > Planctomycetota > PLA2 > PLA2 > PLA2 > PLA2. The sequence goes on along the minus strand of DASUGR010000034.1, from coordinate 5,877 downwards.
CCGCGTCGAGGAGCCCCAGGTCGTCGCCCACGAGCCGCCGCAGCGCCCCCGCGGCGGCGTCGCCGGCCTGGAGCCCGTACGCGTCACGGGCCCGCTCCCGGATCCACCTCGCGAGCTCGTACGGCCGCGGCGCCTCGCACGGGATCACCTCGGCGGCCTCCTTCAGCTGCTTCGCCCCCTTGAGCCGCCCGTCGAGGCCGTGCGCCACGAGCACGAGGAGCGCGGCGGGCGTCGGATGCGCCGCGTAGGCGGCGAAGGCCTCGAGCGCCCCCTTGAGGAGGTCGCCCGCGTCGTCGACCACGACCAGCCGCCCGCCGCCGAAGAGCGTCGGGGTACGGACGTCGTCGAGCACCTGGCTCGGCAGCGTGCCCTCGCCCGTGTAGCGCGTCACCTCGAGCCCCGGGTTCCGCGCGAGCACTCCCTCCACCGCCTGCCGGGCGAGGAAACGCTCCGGCCCGAGGATCAGGACGACGCCCTTCACGGGAACGGATTGTAGCGACGGCGCGCCCCGGAGTCGGACGCGAATCCGCGGCCTGCGTCGCCGGGGACGACGAACCTAGCGGCGGGGTCCGGAGAGCACCCGGATGAAGATCTCCCGCAGCACGAGGACCGAGAGGACCGCGAGGAGGATGTAGGTCATCGTCATCCTTGGATACCGCCCCCGGAGCCCCCCCATTCAAAACAGCGCGTCGGCGACCGTGAGCGCGCCGAGCACCAGCGAGACCAGCCCGTTCAGGGCGAAGAACGCGACGTCCACCCGGCTCAGGTCGTCCGGACGGACGATCGAATGCTCGTAGACGAGCAGCGCCGCGGCCGCCCCGAGCCCCGTGCCGTAGAGCCACGAGACATGCGGGTTCACCGCGAAGAGCAGCGCGAGGAGCGCCGCGCAGACGGCGTGGAGCGCTGCCGACAGCCGGAGCGCGCCGGCCACGCCGAGCCGCGCCGGCCCGCTGAAGAGCCCCGCCCCGCGGTCGTGCGCCACGTCCTGGCAGGCGTAGATGAGGTCGAAGCCCGCGGTCCAGAGCGTGACCGCGCCGCCGAGCAGGAGCGGGGTCGCGATCCCGTCGAACGACCCGCGCACCGCGACCCACGCGCCGACCGGCGACAACCCGAGCGACACGCCGAGCCACGCGTGGCAGAGCGCCGTGAAGCGCTTCGCGTACGGGTAGGAGAGCAACACGAGGAGCACGAGCGGCGCGAGCAGGAGGCAGAGGCGGTTCAGCTGGCCCGCGCCGGCGACGAACACGCCCGCGGCGACGACGACGAGCCCGAGCACGAAGCCGCGCGTCACGCGGCCCGCCGGGAGCGCGCGCGCCGCGGTGCGCGGGTTCGAGGCGTCGAGGCGCGCGTCGGCGAGCCGGTTCTGCGCCATCGCCATCGTGCGCGCGGCGACCGCGCAGACGACGATCCAAGCGACCGTGCGGAACGACCAGCGGCCCTCCGCACGCATCGCCAGCGCGGCACTGGCGAGCGCGAACGGCAGCGCGAACACGGAGTGGCCGATCTTGATCATCTCCGCGGTCTCGCGCACCTGCGCGAGGAATCGGGGGGGGCTCCGGGGGACTACCCCTTCCACGGAGGCACCAGGTCCTGCGCGACGCCCATCTGCTCCATCACGCGCGCGACCACGAAGCGCACGAGGTCGTCCACGGTGCGCGGGCGGTGGTAGAAGCCCGGCGACGCGGGCAGGATCGTCGCGCCGGCGCGGGCGAGCCGGAGCATGTTCTCGAGGTGGATCGCCGAGAAGGGCGCTTCCCGCGGCACCAGCACGAGCGGCCGCCGCTCCTTCAGGCACACGTCCGCCGCGCGCGCGACGAGGTTCTCCGCGGTGCCCGCGGCGATCCGGCCCAGCGTGCCCATCGAGCAGGGGCAGACGGCCAGCGCGCCGAGCGGGTAGGAGCCCGACGCGATCGACGCGCCGTAGTCCTCAAAGCTCTGCGCGACGATCCGGTCGGGCGCCTCCGGCGCGAGGATCCGCGCGTCGGGCGCCTTCGGGTTGAGCGAGACGTCGCACTCCTCCCGCAGCACGCGCGCCCCGCCGTGCGAGACGACGACGTGGACGCGGCGGCCGGCGGCGGCGAGCGCGCGCACGAGCGCGAGGCCGTAGGCGGCGCCGGACGCGCCGGTGAGGGCGACCGCGAGTTCAGTGGGCATGCCGCAGGAGCTCTAGCCCGACATTGTAGAGGGCATGCGCGTAGACGACGATCCCGAGGCCGCGTGCGGTGAACGCCGCCCCGAGGATGACCCCCATGAGCGCCCGGTAGAGGAACGCCGCGTGGGTGTAGGGCTCGCCGCCGAGCGCGTGGTGGGCGTAGCTGAAGGCCGCGGCCGACACGAGGATCGAGAAGGGCACGGCGCTCAAGGGGCTCGCCCCGAGCCCGCGATGGAGGACGAGGACCATCCCTCCGAGGAAGAGGAACCGGAACAGGAACTCCTCGTAGATCCCTGCCCCGATGCCGCCGAGGAGCCTCCGCGGGAGCTCGGGCAGGACGAGCAGGTGGGGCAGGACGATCGCGCCGATGCCGATCATCACGCCCGCCCAGAGGATCGACTCGAGGAACATCAGCCCGTAGAGCCCCGTGACGCGCCGGCGCTGCGCGCGCGTCCGCCAGATCGCGAGGCAGAGGAGCCCCAGGAGCACGAGGTTCAGCGCGACGAGCCCCAGGTGGCTCACCGGGTGGAAGATCTCGTGGACGAGCGGGACCGTGCCGCTGCGCACGCCGGGGTCGGCCGCGAGGGCGACCTCGAAGAGCACGAGGAGCGGCGCCACGAAGACGAAGCTCGCGGCGGGCGTCCGGCTCGCCTCGAGGTACGCGGTCCAGATCGCCGCCCACTTCCGCTTCTGGCGCTTCGCCACGGCTTGCTGGGTCCCCTCCCCCCGCGTCTACCGGCCTTCGGTCATCGGATGACCGAAGACCTCCCCTTCCCTCCGCGGCAGCGCGCGCTCGCCGCTCACTCGCCTTTCACGCCGAGGTGCACCGCGGCGATGCCGAACGTCAGCCGCTGCACGGTGACGGAGGCGCACCCCGCCCTTTTCATCCGCTCCGCGAGCTCCTTCTCCGTCGTCCACGCGAGGACCGTGCGGTTCAGGTAGGTGTACGCCCGGCTCCGCGAAAGGAGGTTGCCGAGGAACGGCAGCACCCGTCCGAAGTAGAAGCCGTAGACCGCGCGGAGAACGCGGTTCCTGGGCATCGTGAACTCGAGGATCGCGATGCGGCCGCCGGGGCGCGCGACCCGGACCATCTCCCGGAGGCCCCGGTCGAGGTCCTCGACGTTCCTTATGCCGAAGCCGACCGAGACGACGTCGAACCGGCCGGACGGCAGCGGCAGCCGCAGCGCGTCGCCGCGCAGGAACCGGACGTCCGCGCAGTCCCGCTTGTCCTTCCCCCGCCGTAGCATCGGCGCGCAGAAGTCGAGGCCGAGCACCGTGCGCCCGGCCGCCTTGGCCATCGCCGCCGCGAGGTCCCCGGTCCCCGTGCAGATGTCGAGGACGGGCCCCTTCGGGCGGGCCAGCGCGGCGGCGCGCCGGCGCCACCGGCGGTCGACGTTCAGGGAGAGGAGGTGGTTCAGGAAGTCGTACCGCGGCGCGATGTCGCCAAACATCGCCTGGACGGTCGCCGCATCCTTGCGCACGGGCGGCGAGTGTACCAAGCGGCCGGCCGCGCGCCCGCGTTTCGCATCCCCTAGCGTGCCAATCGCTTTCCTTCCCCCAGCCGATGTATAATCCCGGAGCTTAGCCATGCCCCCGGCGGCGACCGTCCATCCCACGGCCCAACGCGGCGAGGACCTCTTCGAGATCTCGCTCCGCCCGCGCACCTTCGAGGGGTTCGTGGGCCAGGAGCGCGTGGTCGAGAACCTCCGGCTGGCGCTCGCCGCCGCCAAGGCGCGGAAGGAGCCGCTCGACCACCTGCTCCTGAGCGGGCTTCCCGGCCTCGGGAAGACCACGCTCGCCGCGATCGTCGCGCGCGACATGGGGACGGAGCTCCACGTCACGAGCGGGCCCGCGCTCATGCGCCCGGCCGACCTCGTCGGCATCCTCACGAACCTCGAGGAGGGCGACTTCCTCTTCATCGACGAGATCCATCGGGTCCCCCGCGCCGTGGAGGAGAAGCTCTACGGGGCCATGGAGGACTTCGCGGTCGACGTGGTCCTCGACCAGGGCCCCGGGGCGCGCTCGCTCCGCCTCTCGATCAAGCGGTTCACGCTGGTCGGCGCCACGACGCGCGAGGGGCTCCTCGGCTCGCCGTTCCGCGCGCGGTTCGGCCTCCAGGAGAAGCTCGACCTCTACCCGGCGACCGACCTCGCCACGATCCTCGTGCGCTCCGCGGAATCGCTGCAGGTGAGGCTCTCGGAGGAGGCCGCCGGCTTCATCGCGACGCGCAGCCGCGGGACGCCGCGCGTCGCGAACCGCTTCCTGCGCCGCGTCCGCGACCTGGCGCAGGAGCACTATGGCAACGCGATCGATCTCGCGGTCGCCGCCGAGGGGCTCAAGCGCCTCGGCGTCGACGAGCACGGCCTCTGCCTGCTCGACCGCCGGATCCTCTCGACGCTCTTGAGGCACGGCGGGGGCCCGGTCGGCCTGAAGACGATCGCGGTCGCGGTCGGCGAGGAGGAGCGGACGATCGAGGACGTCTACGAGCCCTACCTGATCCGGCAGGGCCTCCTGCGCCGCACCCCCCAGGGACGTTGCGCGAGCGGGACCTGCCGGGAGATGCTCGACGCGAAAGAGACGGGGCTGCTCTTCTGATGCGCCGCCCCGCCCTCCTCCTGTGCGTCCTCGTCGGCTGCTCGCAGCCGCCCGGCAGGCCGGCAGCCCCGCGCGAGCCGGCGTTCGCCGAGGGGCGCGAGCCGACGATCCGCGTCGCGCTGCTCTCGCTCGGCGCGTGGGAGCACGTCGACGTCACCGGGAAGGGCGGCCTCGCGGTACGGGAGCGCGGCGCGCAGCCGCGCGCGACGACCGTGGCCTACCGCGTCTCGCGGACGAGCCCCCCCGTGGACCTGGTGCCGGCCGAGGGCGTCTTCACGGTCGCGGGCCGCACCTACGCCGGCGATCTCCTCTGGGACGGCACGCGCCTCCTGAACCGCGTGTCGCTCGAGAACTACACGCTCGGCGTGCTCCGGGGCGAGCTGCCCCTGAAGCGCATCCCGCCCGCCGCCGCGGGCGCGCAGGCGATCGCCGTGCGCTCCTACACGCTCTCCTACGTCGCCGCGGGGCAGGACCTCGACGACACCACGAACTTCCAGTGCTACGCCGGCATGCGCTACGCGCCCGACGACGCGCACCTCCGCGAGGGCGTCCGGGGCACGCGCGGCATGTACCTCTCGGTGGACCGGAGGCCGCTCCGCGCGTACTACCACTCGACGTGCGGGGGCCACACGACGGACGTGCCGACCGGGCTCGACCGCGAGCCGTCGCCTGCGATGCGCGGCGTGTCGTGCCCCTACTGCCAGGGCGCGCGCTACTTCCGCTGGTCCACAAAGCTCGACGCCGCGCCCGTCCTCAAGGCCGCCGCGCTGGAGGGCCCTCTGCAGCGCGTCGACGTCGTCGAAAAGGACGCGGGCGGGCGCGCGCGGCTCGTCCGCGTGACGGCGGGCGGTCACGAGAAGGTGATGCGCGCGAGCGCGTTCCGGCTCTCCGTCGGGCCGTCGGCGCTGCGCTCGACCTACCTGCTCGGGATCGCGATGGAGAGCGGCGCCGTGAAGATCGAAGGCGGGGGCTGGGGCCACGGGGTCGGGCTCTGCCAGTGCGGTGCGATCGGGCTCGCCGACCTCGGGAAGACGGCGCAGGAGATCGCGGCGTACTACTACCCTGGCGCGGCGCTCCGGCGCGCGTATTAGAGGGGGTTCCGGGGGCCGTCAGGCCGGCGGCGCGCCGCC
>DASUGR010000033.1:0-11063 GCA_036273915.1 Planctomycetota bacterium | reverse complement strand
CGCCGACGTGCCCCAGAAAAAAGGCCGGCCCCGCTTGCCGGGGCCGGCCTCTCGGAGTTTCGGCTCGGTCAGTCGGCCAGGGGGCCGACGCCGTACTGCTTCATCTTCATCCAGAAGAACACGAACGCGGCGAGGAGGAAGATCGTGGTCACGTACACGAGCGCCATCGCGAGCTTGTCGGACTCGGGCGTCGTGTCGAGGTCGGAGATCTCGAGGTATTCGTCCTTTGCCATGGGATTCCGCCCTTACTCGTTGCTCGGGGACGCCTTGTCGCCCGCCTGCGGCGGCGCGCCGCTGCCGGGGGCCGAGCTGTCGAACTGGCCGATCGAGAGGTTCTTGTCCACGCTGATGATCTTGATCCGGCCGACGTAGGCGGAGCCGCGGCTCAGGGCGTACCAGTCGCCCACGTGCACCTTGTCGGCGCTGCCGACCGAGATGCTCACGAGCTGGTCCTTGACCCCGTTGACGACGCCCGCAGCACCCTGCGTCGGGCCGAGGAACTCGTTCCCGTAGCGCTTCTTGGCCTGGTCGAGGAAGAACGTCGTCTCGCGGAGCTGGCGCTCGACGTCGCCCTTCTCGGCCGCGAGCGTCGTCACCTGATCGTTCAGCTCGGCGACCTGCTGCTCGAGGCCCACGCGGTTCGCGATCTCCTTCTCGAGGGTCGCCTTCGCGTTGAGCATCTCGTCCGTGGCGCGCTTGCTGTCGTCGGCGAGGCGCTTCAGGAACTCCTGGTTCGAGGTGTTCAGCTGGTTCGCGGTCTGGAGCTCCTTCGAGAAGGTCTCGACCGACGAGCGCAGCGTCTCGTTCGCGCTGTTCGCGGCGGCGAGGTTCGTCTTCAGCTCGGCGACCGTCGCCTCGAGGTTCGTGGCGCGACCCAACTCCTCGCTGGCCTTCTGCGCCTGCTGGGACCGCTGGAGCTCGGCGTCGTCGATCTTCGCCTGCATCTCCATCGTGACCTTCTGCTTCTCCGCGGTCACGCTCTCGTAGCTCTTCTTGTAGTCGTCCTGCGCGCCCAAGAGCGTCGCGGCCGAGCCGAACGCCACGATGCTGAACGCCAGATTCACCACGACGAAGATCTTCGCCATGCTGGACATTGGATAGCCGTCTCCTTCCGTTGCCGAACGCCCCGCGCGCGCCCTCGCCGCTTGTCGAGACCCGTGCTCGCCGGGACGGGCTATATCAGCAAAAGGCCCCATGCGAGTCAAGACGGTCCAAAAGAGTTCGGGGAAGGGCTCCGGACCGGCGGGGAACCCCGCATTCACGCGCGTTTCCGGGCCCGCCACAGGAGGACCGGCAGGAGCAGGAGGAGAAGGACGGGGGGGAGGAGGAACCCCCCGCGGAGGAAAAGGGGCATGGGCCAGCGGGCCGGAACCCGTTCGTAGAGCCATCCCTCCCCCATCACCCGGTCCACGCGGGAGAGGATCCGTCCATCCGGCGCGACGGCGCAGGTGATGCCGGCGTTGGCGCACGAGAAGAAGGGCATCCGCGTCTCCACGGCCCGGAAGACCCAGGCCGCGAGGCACTGCCGCTGCTCGAACGAGGGGATGTGTCCCCCGAGGAACCTCGGCGAGACGAACCAGCCGTTGTTCACGAGGTGCAGCATGAGGTCCGGCTGCCCGTGCCGCGCCGCCCCGCGCGCGAGGTCGGGGTAGACGCCCTCGAAGCAGATGAGCGTCGCGCAGCGGAGCCCGGGACCGGCGTCGAGCGTCGCGTACCCCCCGCCCGACTCGAGGTCGCACGTCCGCGGGAGGCCGAGATTCGACGAGAGCCAGAGGAACATCCCGTCGGCCCAGGCCTCGGGCAGGATGCGGCGCGGCAGGAACTCCTCGCCCATCGGGACGAGGCGCTGCTTCCGGTAGAGCCCCTGCACCCGGCCCTTCGCGTCGACGAGGATCGCGGTGTTGTACCCGCGGCGCAGCTTGAACCGCTCGATCGTCGCGAAGGAGGAGATGCCGTAGACGAAGGGCTTCCCGAAGCGGCGCGCGCGCGCGCGCGCCGGCGGCGTGAACGTGCTCCGCTCCGGCTCGTCCTCGATGAAGGGGTCGGTGACCATCGTCTCGGGCCAGACGACCAGCGCCGCGTCGGGGTGCTCCGCGAGCCCGTCGCGCGTGAGCCGCACGAGCGCCGCCGCGAGCTCCCCTCTCGGGTTCTCGATCTCCTCCTCCTTGACGAGGCTCGGCACGGCGGTCTGCACCATGAGGATCCCGGGGCCGTCCGCCCCCCCCGGCCCCCCCCGGATCGCCCCGTAGAGAAGGGCGGAAAGGAAGAGGAGGAACGCCGCCAGAAGGCTCGCGCCCGCCCGCCGTCGGCGGATCGCCTCCAGGACCGCGGCCGAGACGAACGCGACGAGGAACGACACGCCGAACGCGCCCACGACGTCCGCGACCTGGATCAGCGTGAGGAACCGGTACTGCGTGTGGGAGAGGAAGAGCCAGGGGAACCCGCCGAGGAGCCAGGAGTGGATCCACTCGAAGAGGAGCCAGAGGGCTGCCACGCGGAGCGCGTACGGCACGAACGTGAGCCGCCGCAGCGGCCACTCGAACGCGACGGCGAACGCGAAGCCCGCCGCGAGCGACACGCCGAGCCACGCCGTGTAGTGGACGTGGCCGAGCCAGTGGAAGCCGACGAAGGCGCGGAAGAACCCGAAGAGGAACGCCGAGCGGAGCCACGGGGCGCCGTCATCGCGCTCGCGCGCGAGGAGGTAGGGCCAGAGCAGGACCCAGCCGAGGAACCCGAGGTCCGGGTCGGGGTAGGCGAGGAGGAGGAGCAGGAGCCCCGCGCCGTAGAGGAGCAGCCGGCGGCGCCGCTCGGGGTGGCGGAGCGCGGAGACGACCGGGGCGAGGAGCAGGACGTGGCCGTAGCCGTGCGGCGGCACGCCCGGCACGAAGGAGAGCGCGAGCGGGACCGCGACAAGCGCCGCGGTCAACAGCCACGGGGGGATCCTCCTCATGCCGTTCGCGCGGCGGAGCGCTCGGGCACGAGGCAGGTCACCTCCGCGCCCTCCGCAAGGTGGTAGCCGACGTCCACGGTGACGTAGGCGTTGCTGTAGGTGAGCGCGTAGACGTCCGCCGAGCTGCGCCACGGCAGCGGCTGCGCCTCGTCCCCGGAGAGGCGGCACGGGAGCACGCGGCGGCGCTTGGGCGACGCGGTGACCGGGCCCAGGAGCCGCGCGCGCCTCGTGGCGAGCACCTCGTCGAAGGCACGGCCGCCCCGCGCGGCGACGAAGGGGAGGACGAAGAGGTCGGCGCACACGAGCGCGGAGACCGGGTTGCCCGGCAGCCCGAAGGCGGCCTTGTCCCCCTTGGTGCCGAAGAGGAAAGGCTTGCCGGGCTGGAGCTGCACGCCGTGCACGTGGACGGCGAGGCCGAGCTTCTCGAGCGTGCCGCGCACGAGGTCGAGCTCGCCCTTCGACACGCCGCCGGTCGACACGACGAGGTCCGCCTCGCCGAGCCCTCTTCCGAACGCGGCCTCGAGCGCGCCCGCTTCGTCGGGGACCGCGCCAAGGTCGAGCACGTCGGCGCGCGCGAAGAGCGCCTTGAGCATCGGGCCGTTCGAGTTGCGGATCTGGTGCGCCTCGGGCTCGTCCGAGAGCTCCGACCCCGTCGAGAGGACCGCGATCCGCGGCCTGCGGCGCACGACGACGTCGAGTGCGCCGACCGCCGCGCAGATCGCGATGCGCTCCGGCGTGAGCACGCCCTCCACGACCGCGTCGCCGGGCCGGACGAGCGCGCCCGCGGCGAGGATGTTGTCGCCCTTCGCGGCGGGCCGCATCACCTGCACCTGCTCGTTGCCGCGCGTCAGCTCGACCGGGACGACCGTGTCCGCGCCGGGCGGGATCGGCGCGCCCGTGTTCACCCAGGCCGCCGCCCCCGGGTCCACCACCGGGAGCTCGCGCTGCCCCGCCGCGATCCGGCCGACGACGTTGAAGATGCGCGGCAGCGACGCCGTCTCGTCCGCGCGGAGCGCGTAGCCGTCCATCGACGCGCGGTCGAACGGGGGGTCGGCCCGGTCCGCGCGCACCGGCGCCGCGAGCACGCGGTGGAGCGCGAGATCGAGCGGGACCTGCTCCGTCTCCCGGATCGCGTGCGCGCGCTGCCGCACCGCGTCACGGGCCTCGTCGATCGTGATCACGGGCAGCTACCCCAGCGCGTAGAGGAAATAGGCCGCCGGCAGGTGGTTGATCGTCTCGAAGAACGTGAGGGGCGCGCGGCGGCGGGGCCCGCCGCGGGAGAGCAGGAACGCGCTCCCGCCCTGCACCCGCTTGAGCAGGCGCTCCGCCGCGGCCGCCTCCTCGTCGCCCGCCTCGTCCTGGTCGAGGAGCACGATCGGGACGGCCCCGTCGGGGCTCACGAGGACCGCGTCCGCGTCGAGGTCGCCCTCGCGGAAATAGGCGAGGTCGAGGCCGCGCTCCGTGGCCAGCCGCTGCAGGTGCGCGACCAGCGCCCCGGCGAGCAGGCTCCTCCGCTCGGCCGCGCGCGCGAGGACCGCGGGGCCAAGCTCGCAGAGCGCGTTCGCGATCGCCGGGTCGGACGCGTGGAGCCGCGCGCGCGAGCGGTCCGTCGCCGCCGCGAAGTTCTTGAGGCTCGTCAGGAGGAACGCGCGCTGCAGGTGCTCGAAGTACCGGTGCACCGTCTTCAGGTCGAGCTCGAGCGCGTCGCCCATCGCCTCCATGACGAGCGGCGAGCCGCCCTGCAGGAGCGCCGCGAGCAGCACGCGCTCGAGGTCCGCGAGCTTCATCACGCTGACGACCGCCGGCAGGTCCTGGTAGACCGCGCGCGCGACGACGCCCTCGCGCACGATCTGGTGGCCGGCCGCGGTGTCGGGCTCGAGGACCGTCTCCGGGAACCCGCCGCGCACGAGGTAGTCAGCGAGCAGCGGGTCGAGGACGCGCGCGAAGAGGCGGTCGTCCCCGCTGTCGACCTCGTCGGGCAGCCGCGGGCGGAGCGGGTCGAGCGGGGGCACGCCCAGGTCGGGGATCCCGCGCAGGTCGCAGAACTCGCGGAAGGAGAGCGTCGGCAGCGGCACGACCTCGAAGCAGCCCTCCTCGTTGCCCGGCGCGACGGACGACGCGGCGGTGATGCGCGGGTAGGGACGCGTCCTCACCACATCGACGAACCGCTCGGGCCACTGCGGCAGCGCCTGGATGCCGTCCAGGAGGAGCCGCGGCCGCTCGCGCGCCTCCATCAGCTTGAGCGCGCGGTCGACGAGCTGGCCGAGCGGCGCGAGCCGGAGCAGCGGATGGTCGAGCGGGAGGTACGCGACGTCGCGCGGGTGCCCGTCCGCGCGCAGGTGCGCGTCGACGAGGCGGAGGAGCGCGCACGTCTTGCCGCTCCGCCGCGGCCCGGCGACGAGCGTCGGGCGTCCGGTGCCGAGGAGCGTCGCGTCCTGTCGCCGCGGCGCGGTCGCGCGCCCGCGCTGCGGGAGGGCGCCGGTCGCCCACCAGGGGTTGTTCGACCTGAGGATCTCGTCGAGGCGGCTCTCGCTCAGGAGCGACACGAGCGACGTTGTAGCAAACCACGGCGTCTTTCGCGCCGGATCGAGGGGGGGTTCCGGGGGCCTACGTGCAGCGCTTCACGAGCATCGTCGCGTAGCTGCCCGGCCGGAGCCGGAACGCGAGCGCGAGGCAGAGGCGCCCCGGGTTGAGGTCGTCCGGCGCCGGCTCGCCCGCCTCGAGATCGCCGGGGATCGCGACCGCGTGGCGCGAGCCCGGCCGGAACCCCGCGAGCTGCCCCCTCGACACCCCCTCTTCCTCGAGCACCTGGTCGAGGAGCGGATCGGCGGGAGCCGCCGCGGACGCCAACGGGAATACCCGGTCCCGGAGCGGCCCCGGATCGCCGTCGTAGAAGAGGTAGGGGCCGTCCGCGCCCGGGTGGCGGGGCCCTTCCCGGCCGACGGCCCGCCGCAGGCACTCGTTGAAAAGATGCGCCTGGTACGCGGCGAGGTGGATCTCGCGGAGCGGCCGGTCGAGCATGCGGTAGGCCTCGTCGAAGGCGGCGCCCGCCGCGAGCCGCTGGCAGATGCGCCGCTCGACCGACGCGTCGAGGCTTCCCGCGAGCCCCGCGAAGTCCCCCCACCGGTCGCGCAGGAGCTTCCTGCGCCGCTTCGTGCGGCTCCGGTCCTCGTGCGCCGGCGACGCGATCGCGAGGCGGAGCGCCTCCTCGACGTCGCCGCGCAGGAGCGCCTTCGCGATGAACTTCCCGCCGGTGCCGCGGAGCGAGCCGAACCGCTGGTCGTCGTAGTAGTCGGGAAATCCGTCGCGCGCCGCCGCGCGCGCGCGCTCGGCGACGCGCGCCGCCTCCTCCGAGGAGAGGTCGCGGACGACGATCCGGAACCGGTTGCCGAGGAGCGTGCCGCGCCCGGCGGGGCGTTCGGCGCGGCCCAGGTAGTTGAGCTTGAAGCCCTTCCCCTGGAAGTTCGTCCTCGGGCCGCGGCGGATGCTCACCATCTGCCCGGTGATCCCGTGCCGGTCCTTGAGCCCGGCGAACGCGACCGCGCGCGCCTCGAGCCGCCAGTCGCGGCGCACGACGCGGAGCGCCTCGGGCGTCCCGATGCCCGACTTCTCGAGCCGGTAGAGGGAGAACTCGCCGGTCTCCCCCGGCTCGAGCCGGTTGAGCTCCTCGACCCGGAAGTCCTCCGGCCGCTGCTTCAGCTTCACGCGTCGCGGGGAGGATATCCGTTTCGGCCCGCTCACGCCCCGAACGGCCCCGCCCTCGCGCCCTCCGCACGAGCTTCGGCGCGCGTGCGGTAGTCTTTGAGGCGCCGCAGGCACCCGAGCGGCCCGACCCACGCCGTCTTGCGCCACCCCCGACTCCTCCCCCTCCTCCTCGCCGTGACCGCGTGCGGCGGCCAGCCGCCGGAGAAGAAGCCGGCGCGGGCGGACGCGCCGCTGCCGGTGCGGGTCGAGCGGCCGAAGCGCGGCAGCGTCTCCGACGCCGTCGAGACGCAGGCGGCGCTCGAGACCGACCGCCACGTGACCGTCTACGCCGAGGTGGGCGGCAACGTGGTCGAGAAGCGGAGGGACCTCGGGGACGCGGTCGGCGGCGAGGACGACCTCCTCGCGCGGCTGGACGACCGGGAGCTGAAGCTCGCGCTCGAGGAGGCGGACGTCGACCTCAAGAACGCCGAGGGAAGGGTCCGCGAGCTCGAGCTCGAGGGGAAGCTCGCCGACCGCGAGGTGGAGCAGGCGGAGGTCACGCTGCGCGAGGCGGAGGCGGCCTTCGCCCGGGCGAGCGAGGGCGTGAAGGACGGCACGATCTCCGTGGAGGAGCACGAGCGCGCGACGTTCGCGAAGAGACTCGCCGCGAAGAAGGTCGAGGCGGCGCAGGCGGCGGTCGAGAAGGGCGCGGTCGCCCTCGAGCTCGGCGGCGTCGCGGTGGAGCGCGCACGGGCGGTCCGCGACCGCGCCGCGGTCCTGCTCGAGCGCGCGACGATCCGCTCGCCGCTCGCGGGCGTCGTCACGCTGTGCAACGTCCGCGAAGGGGAGCGCGTGCGGACGGGCGACGTGCTCTACAAGGTCGAGGAGCTGGGCACGCTCGTGCTCTACGGCAGCCTCCCGGTGCGCGACGCCGCGCGCGTCGAGGCCGGCGACCCGGTCACGCTCGAGAGCAGCGCCGCCGAGGGGACCGCGAAGGGCAAGGTCGTGCTCGTCGCGCCGACCGTGGACCGCGAGTCGGGCACCATCCGCGTGAAGGCGGAGATCGAGCCGGCGCCGGGGTTCTTCCCGGGCCTCTTCGTGACGATGCGCATCACGGTCGCCACGCGCGACGACGCGCTCGTCGTCCCGCGCCGGGCGCTGCTCCACGACGACGAGGAGGGACCCTACCTCTTCGTCGTGCGCGACGGCAAGGCGGTGCGCGTGGCGGTAAGGACCGGGTTCGAGGGCGAGGGCGTGCTCGAGGTGGAGGGGCCCGGGGAGGAGGATCTCGTCGTCGTCGAGGGGCAGGACACCGTCTCCGACGGCACCGCGGTGGAGGTGCTCCCTGCCCCCTCGCCCACCGACTCGCCCGCCGAAGCCTCGGCGGAGGCGGGACCCTCGGCGGACGCGGGCTCGCCCGCCGAAGCGCCTGCGAAGGCGGGAGCCCCCCCGGATCGCGACGAATGAAGGGACCGCTCGAGGGCGCGGCACGCCGGCCCGTCGCGGTCCTCATGGTCACGGTCGCGACGGTCGTCTTCGGCGTCATCTCCTACTCGCGGCTCGACCTTGCGCTCCTGCCCGACCTTTCCTACCCGACGCTGACCGTCCGCACCGAGTTCCCGGGAGCGGGGCCGCGCGACGTGGACAAGCGCGTGACCGAGGCGCTCGAGAAGCGGCTCGCGACCACGAACGGCCTCGTCTCGATGACGTCGGTCTCCCGCTCGACGTTTTCCGACATCACGCTCGAGTTCCGCTGGGACACCGACATGACCGAGGCGCGCGCCGACGTCGAGAGCAAGATCGACGCGGCGACGCTGCCCGAGGAGGCGGCGCGGCCCCTCGTGCTCCCCTACGACCCGAACCTGGACCCGATCCTCCGGATCGCGGTCTCGGCGCGCGGCGCCGGCGAGGGCGACCTCGCGCTCGCGCGCAAGCTCGCGGAGGAGGAGGTCGAGAAGGAGCTGAAGAAGCTCAAGGGCGTCGCGGCGGCGAAGATCCGCGGCGGGCGGGAGCGGGAGATCGCCGTGCACCTCGACGACGAGGCGCTCCTGCGCTCGGGCATCGGGATCGACGAGGTGTCGAACGCGCTCCTCGGGGCCAACCGGAACGAGGCCGCCGGGCTCATCCAGGAGGGACCGATCGAGTACGTCGTCCGCTCCGTCAACGAGTTGCGGACGGTGCCCGAGGTCGAGGCCGTCGTCGTCAAGAACGTGAACGGCGTGCCCGTGCGCGTGCGCGACGTGGGCCGGGCTGAGGAGTCGTTCAAGGAGCGCGAGCTCGCGGCCTACGTCGACGGGAAGGAGGCGGTCCTCGTCGAGGTCTACAAGAAGGCGCAGAGCAACGTGGTGGCGGTCGCGCGCGCGGTCCGCGAGCGGATCGAGCGGGAGGGCGGCCCGGAGCCGGAGCAAAGGAGGGGGCGCGGGGGGCCGGGACCCGGCATCGCCTCCGCGAAAGGGCTCCGTGAGGCGCTCGCGCCTTGGGTCGACCTGAAGCTCCTGACCGACCAGAGCCGGTTCATCGAGGGGGCGCTCGACGAGGTGCGCGACACCGCGGTGCTCGGCGGGATCCTCGCCGTGCTCGTCCTCTACCTCTTCCTTCGCAACGCGATGGCGACGCTCGTGGCGGGCGCCGTGATCCCGGTCTGCGCGATCGCCACGTTCGCGCCGCTCTTCCTCGCCCACGTCTCGCTGAACATCATGTCGCTCGGCGGGCTCGCGCTCGGCGTCGGCATGCTGGTGGACAACGCGATCGTCGTGCTCGAGTCGTCGTCGCGGCAGCGCGAGAAGGGCCTCGCGCCGCTGGCCGCCGCGATCGCGGGCGTGCGCGAGGTCGCGGGCGCGATCACCGCGTCGACGCTCACGACCGTCTGCGTCTTCTTCCCGATCGTCTTCGTCGGCGAGGCGGGCGCCGCCGGCCAGCTGTTCCGGGACCTCGCGCTCTCGGTCGTCTTCTCGCTCCTCCTCTCGCTCGTGGTCGCGCTCTTCGTGATCCCCACGTGCCTCGCGACGCTGCCGCGGCTGGTCCCGAAGGCCACGGCCCCCGCGCCCCCCCACTTCGGCCTCGCCGGGGCCGTGCTCGGACCCAGGACCGTCCTCGCCTGGCTGCGGCTCCGCCGCGGCAGCCCCCTCTCCCGCATCGTGCGCGGCGCGGGCCTCGTCCTCGCGCTCCCCTTCGCGCTCCTCGCGTCGCTCGCGCGCAGCGCCGCGCGCGAGGTCGCGCGGCTCGCGATCGCGGTCACGCGCGGCGTCGCGTTCGCGTTCGGGCTCGTGCTCCGGCCGCTCGCCGCGCTCTTCCTCCGGGGCTACGCGGCGCTCGAGCGGGCGTACGAGCCCTTCCTCCGCGGCTGCCTCGCGCGGCCGGGCCCCGTGCTGCTCCTCGCCGCGGCCGCGCTGGGGCTCGCCGGCTGGCGCGCGACCGCGCTCTCGCCCGACCTGATGCCGGAGACCTGGACGGGCGAGTTCGACGTGAAGGTGTCGTTCACGCCCGGCACCGCGCTCGAGCGCACCGCGGAGCGCGCGCGGGCGATCGAGGCGGAGGTGCGGAAGCTCCCGGAGGTCCTTTGGGTCGCGGCGACCGTCGGCGTCGAGGCCGACGCGGACCGCGCGGCCGACGAGGGCGAGCACACGGCGCGGCTCACCGTGCACCTGAGGCGCGCGGGCCGCTCGGCCGACGCGGAGCGGCGGGTGCGCGAGGCGGCGGAGCGGATCGTCGCCCGCGTGCCGGACGCGGAGCCGCCCGAGACCCTCTCCTCCACGCTCTTCCGCTTCGCGCTGCCGGTGAAGGTGATCTTCTTCGGCGGCGGCGAGCGCGACCTCGTGGCGCTGGGAAGGGCCGCGCAGGAGGCGGCGGGCGCGATCCGCGGGCTCGAGGGAATCCAGGGGGTCCAGGGGGGCGCGGGGCGGGGCGCGCGCGAGGTGCGGCTCGAATTCGACCGGCTCGAGCTCTTCCGCCGCGGGCTCACCGCCGAGGAGGTCGCGACGCGGGTAAGGGAGAAGCTCGTCGGGCGGATCCCGACCGCGCTCGTGGAGGGGTCGGAGCGCACCGACATCCGCGTGCGCCTCGAGGAGGCGGACCGCGAGCGCCTGAAGGACCTGCTCGAGATCGACGTGGCGCCGCCGGGCAAGGGGCCGGTGAAGCTCTCGGTCGTGCTCACGGGCGACCCCGCGGTCGCGGAGGGGCCGGGCGAGATCCGCAGGGTCGGCGGCCGGCACGCCGCCGTCGAGACCGCGGCGTACGAGGGGCTCCAGCTCGGCCGCGTCACCGAGGAGGCGCGCGCGCTGGCGGAGCCGATCGCAAGGCGGAACGGCGTGGAGTTCGAGGTCGCGGGGCGGAGCCTCGAGGCGCAGCAGTCGACGCGCGCGCTGCTCTACGCGCTCGCGCTCGCGGCGTTCCTCGTCTACGCGGTGATGGCGATCCAGTTCGAGTCGCT
>DASUGR010000032.1:0-18605 GCA_036273915.1 Planctomycetota bacterium | reverse complement strand
AGCTTTCTGGGGCGCGCGTTCGACCCGATCGACCCCGCGCTGCTCGACGAGGCGGCCCGGTTCGCGGCGCACCTCGAGGACGGGCCGCAGGTGCTCAAGAGGAGCCCCACCGCGTGGACATTCCTCCTGGGCGAGGACTTCGTCGGGAAGGTGTTCCTCCCGAAGAAGGCGACCCGGCCGCTCAAGGACCTCCTCTGCGGGACGCGCGCCGAGCGCGCGCTGGTCGCGGAGGAGGCGCTCTTCCACCGCGGCTTCCGCGGCCCGGGGGTCGTCGCCGCGCTCCGGGACCGCGACGTCCCGGGCCGCTCGCTGCTCGTGATGCGCCGCGAGAAGGAGGCGCGCCCGATCGAGGACGTGATCCCCGCGCTCGCGCCCAAAGAGGCGCGCGAGACGAGCCGCCGCCTCGGCCGCGGGCTCCGGCGCATGCACGACCGCGGGCTCCGGCATCGCGACATGAAGAAGGACAACCTGCTCGTGACGCCGGACGGGAGGGACTTCGTCTTCCTCGATCTCGACGGCGTGCGCGAGGGCAGCCACGCGCTCGCCTGGGATCTCCGCGCGAGAGACCTCGCGAACCTCGCGGGCTCGCTCCTCGACTTCCATCGCGTGCCCACCGGCCTCCGGCTCCGCGCGCTCGACGCCTACCTCGGCGGCGAGACGCCGCCCGGGTTCCCGCCGGGGGGCTTCGCCCATCTCGTCATCGGCCTCTCCGCCGAGGCGCGGACGCGGCGCTCCGCGCGGGGCGCATCCGGGTCGGCCCCCGGGGCCCCCCCCGCATGAGCGACGCGAAGGCGGTCGGCATCCTCGGCGTGCCCCTCGACCTCGGCGCCGGACGCCGCGGGACGGACATGGGGCCGTCTGCCATCCGGTTCGCGGGCCTCGCGGAGCGGCTGCGCCGCCTCGGCGTGGCGGTCCACGACCACGGCTACGTCGCCGCCGCCGCGCCGGAGACGCGCGTGCCGGGCGACGAGCGCCTGCGCTTCGGGCGGGAGATCTACCGCACCTGCCTCCGCCTCCGGGACCGCGTGAAGGGGATCCTCGCGGCTGGCGAGAGGCCGGTCATCCTCGGCGGCGACCACTCGATCGCGATGGGGAGCGTCGCGGGCGCCGCGGCGCACGCGGAGGGCCGGATCGGGCTCCTCTGGATCGACGCGCACGCCGACCTCAACACGCCGGAGACGTCCCCGACGGGCAACGTCCACGGGATGCCGTTCGCGGCACTCCTCGGCGAGGGGGATCCGCTGCTCCTGGGGATCGGGAACCGGACGCCGGTGATCCTGCCGCGCCACGCCGCGCTCCTGGGCGTCCGCGACGTCGATCCGGGCGAGCGCGCGCGCATCCGCGATCTCGGCCTCGCGGTGTACACGATGAAGGAGCTCGACGAGCGCGGCACGAGCACATGCCTCCGCGAGGCGCTCATGCGCGTGACGAAGGGGACGAAGGGGTTCCACCTCTCGTTCGACATGGACGCGCTCGATCCGGAGTACGCGCCGGGCGTGGGCACGCCCGTGCCGGGCGGCCTCACCTACCGCGAGGCGCACCTCGCGTGCGAGCTCGTGGCGGAGTCGGGGAAGCTCCTGTCGATGGACGTGGTCGAGGTGAACCCGATCCTCGACGAGCGCAACCGCACGGCGGACCTCGCCGTGCAGCTGATCCTCTCCGCCCTCGGCAAGACGATCACGTAGGCGCGGGGCGCCGGGACGCGGAAGGACCGGCGGCGGCTCGCCGCCCCCGGACCCCCTGCCGATCCCGCGGTTCAGACGCGGGCGAAGACCTCGGTGAGGCTCATCACCTTGAAGGTCTTCTCGATGAACTCGGGCACGTTCGAGAGCTTCAGCGTGAGCCCCCGGTCCTCGAGCTGCTCGCGCGTCGACACGATGAGCCCGATCCCGAGCGTCCCGATGAACGTGACCGCGCCGAGGTCGACGACGACGTCGCCCCGGGCTGCCTTCACCGCCGCGTCGAAGTGCCCCTTCAAGTGGAGCACGTCCGCCTGGTCCAGCTCGCCCGAGAAGTGGATCCAGCGCTCGCTCCCGCGGTCCTCGACCTTCATCCGGTCCATGTTGCCCCCTTCACGCGCGCTCGAAGACCTCGTCGAGGTTCATCGTGCGGAACGTGCGCTCTACGAACTCCGGCACGTTCGCGAGGCGAAGCGCGCGGTCGTCCTCGTCGAGCCGGTCCAGCGTCGACACGATGAGCCCGATGCCGAGCGTCCCCAAGAACGTGACGCCGCCGAGATCGAGGACGATGTCCCCGTCCCAGCCTTCGACGGCCTCGTCGAACGACGCCTTGAGATCGAGGACGTCCGACTGGTCCAGCTCCCCCTCGAACCGGATCCATCGCGACTTTCCCTGATCCGCGACCGACAGTTTCGCCATAGATTTTCCGCTCGATCCTCATCGGAAGAGGCGACCCTCCCACTTGAATGCGGGGGGTCGCCGCCCGGCGCGGGGCCTCGGCGGCGGGCGATGCCCAGGGGGTCCGGGGGCGCCCCTTACCATGGGCTAGCCGCCGGACTTGAGTTTCTCGATCTTTCCGATCTCCGCCTGCGCGCGGCGGACCCACGCGTCGATCCCGAACTTCTCGATCACCTTCCTGTAGACGAGGATCGCGTCGTCGTAACGCTTGGCCCTCACGAGCCGCTCCGCTTCGGCCTCGCGGCCGCGGTAGACGGACTCCGCGAAGCTGTCGATCCGGTTGAGCTCGTCGTCGCGGAGCTGCTCGTAGGTCGCGAGGTCGCCCGCCCCGAGGATATCCTCGCGCTCCGTGACGAACCGCTCGACGGTCTCCTTCGCCTCGCGGAAGGCCCACTCCTTCCGGTACTCCATGGACCGCGCGACGGCCTCCTCCCAGTCCTTCTGCAGGCGGCCGCCCCCGGCGAGCAGCTCGGACGCGGGTTGCGGCGTCTTCAGCGCGAACCAGGCGGGGTACTCCTTCTTCGCGGCCTCGGAAGCCTCGGTGCCCGCGTACTTCTCGCGGAGCTGCTTCATGAGCGGATGGATCTTGTCGGGCCCGCTCTCGGCCACGTGCCCGCGGTTGTACGAGAGGATGAAGATCTGGACCTTGGCGAAGATCTTCCTCGCCTCCTCCTCGCGCACGTTCTTCTCGTAGGCGGCCCTCCGCTCGCGGACCTCGACGAGGCGCCGGTCGATGATCTTGTAGTCGTCGTAGCTCGGGTCGCCGTACTGCTCCATGTACTGGATGGCGTCCCCGTATCGCCCCTCCTCCACGAGCTTGTTCGCCTCGTTGCGGACGGTCGCGTTCGGCGAGCCGCCGCCGGAGAAGATCGTCACGAGGATGATGAGCAGGATCGGGACGGCGCTCGCGAGCCCGATCAGCAGCGCGTTGTTCTTCCTCTGGTAGCGGCGCGGGGGCGCCTCCTCCTCGTCGCCCTCCTCGCCGCGGTCCGACGGCGGAGCCTCGCGGCCCGCGCGCGCCGCCGCCTCGAGGCCGAAGCGCATCTCCGCGGTGCCGATCTGGAGGACGTCGCCGTGGCCGAGCCACGCCTTGTTCCGGAACTCGCCGTTGACGCGCGTGCCGTTCTTGCTCTCGAGGTCGACGAGCTTCCAGCGGCTCCCGACGCGCTCGATGCGGAAGTGCTCCTTGCTCGCCTTCGCGTCCTCGAGGTCGACGTCGTTCGTGTCGCCGCGGCCGATCGTGGCCCCCTCGTCCTCGATCTGGAACGTGTACTCGCGGCCGCCGTCACGGATGCGCAGATTGGGCACCTAGTCCCCCTCCTCGTAGTCGGGCGCCTCGTCCTCGGGCGTCGGCCCTTCGTCCCCCGGAACCCCCTCCTCTTCCCAGGGATTGCCCTCGTCCGCATCCTCCCCGGTCGACACGACCCCCGGCTCCTTCGTCCACTGCGGCGCCTGGCCGTAGTTCTGCGTCATCAGGTTCCCGTAGGCGCCCGTGCCCATCTCGGTCCACGGCGGCATCAGGATGTTCCTGTGGTGCCCGCTCGAGTGGCACCAGCCGAGGTGCGCGGCCATCGGGCTCGACTGGCCCTGGATGATGTTCTCGGACACGCCGAACGCGTAGCCCTCGCGCTTCATCCGATCCCACGGCGTCTTGAGGCCCGGCGTCGGGCTGAAGTGGCTGAAGTAGCCGATCTTCGACATCTCCTCGGAGTGGCCGCGCGCCGCCTTCACGAGCTTCTCGACGATCCGGACGGGCTGGCGCCCGAACATGATCCGGTACCGGTTCGTGATCTCTACCTGCTCCCGCTCGACCGGCGAGATGTCGCCCTCGACCGTCGGGTTCCACTCCATGACCTCGCGCGTGTAGTCGAGGAGCTGCTTCTCCTCGGGCGTGCGGTAGCAGGTCATCAGGTCGAACTTCTTCCCGAGGTAGGAGCGCAGGAACGCCACGTCCCGGTCCTTCTCGTCGACGTCGACGAGGTACCCGCGCAGCCCCGCCGCGGCCTCGTCGAACTGCTTCAGCGCGCGGTCGAGCTCGGGGGAGGCCTTCACGGAGACCGTGGTGCGGTCCGCCCAGATCTCCTCCACCGCTTGGACCCGGCGGTCGACCTCCTGCTGCACCTTCTGGTACTCCCCCTCGCGGCCGGTGCCGCGGTAGGGGTAGAAGTACTTCTGCTCGTCGAAGATGAGGTCGAGCGCGAACTTGCGCGCGACGTCGAGCTCGTCCTTCCGCTTGCGCAGCTTGTCCAGCTTGCCGAAGGCCGGGTCCCCGCGGATCGCGGCGTAGGCCTTGTCGAGCTGGACCAAAAGCGCCGCGATCTGCTGCTCCTCCTGCCGGCGCAGGAACTCCTTCCTGGGCAGAAGCTCGCCCTCGTGGACGACGTAGCCGCCCTCGGGGAGGGCCTCCTTGCGGACGCGCCCGGCGACGAACGCGTCGACCGCGGGGCGCGCCGCCTCGTCCTCGTAGGCGCGCGCGAGCGCCGCGATCATGTCGGGCGGCGCGCCGAGCGCCTGGGCCGCGGCCGCGAGGCCGAGCCACCCGCGCGCGACGCTCGCGGCGTGGATCTCGAGCAGCGCGAGGTGGAGATCCGCGGGCATCCCCGCCCAGGCGACGTCGCTCTCCTCGCCCCTGGTCGCGACCCGGACGCCGTCCGGGCCGCCCGAGATCACGCGCCACCGCTTCTTCAGCTGCGCCTTCGGGAGGTCGCCGCTCCCGAGCGCCGTGACGACCGCCGCCTGCAGCGCCGCCGCCGCCTCGCACTCGCCCGCACGGGCGTCGAGCTCCTTGAACCCCGGGTCGGACTGCTTCCGCGCCTCCTCGGCGAGCGCGCGCAGCCCGGAGGCCGCCGCGGCGAAATCCCCCTGCTGGAAGGTCGCGAGGAGCGCCGCGACCTTCTGGCCGACGTCGATGCGGACGAGGGTCTGCGCGGGAGGCAGCGCCGAGGGACCCGCCTTCCGCACGCGCTCGAGCGCGTCGAGCCGGTCGCGCAGGCTCCCGTCGACGCCCGTGCCCTTGAAGCGCGGGAGCGCCTGCGAGAGCAGCTCGGCCGCCTTCGCGAAGTCGTGCGCGGCCTCGTAGCGCGCCTCGTCCTCGAGGAGCCGCGCGCGCTCGGCGGCGGCCGCGTTGCCCAGCTCGCGGTTCGCGTCGACGATGCGGCTCGCGTACTCGGGAGGGATCGGCTCCCAGTCCGGCTCGCCGCGGAGGAAGAACCACGCCTCGCGGGCGCGCGCGTACTCGCCGGCCTCGATCTGCTGGCGGAACTCAAGGAGCCGCTCCGCGAAGAACGCCTCGCGCGCGGCCGCAAGCGCCTCGCGCCGCTCCTCGAGGGCCGCGCGGATCGCGGGACGGCGCTCCTCGGGCGCCTCGGTGAGCATCTTCTCGAGCCGCGCCACGGCCTCCGCCGGACGGAGCCCGAGGATCTCGGGCCGGGGGTCGTAGCCGCCCGGGGCCTCGCCGTGCTGGAGGCGCTCGCGCGCGGCGGCGACCGCGGCCTCTACCTCGGCCGCGTGCGCGGACCGCGGATACCGGGCGAGGAACATCTCGCCGAACTTCACGCGGTCCAAGTCCGCGCGCGACTCCGCGACGGCGCGGTAGTCGCCCTCCTCCGCGGGGTCGCGGCGTTCCTTCGAGCCGAGCCCCTGGAGGAAGAGGAAGAGCACGAGCGCGGCCAGCGCGAGCCCACCGCCCCCGAGCCAGTAGGCGACCGGGATCCGCTTCGATGCGGCGCGCTTCCGCGCGGGCCCGCGGGGTGCCGCCGCCGCGGGCGCGGCGGGGCCGGCGACGACCGCCGCGGCCTCGCCGGCGAAGAGCACCTTCGCGTCGCCGACCTCGAGCACGTCCTCGCGCGCGAGGTCGCGGCTCTCGACCTCGCGGCCGTTCACCCGGGTCCCGTTCCCGCTCCGGAGGTCGCGCACGCGCCACCCCCCGCCGTCCGCGGGCTCGATGACGCAGTGGCGGCGGCTGATCTTGAGGTCCGGGATCGGGATGTCGCACTCCGCGTCGCGGCCGATGACGACCGGCGCATCGCCGAGGAAGACGGTCCGCTCCGTGCCTCCGACGTAGACCTTGAGGAAGGCCATTCTTCAGGGCAGTTTACGACTTGGGCAGAACAAAAGGGGAGGGGGCCGGGGGCCGACGCCCCGTTCCGGTCCGGGGGGGCGGCCTCGGGGCGGCCTACACCCGCTCGAGGCGCGCGTAGGAGAGCAGGAGGTCGCGGCGGCCGGCGCCGCTGAACTCGACGGTGACGCGGGTCCCGCCGCCCCCGGGCCGCACGGCGACCACGCGGCCGAGGCCAAAGTGGTGGTGGCGGACCCGGTCCCCCGCCCGGAACGGCTCTGTCTCCTCCTCCACGCGGTAGATGGCCTCGTCCTCCGAGACCCACCCCCCCGTCCGTTCGACGACCTCGAGCATGCCGTCCGGCACCTCCTCGAGGAAGCGCGACGGGAGCGAGGGGAGCACCTGGCCGCGCTGCATGCGGCGGGCGCCGTGCAGGAGGAGGAGATCCTCCCGCGCGCGCGTGACCGCGACGTAGAAGAGGCGGCGCTCCTCCTCGATCTCCTCCGGGGTGTCGAGCGAGAGCGCGTGCGGGAGCACCTGCTCCTCGAGGCCGGTGACGAGGACGCAGGGGAACTCGAGTCCCTTCGCGCTGTGGACGGTCATGAGCGAGACGGCGTCGGCGGCCCCGTCGTACGCATCCTGGTCGGAGACCAGCGCGTTCTCCTCGAGGAACCCGTCGATGCCGCCCTCCGGCTCGCGGCGCGCGTACTCCGCCGCGGCGTTCAGGAGCTCGTCCACGTTCCCCAGCCGGTCGACCTCCGCCCGCGGCGTGCCGACGCCCAGGTAGTTCCGGTACTGCGTCTCCTCGATCACGCCCTCGACGAAGCGCGCCGGGTCCTCCGCGGGCAGCGTCTCGATCCGCGCGAGCAGCGCCGCGAAGCCCTCGATCGCCTTCCTCGACCGGCCGAAGCCCGAGAGCACCGCGGCGTCCCTGAGCACCTCGCGCGGGCCCGTGCCCTTCGCCGCCGCCGCCGCGAGCAGCCGCTCCTCGGCCGCGGCGCCGAGGCCGCGCGCCGGGACGTTGAGGATCCGGCGCAGCGCCGCGACGTCCAAGGGGTTTCTCGCGAGCCGGACGTAGGCGAGGATGTCCTTCACCTCCGCGCGCCGATAGAACTCGACCGCGCCGACGACCCGGTAGGGGATGCCCGAGAGCGCCATCGCGCGCTCGAGCATCCGCGACTGGGCGTTCGTCCGGTAAAAGACCGCGATGTCCCTCGGCCGGCGCCCGGCGGCGATCCGCGCGCGCACCTCGCCGACCACGGCGATCGCCTCGTCCTCGTCGCTCCCGCAGCGCACCTCGCGCACCCTCGCACCCGGCGGGTTCTCCGTGCGGAGTTCCTTCTCGTACCGATCGCGGTTGTGCCGGATCACGGCGTTGGCGACGTCGAGGATCGCCTGGGTGCTGCGGTAGTTGCGGTCGAGCGTCAGGACCCGCGCGCCCGGGAAGTCGCGCTCGAAGTCGAGGATGTTCCGGATCGTCGCCCCGCGCCAGCGGTAGATGGACTGGTCGGGATCGCCGGTCGCGCAGACGTTCCGCTCGCTGCCCGAGAGCGCCTTCAGGATGCGGTACTGGACGGAGTTCGTGTCCTGGTACTCGTCGACGAGGAGCCAGCGGGCGCGCGCCTCGAGGCGGGCGCGGGCGTCCGCGTCCTCGTCCAGGAGGCGGAGGAGGTTCAGGAGGAGGTCGTCGAAGTCCATCGCGTTGGCCGCCCGCAGCCGCTCGCCGTAGAGCCGCATCACGGCGGTCACGCGCTCCGCGCGCCAGCCGACGGCGCCCGCGCGATCGAGGCCGTTCTTCACGCGCGAGATCGCGTGGCCCACCTCGCCGGGCGTCAGGTCGTCGATCCCCTGCTCCTTGAGGACCTGCTTCAGGACGGACGCCCGGTCCTCGGTGTCGTAGATCGTGAACTCGCGGCCGTAGCCGACGCGGTCGCCGAACCGCCGGAGCACGCGCGCGGCGAAGCCGTGGAAGGTGCACACCCAGAGGTCGGGCACGGGCACCAGCTTCTCCACGCGCTCGCGCATCTCCTTCGCCGCCTTGTTGGTGAAGGTCAGCGCGAGCACCTCCCGCGGCTGCGCCCCGTCCCGCACGAGGCGGGCCACGCGCCGCGTGATCACGCGCGTCTTCCCCGATCCGGCGCCCGCGACGACGAGGAGCGGCCCCGCGTCGTGGAGGATCGCGGCGCGCTGCTCCGGGTTCGTGTCGTCGAGCAGCGGGTCCACTACTCCTCCGCGACCGCGAAGTCGAGCCCCTCGCGCGGGCCGCTGACGCTGAGCGTCTGGCCCCCCTCCCACTCGCCGTAGAGCTCGCCCGGGCCCGACAGATCCCCGTCGTGGTTGCGGTCGGTGCCCGCCTCGAGCCGGTACCGGCCGGAGGGGATCTCCGGCATCTCCCAGAGGAACCCCTCCGCCTCGCTCGTCTTCACGGAGGCCTCGACCGTCTCGGCGCCCACGCGGACGAGACGCACCTCGATCTCCTCGTAGGGGATGTACACGGGCGTCGGCTGGCCCAGGACGGCGAGGACCGCGCGGTAGGCGTCGACGATGCCGTGGCCCGTCTCCGGGTCGACGCCCGGGGCGCCGATGTCCTGCGCGGTCGACAGGAGGATCGACTCCGCCTCGTCCGGCGTGAGCGGCGCGAGGCCCATGCACATCGCTGCGACGGCGGCGACGTGCGGCGAGGCGAAGGAGGTCCCGGCCACGAACGGGTAGTCGTACTGGTTGCCGGCGACAATCCCGGTCGTGATCACGCCGCCGCCCGACGAGCCGCCGGGGGCGACGAGGGCCAGGTGGCCGCCGTAGTTCGAGTAGGAGGCGCGCAGCCCGGACATGTCCGTCGCGCCGACCGCCACGACCGAGGGGTACCCGGACGGATACCGCGGGAACGCGCTTCCCTGGTTCCCGGTCGCCGCGCACAGGAAGAGCCCCGCGTCGCGCGCCGCGTTGCACGCGTCGAGCTCGACCGTCGACGAGGCCGTGGACGCGAAGGACATGTTGATGACCGACGCCCTTTCCGGAGGGAGCGTGCCCGAGGAATTCGAAAGCCCCGCGGCGTAGAGGATCGCGTTCGCGATCCCGAACGAGGTGCCGAAGCCCGCGGTGTCGAAGGCCCGGAGCGGCATCAGGCGCACGCTCCACAGCACGCCCGCGATGCCGGTGCCGTTATCGCCGACGGCCCCGATCACGCCCGCGACCTGGGTCCCGTGCGAGAAGTTCTGGGTCGGGTCGGTGGGATCCGCGTCGCCGTCCTCGAAGTCGTAGCCGGGCACGAGGTTGGGCTCGAGGTCGGGGTGCGCCCGCACGCCGGAGTCCACCACCGCGACGATCACGCCGGTCGACGTCCGTATCTCCCACGCGGCGGGCGCGTGGATCTGCTCGAGCGCCCACTGATGCTGCGCGAAGAGCGGGTCGTCGGGCAGCGCGGCGAGGTGGCGCAGCCGGTTCGGCTCGGCGTACCTCACGAGCCCGCGCTCCTCGAGCCGCGCGCAGCGAAGGAGCACGTCGCAAAGCCCCCGGAGCCCCCCCTCTTCCCGCGCCGCCGGGTCGCGGAGAAGGCAGGACCCCTTCCCCGACGCGCAGAAGCAAAGCCCCGCCTCGGCGGCCACGCGGACCCCGTCGAACCCCTCGGCGGGCGCGGCGACGATCTCGCCCGGGACGAATCCGTCGCCGCACCGCGCGTAGCCCTCCCCGGGATCGACCGGCGACGTGTCGCCCGGCGCGTCGGACAGCGTCACGCGATACCGACCCGACCCGCGCCGCGCGCGCACGACCACGTCGAACACGTCGCCCGTCTCGAGCACGAGGGATCGCGCCGCGGCGGCGCGCGCGAGGTCGACGAGGAGCACGTCCCCCTGGACCCCCTCCGATGCGAGCGCGGGCGTGTACGTGCCCGCGCGGTCGGCCACCTTGCGGAAGACGTCGACGGGATCGCGCGCGGCGTCGAGCCTGCCCTCGAGCGGCGCCTGGGAGAGCCTCGCCTCCGCCGCCGTGTCGTTCGGCTCGCGGTCGAGCGGCGCCCCGACGAGGATCGAGATCTGCCCCGAGATCGTCGCGGGCGGGGCCGAGGAGCCGCCGCCGCCGCCGCACGCCGCGAGCACGAGGAGGAGGGGGAGGCCGCGGAACCCCGGTCGTTTCATCCCGGCACCTTATAGGCCCCTTCCGCCGCCCGTCAACCGAGGGACGTCGCGTAGAGTGGGGCCCGTGCGCCGCCTGTTGCGCGAACCGGTCACTCTCGGGCTCGTCCTGCTCTGCATCGGGTGGACGGTGGCTGCCCGGGTGTGGCAGGCGACCCCGCTCGCGGCCGGCGCGCTGACCGGCGCCCGGCTCTGGGAAGGCGAGTACTGGCGGCTCTTCTCCGCGATGGTCCTGCACCACACGGGCAGCTGGATCCACCTCGTCGCGAACGCGGTGTCCCTCTTCTTCGTGGGGCGCGTGATCGAGCGGGGGTGCGGGTGGAGGGTGCTCCTCGGCTGCGTCGTCGGGGGCGCGCTCCTGGGATCCGCCGCGAGCCTCCTCTGGAACCCGGAGCCGCGGGTCCCGCGCATGGGGATCTCGGGCGGCATCGCGGGACTCGTCGGCCTGCTGCTCGCCGTCGAGTGGGCGATCTCGCGCGGGTTCCTCGACTTCCTGAAGCAGCGGAACACGCTCCTCATCCTCTTCTTCGTCGCGCTCTCGCTCCCGATCGCGATGCTCGTCGAGAGCCGCGTCCCGACGATCCAGGTGGACCACGCGGGACACGTGGGCGGGTTCGCGTTCGGCCTCCTCTTCGGGGTTTCGTATTACACGCGGAAGGGCATCCGCACCGCGCGCGGCGCGGCGGTCGCCCTCGCGCTCGCGGTCCTGCCGGTCGCCTACGCCTCCCACCCCGCCTTCGAGCCCGAGTACCGGATCTGGCGGGCGAGGCGCGCGTACGGGCAGGGCGACCTCGAGACGGCGGCGCGGGAGTACGAGCGCGCGAAGGAGCTCGACCCCGCCGCGCTGGACGCCGCCGGGATGCGCGCGGAGCTCCTCGACACGTACCTGCGGCTCGCCGCCGGGCGCTTCGGCACCCCCGACGGCGCGGACTTCGTGCGGAAGGCGCTCGCGGTCGGCGGCCGGGACCCTGGGCCGTGGATCCGGTTCGCCGAAGCCGCGGAGAAGGCGCAACGCCCGACCGAGGCCTACGCGGCTTGGCGCGAGGCGGCCGGGCAGATGCCGGACGAGGGGGCGTGGATGGCGTACGAGCGCGCGCTCCGCCTGCTCCTCTCGCGCGAGGCGGCGCCGATCGAGACGATCGTCGTGGCGCGCGGCGCGACGCGGGGGCTCCGCGTCGGGCTCCCCCCGGAGGCGGCGCTCGCGCTGGAGCGGGAGATCGCCGCCGCCGCGGACGGGGTCGGAGCGCGCCTCGGCGACCACACGTCGGACAGGGAGTCGGCCACGCGGCTTTCCGAGCTCTACTGGCTGCTCGCGGAGAACTCCCTTGAAGACGGGCGGCGGCCGCGCTACCGGCTGCGCTCCGCGGAGTGGCTCTGGAGGGGTTCCGGGGAGGTGCGGGGGGACGTCCGTGCCCGGTTCGGGGCCGTGATCACGGAGGCCGCGCTCTACGGGGATCCGGCGGCTGGGGAGGAGGCCGCCCGCTGGTTCCGGGAGCGGGGATTGCCGGTCCCGGAGCCGGATCTTGAAGGGGAGGAGGGTGGCGGTTAGATTGCCGGGCTGCCATGCCTTACGTCTGCGGCGTCAGCGGCAAGCGCACGAAGATCGGAAAGCAGTACAAGCGGCGCGGTCTCGCGAAAGCGAAGGGCGGCGTCGGCCAGAAGGTGACGGGCAAGACCCCGCGGACCTTCAAGCCGAACCTCCAGAAGATCCGCGTCGTGGTGGACGGCCAGCGCAAGCGCATGTACGTGGCCGCCAAGTACATCCGCCGCGGCATGGTCGAGAAGCCGGTCCGCCGCCGCTACTCCCCCCCGGCCTGAACCTACTGGCAGGCGGGGCCCGCTGGACGAGGTCGCCCTCGCCGAGCTTCCGGGCGGGCTTCGTGACCTCGACCTTCCTCGCGCTCTTCCTCTTGCCTGCCATGTCGATCTCGGTAGGCCGCGGATCTGTCCCGCGGGGGCTCGGTCGGGGACGAGGGCGTGAGTCGGCCGCGGGTCAACACGTCCTGGACCCCCGGCGGCGGCCGAATCTCCCCCCCCTTCATTTGCCTGGAGGGGTCCCTCGACACAAGATTGACAAGCCTCCCTTGGCCCCCTGAAGGTTCCTCGGCCGTGGCGTCCGCGTCGAGGCGCGGATGCACGCCGGTACGGCTCCCGAGGTGCGCCGCGGGCCCGCGGGTGGCGGACGCGCCGTCGACAAGAAACCCGCGTCCCACCTACTTTTCTTCGGAATCTCCTCCAGCCTGCGGCTCGATGATCTTCTTTACCTGCTTCTGGGTGACAATGCGTGGTCCGCCCAGAGGGTAACGCTCGCGCAATCGAAACGGCTTCTCGTTGGCATCCCGCGTAAAGTTACCATCCGTATCAAGCCAGCCGAGAACATACAGGCCCCCTCCCTGCGACAGCACTACGCGCTCGCGCCCTTCCTTCGGCGTAGCCACCGG
This sequence comes from Planctomycetota bacterium, assembly GCA_036273915.1. GTDB lineage: Bacteria > Planctomycetota > PLA2 > PLA2 > PLA2 > PLA2. The sequence goes on along the minus strand of DASUGR010000032.1, from coordinate 5,557 downwards.
TGCGACGGGCGCCTTACCGTCCGGCGGCGACGGCGGCCTGACTTCATGCACGCGTTCCCCGCTGTCTGCATTCCGCTCAGCCTTGCTAGGCTCGGGACGACAGCATGCGACTATCACAGCAACGAGGGCCACCGCGGCCACTCCTCCAAGAACGAACAGACGCTTTGTCAACATGGGCTAGCCACTCCACGAACCGTTGATGGCCGCATCATTGGCAATCGGACCGTCTAGAACCTGCGGGTTCGTGTTGCTGTACGTCGCCGCGTCAGCGACGGTCGCACAGTCGCCGCCTGCAGAAGGAACACCATTCGCCCACGTGACATGGAAAGTGATATGCCAGTTCACTTGTCCGAGAACGTAAAGAGTGTCATCGGAATCGTCGCTAGCTGTGCCTCCGTTGTCGACCCACACCAAGTACAGACTGAATTCATACGTACTGCGCAGCGTTTGTGCATCGCCTGCGTTCGGGAGGGAACCCGCGTCGATTGGGGCCGCAGGCCAATCGGAATCCGCAAGCGCCTCGTGGTCCTGATCAGGGTTGGTTCGATTGGAGGCGCGCTGGAAGAACACACGATCCTTGGGAGGTGGCGCTGCTCCGGCATCCAGCAGTGGCGGGTTGTTGGCGAGCCCGTATGTCACCGACGGGCGGCCGCTCTGCGCCGTGTAGTCGAGCTGCATGGTGAAGGCCGTCAGGTTCTGAACCCATTCCAGGCGGCCACGGTCTTGACCGTTGGTTGCCCTCTTGTCGACTGTGCCCGTCCACTCGCAGCCGCCCTGAATCGCGTCTTGCGTACTCACGATTGTTGGGTTCGTCGTAGTGGTGGTCAGGTCGGTAACAACAGGCGTCACGCTCGCGCGAATTGTGTCGCGAGCGAGTCCGCTCAACATCGGGTCCTCGATGTACTCGAAGATCAGCTCGACCTCGCGGAGCGTGTTGACGCCGTGCTCGACGCCCTCGATCCAGACCTGGGAGGGAATCGAGGCCGGGGAACTCCACGTCTTCGGCAAGTCGAGGCCGTTGGTCTTGTGGGCGTCGTCCCAGATCGCGATCCGGTCGCGGCCGTGGTTGACGACGCGAAGGCGGAACTCGCCGGGAAGGTCGTCGGCCCCCTGGACCGTCAGCGTGATCCGCTGGAGATCGTCCTCGTTCGCGATCGGGTGGGTGCTGAAATCCCGCGTCGAGGGAATCCAGCCGTTCGTGTTCGCGACCGCGTTGCTGCCGTTGTCGTTGTCGCAGTTGAGCGCGACGAAGCCGCCCGGGTTCTCCTCGTCGTTGTCGGCCAGGTTGTCGAGATCCATGTCGAGCATGACGACGCGGACGGAGCACATGTCGTAGGCGACGACCTTCAGCCCTGCCGCGACGGAGACAGAGAGGATGACGGCGCCGTCGTCCTCCGGACCGTCCCTCCAACCTTCGAGCGAGTAGAGCGTGAAGGCGTCCGTGGCGACCTCATTCTGCGTCGAGCTGTTCCAGGTGTAGGTGGCGTCGGCCGTCCCGGGGGGGCCGAGCGGAAGGCGAACGTCGCCGTTGTGTTTCATCCCGACGCGCGCCCCCGGCACCGCCAGGATCTTGGCGCTGGGGGACTGCAGGGACTGCCAGTTCTTGTAGCCGCGGATGTGGGCGGGGCTCTGCGCCCCGGTGACCAGCACGTGATCCTGTTCGAGCTCGATCATGTCGTCCGCGTCGTCGAGCGTGCCGTTGTTGTCGCTGTCCACGGTGATGCCGAAGTGGGAGACGGAGTAGCGGATGCGATCGATGTGGACTCGGGCATAGGCCGTGCCGTGGCCTTGCGCGTTGGGGTTGCGAGCGATGGCGAGAGTGAAGGTGCCGTCGTTGGGAACGTACATGGCCGCGGCGCCTACGTAGACCGACAGCTCGTCGCCGGAGACGGCCGTGAGCGGCACTACCCATCCCTTGGCACCATCGGGCGACTCGGTGTCCAGCGGGAGAAGCGAGATCGGATCCTGGGCCAGCTCGTCCTTCCAGAAGAACAGCCCGGAGGGGTCGGCATCCGTGGTGATCACGAGCGAGTACTCGCCGCGGCCGCCAGTCATGCCTTGGGGCAGATGCGACAGCTTGGCCGTGATCTGCCGGAGGTTCCCGACGCTCGCCGCGAGGGGCGGGTTTTGGGCGTCCGCCTCGTGGAAGTGGTTGATAGTCAGGCCCGGCGATGCCTCTTCCTCGGCCGAGTCCCCGTCGTCGGCGTCGGAGATGATCCCGTCGCCGTTCACGTCCGCCAGCGCGTTCACGAAGTGCTGCGGGACATCCTTGTTGGCACTTCCCTCCTGCGCCTCCGCGTCGAACTGTATGATGCCGGGGACATCGACATCGACCGCGCCGATGTAGCTCCGGTACTTGAGTTCGACGGAGTCGGGGTTGGAGGACCATGGTTCGGCCACGTCGCTGGGGACGTCGGCTTTCGTCCAGAAGTAGTAGAAGGTGAGGTCATCCCCTTGGGCCGGGCTCGGATCCTCGGTACCGGCCATCTTGTGGTTCGTCTTGAGGACCCACACCTCCTCGTCCATGTAGTCGTCGAACCACTCGTCGGGGCTCATCGTGATCGGGTCGTCGTTGAGCTGATCGGTCGTCTCCATGCGGAGGGTCTCGGATCTGCCTCCTGCGGTGAGCTTCGCGCCGAACGCCTGCGTCGCCTCGTCGGGGGTCCCGACCTCCGGCTGGTTCTTGAACTTGTGGCACACCTTGCGGACCCAGAAGGTCTTGAGCAGGTCGAGGTCTGTCGGCTCGCTCGGCCAGACCGCGTAGTCGGCGTACTTGTAGACCGTCCCGACGCGGCCGTGCATGACGCCCTCGTAGACCCCGGTGGCGCCGGCCCCGTACTGCGTCCAGAGGTTCGAAGGGTTCGGGATCTTCGCCTCGATCTCGATGTCCCCCTTGTACGTGGACTCGTGGCTTCCCTGGGGTGCCCAGCGCAGCATCCACTCGCCGTTTCCACCACCGCCCTCGGGGGGCTGCTCGACCAGCATCTGGCGCGACGGACCATCCCAGCTTCCCGGGATCGTGCAGAGGCCCGTGTTGAGGTCGAGAGGATCGTGCGGCGTGAAGTTGCCGCCGATCTCGGTCCCGATGGACCCCAAGCCGTGCTCGGTGCACCGGAGGAGTACCGGCACCGGCGGGCAGAAGGGCTCTCGGGGCCCTTGGAGGAAGATGCGGATGTTCTGGGGGTTCCGCTGGTTGAACATGAGCGATTCGCCCGTAACCATGGCCTCGGGAAGCGGCCTGAGAGGCCCGGCGTCGGCCGCGTTGCCGGTCCACGCGGCCCCCCCCTGGAACCGCCCGTCGTATCCCTGGATGTCCTCGGCCGGCGGGTCGTTGTCCTGCTTGCCCCGGTCGTAGGGTCCGCCGCACTCGTTGAAGGTCATGCCGACGGACGCGGCCCCGTAGCGGGGATCGAATCCCTTGTAGTAGCCGTTCTGGTCCCCGGCGTCGTCCTCGAGGATGTGGATCTTGTAGAAGCGATAGAAGGCGACGGCGACGAGGATGCCGAACTTGCGCACCTCGAGCTTGACCCATCCCGGCCCCTGTCCCTTGAGCTTGATCCACCAGAAGCCGTTAAGATAGGCCGGGTTCGTGGCCGCGAGGGTCGCGCCTCCTGCCGCCTTCTCGTCCTTCGCCTCGGGCGGCACCCCCCACGTCTGGTTGAACCGGCTCGGCAGCGGGACCGGCGGAGGGTTCGGCTTCGCGCCGAGCTGCAGGTTGAACGAGGTGCCGTCGGTGGGCGTACCCGGATACCGCACGAGATAGTAGCCGTCGAACGGGCACGCGTAGTTCGGGTCGGGAATGCCGAGGGGGGTGAGGTCGGCGGGCTCCTGTGCGAGGGCCGGCGCGGCCAGCAGGAGGAGCACCACGACCGAGACAGACCGAAGCGCGATCTCGCGTGCCGTCATTTCTTCTTTCCCTCCGCAGAATCCAGGGCGAGCCTGAGCGCGGCCGTCACGCGGCCGTCGAAGTTCTCGGGGAGCTTCCTCTGCAAGGAGCGCCCCAGCCGGACCAAGGTCTCTCTCGTCTGCCTGTCGATGTCGCGAACCGCGAGTCCGTCCGCGACCAACATCGCGAGCCTTCCCCAGTGGCGCTCCTTGCCGGAAACGATGATGGCTCCGCCGACCAAGTCGAGGAACGCAATGTCGGTTCGCGACTCCGTGGAAGCGATCTTCTGGTTGAAGATCGCCCTCGCATCGAGCAGGTCGAGCAGCACGTCCCTCATCGGCTGGTCGGCGAGGAGGACGCCGACCTTGACCGTGGCGAGGCCTCCCATGTAGTTCGGGACCGGCTTGGCCGCCTCCACGAGCATCTTCGCCGTCCCGCTCCGGATCTCGTCGACGAGGGGCCTGTAGCGCTGGAGCTGGTCAAACCCGGGGCAGTCCTCGTAGAGTTGCACGAGCGCAGCATGGACGCCGCGCCAAGCCGCCTCGTCGAGGGCCGGCCCGAAGCGCCCGACGAGGCGGGCGAGTTTCTCAAGGAGCGCCTGGACGACATCGCCGCCCGCGTCCTCGAGCATCGGGCGCCTGCCGCCGTCAGGCCCGTGCTCCTGCCGCAGGCGGCGGACCATCGATCGCGACGCGGAGGAGTAGAGCAGCAGCATCTCGGGGCCGTCCACGCTCTTCTTGGCCTCGACCAGCGCCGGCGCGAGCTTCGGATCGGGCTCGCGGAAGACCCGATGCAGCACCGCCCGTCGGTCCCGGGGTCCCAGTTCCCGCAGCGATCGCAGCAGATCCGCGAGCTCGTCGGGATCCATCATTCCGTGGAGCCGCCATTCGAGGTCGGTGCCCTTGAACTGCGGGGGCGGCTCGACCTCGCGCATGTCGACGCGCTCGAGCGTCGCCGCCGGAACCGCCAGGTAGGGGTCCCGCTTGTTCCCGCTCGCGATCACGCGAACCCGTTCCCGCACCTCCGTGAGCGCCTCGCTGTCGGACCTCACGCCCTGAGCACCAGAGGTCCGCAAGGCGCGACCGAAGTCATCGTCGTCGGCGTACGGACGCTCGGCCATCTCGTGCGCCGTTTGCCGCATCGCGCGATACAACTCGGCTCGCGGCCGGATGCGATCGAACTGGGGCACGTCGTAGAAGAGATCGACGACAACGAACATCAGGGCCGCCCACACCCAGAGGAGGGGCAGCAGCGTCAACCGGACGCGGGACTTCGGCCGGGCCGGGCTCTTCTTCGCCTTGCCCGACCACGCGAGGTACTGCTGCCACCAGCCCTTCGGTTGGCGCTTTCTGATCCTCCGAGCCGCGCCGCTTCAAACGTTCTCTCCGTCGCTTCGGTCCTAGCTTCTCCCATATCGCAGGGCTGTCAATCCCCCCCGGCGCGGGTTTCGCGGAGCCTTTGCCCGGTGTCGAGAGATGCGCCGGCCCGCGGCGATTCTCCGTCGCGCTCTCGGCCGCAGCGAGCGGACGAGGGGCTTCGCGCCCACCCAGCTGGGGCCCCGCCGGGGCCGGCGGCGGGGTTGCGCAGGGTGTCGGCGGTGACCGCGGAGGTGCATTTGGCTGCGCAACTCTGGCGCCTTGGCGGACGTTATGGAAACTATGGAAAAGTCGT
>DASUGR010000031.1:0-4688 GCA_036273915.1 Planctomycetota bacterium | reverse complement strand
TGCCCCGATCAAGGGAATCCCTGATCCTGGCGATCCAAGACACTGGGCACCTCTCTGTCTGCCGGGTTGTATGGCTACAACCTCAAGAATCGGCAGCGCGGGGAGGTGCCCTCCTTCCCCGCCTATCTCCCTGCCATTGTCCCTAGCCCTGGGCTAGCCGCTACGGCTTCGCCTTCCTCGCCTGCTCCGGCGGCGCCTCCCCGTGCCGAAGGGCGTCGAGGCACTTCTCCCAGTCGGAGGAGACGAGCGCGTAGTAGAGCGCCGCCAGCACGGCGTTCCCGTGCGCGATGTCCTCCGGCGGCCTGCCGCGCTGCGGCGCGTTGCCGGGCTGAAGGCAGGCCGCCTTCTCGCACGCCTCGATCGCCTTCTCGATGTCGGTCTGGTAGGGGGTCCTCGCCGCACGCACCGCCTTGGCGATGCGTTCCAGGTGGTCGCGGGCCGTGGAAGGCCCGTTCCGCGGGATCTTGCTATGGGGCCACGCCATCGCCGCGCTAGATCCCGTGCTCGAGCTCCTCGGCGCACGGGACCCACTGGCTCTCGCCCGCGGAGATCCGCGCGAGGATGACCCACTGGCAGTGGTCCGGCTCCGGCGGCGGCACCGCGGTGAAGTGGCACTGCGCGTTGCGGCACGCCTCGACCGCGGTGAGGACCCGGTTGAGGAGCGGGCCGGGGCGGAGCTCCCTCCGCGCCTTGTCGCGGATCTGGTCGAGCAGCTGTCCCGCGGTGGTTCCGTCGGGTAAGCAAGGAATGTCCGGCCACATGCCACACCTCCAGTGACTGGTCCGCGGATTGCCGATTGGCGACGCTACGATGGCACGAGCGCGGACGCGCCGTCAAGCGCGGCCGCGGCTTTGCGTCCCTTTCAGGCGCAGGCGCCCCAGGCTTCCAGGAGGAGCGGACGCTCGGCCGGCGCGACGCCATCGGCGACGGGCCGCAGCAGGTCGCGGAGGCGCTCGCGGCGGGACGCTCCGCCCGGAAGCTCGCCGCGAAGACGGAGCAGGCGGGCCTCGAGCCAGACGTGGCCGAGGGCGGCGGCGGCGGCGATCCCCGCGTCGGCGGCCCGTGTCGCCGCGGCAGCGTCGCCGCGACGCCGCGCGCTCTCGGCCTCGAGAAGATCCGCAACGACGCGGAGCGCCGCGCGCCGGTAGCCGACCCGGTCGCTCCGGAGGGCAGCGGCGCTCTTCTCCATCGGCCCGACATCGGCCCCGGAGTCGGCGAGCGAGGCCACGGCCTCGTGGAGCGCGGTCGGCACCGCGAGCACGTCGGCGTCGTCGGGTGCCGTCGCGGCGACAAGCGGGTGCGCGTCGCGGGCCGCGGGCCACGGCAGGCCGTACACCACCGCCTCGGAGATGCCGAGGAGCGCGTTGGCGCGCGGCGCGACCTCGCCGATCCGTCGCGCCGTGTCGATGGCCGCTCGCGCCGACGCGACCGCCCCGCCCCGGTCCCCGAGGAAGCAGGCGACGTGGCACGCGTGGCACGTGGTCGCGAGCCGGCTGACGTCGTCCTCCGCCAGCTCGGCGAGGCGCTTCGCCTCCTCGAGGCCCTGCCGGGCGACGTCGAGCGACCCTGCCACCGCGGCGAAGTGCGCGCGCTCGAGGACGGCGGCGATGAGGCCGCGCAGGAACCGGCTCTTGCGGAGCGTCGGCAGCGCCTCGGCGAGGCACGACTCGGCGCCCTTCCTGTCCCCTGCCGCGTAGCGCACCGTGGCGACATGCACCCGCGTGAACGCCTCGTGGAGCTCGGCGCCCTCGAGCGAGAACGTGCGGATGGCCTCGGCGAGACGCTGCTCGATCCCCTCCACCTTCCCGCGGGAGAGGGACGCGAGCGCCCCGTTCACCTGGCTGATGGCCGCGTTCGTCGGGCGGCCGACCATCGCGGAGATGCGGGCCGAGTCCGCGTAGAGCGCCTCGGCGTGGTGCCAGCGGCCCCGCCGGAGGGCGACGGACCCGAGCTGGTCGAGCGCCGAGGAGTGGCGTCCGAGCTCCCCGGTCCTCACGAAGATGGCGTCCGCCTCGAGGAACCGGCGCTCGGCGTCCTCGAGGTCGCCGCGGTACTTCGCGATGCGCCCCAGCACGTAGCACGCCCGGCCCTTGTAGACCGGCGTCGAGACGCGCTCCGCCGCGTCCGTGAGCCCTGCGAGGTCGAGACCCGCGAGGCCGCGCGCGTCGTAGTGGGTGGCCGCGCGCAGGATGCGGACCTTGAGGCCCAGCTCCGTGTCGCCGGTCGCGCCCGCCGCCCTCTCCAGGAGCTCGTAGATCCGCTCCGAATCCTGGGGACGGCCGAGGTCGCGGTGCGAGACGACGAGGTCGAGCAGCAGGTCGGCATGGCGGGCCGCCGTCTCGGGATCGAGCCGCTCGCTGGAGAGGCCGGCGCGCCGCACGAAATCGAGCGCGCGGAGGTGCTCCTGGCGCCGGAGCGCCTCCTGCGCGGCCCGCACGAAGTGGGGACGCGCCCGCGCCTCCTCCTCCGCCCCCTCCCAATGCAGGGCGAGCCGCGCCGGCGCGACGGAGGCCCTTGCGGCCCGCTCCTCGAGGATCCCCGCGAGCCGCGCGTGGAGCGCCCGCCGCAAAGGCGGAGCGAGCTCCTCGGAGATCGCCTCCTGCAGCACCGCGTGCGCGAAGCGGTACCCGTCCTTGCGCGGCACGATGAGCCCGGTGCGACGGTAGATCTCCTGGAGCGTGCGGAGCACGTCGAGGAGGGGCCGGTCGGCCACCGCGGCCACGCCCTCCCCGTCGAAGGCGAGGCCGTCCACGGCGGCGATGTCGAGCAGCGCCCGGTGGTCCTCGGGAAGTCCCGCGAGGCGCGCGAGCGCGAGCTCGCGCAGGCGGTGGGGCAGGGGCGCCTTCGCGAAGCCGGCGCCGGGCACCAGGAGGTCACCCTCCTGGCGGATGGCGTTCGTCTCGCGCAGGTGCCGGAAGAGCTCGATCGCGAAGAGCGGGTTGCCCTCGGACGCGTCGAGGACGCGGCGCAGGACCTCCGGCTGGAGACGGACGCCGGCTCCGGCCTGGAGGAGCCTCGCGACCGCGTCGGCATCGAGCGGCCGCAGGCGGATCTCCTCGATCGCCCCCGCGTCCGCGAGCGGCGGCGGGCTGGCGTCGTCCGTGGACGAGGCGATGCAAAGGAGCACGGGCAGCTGGCGAACGCGGCGGGTGAGATCGGAGACGAGACGCCAGTCGTCGGCGTTGGCGAGGTGCGCGTCATCCACGAGCAGGCCCAGCGGCCGCTCGGCCGACAGGCCGACCAGCAGCTCCTCGAGCCCCCAGGCGACCTGCTGCCGGCTCTCGACCGGCACGGGCCCGGTCCCTTCGAGGAGCGTGCGGAGGAGACCCGTCGCGGTGCCGAAGAGGCGCGACTCGATCTCGCCGAGCTTGCCGCCGTGGGCCGGGCGCGCCGCCAGATCGCGCAGGGCGGCGATCAGCGGGCGCAGGAGCCCGTCGATCGCGGTGACGCGCGCCTCGACGCATCGGAACCCGATCGCCTCGGCGTGCGCCCCGAGGTCGGAGGCAAGCGAGCTCTTGCCCATCCCGAGGTCGCCGAGCAGGAGCACCGTCGTGCCGAGGCCGGACGCCGCCCTCGCGGCCGCCGCGTGGAGCCGCCCGCGCTCCGCGGCGCGCCCGAAGAGCCGGGGCCGCGCGCGCTCGGGGTGCGGCGCCGCGTGCCGCGGCTCGGCCACCGCCGCCGGCAGGAGCGCCTGGAGCGCGTCCGCGCAGGAGGCAGGCCGGTCCCGCGGCACCTGCGCGAGGCAGTGCGTCGCGAGGTCCGCGAGGTGGGGGGGCAGCTGGGCGTCGAGCGGCGGCGCTGCGGCGTTCTGGATCGCGTGGAACAGCGCCGGCAGGCTGCGCCCCGGGAACGGATGACGCCCGGCGAGCATCCGGTAGAGCACGACGCCGAAGCTCCAGAGGTCCGACGCGGGCGCCGGCTGCTCTCCCATGATGACCTCGGGGGCCATGTACGCCGGCGTCCCGACCACCTCGTCGCGGGGCACCCGCAGCGAGAGCTCGCCGATCAGATGGGCGAGGCCGAAGTCCACGAGCTTGACGGACCCGTCGTTGCCGAGGAGCACGTTGCCCGGCTTGATGTCCCCGTGCACGATCCCCTGGGCGTGGGCGTCCCCGAGCCCCTTCAGAATCCCCTGCGCGATCCGGCCCGCCTCGTGCAGCGGGAGCCTCGGCTCGCGCGCGAGCCGGTCCTCGAGCGAGCCGCCGTCGATGTACTCGAGCTCGAACGCCCAGCCGTCCGGCATCTGGTGCACGCGGTAGAGCGTGGCGACGTGCGCGCTGCGAAGGCGCCCGACCAGCTGCGCCTCGCGCAGGAGGGCAGCGCGCTCGTCCGGGGAGGCGCTGCCCGGCAGGCGGAGGATCTTCAACGCGACGCGCCGGCCGACGAGCGTGTCGCGCGCGAGCAGGACGGCGCCGAAGGTGCCGCGGCCCAGCTCACGCTCGATCTCGAGCTCGCCGAACCGGGAACCGGGGTGCCACGCCTCCACGGGATCATTAGACCCCCGGGGGCGCAAGGAAGGGAAGGGGCGCGGGGAAGGGGGGGGCCGATCAGCGCTTCTCGCGCCGGGCCTTCGCTTCCTTGAGGATCTCCTCGGCCATCGCCTGCGGCACGGGCGCGTACATCGCGGGCTCCATCGTGTACGTGCCGCGGCCCGACGTGAGCGACCGCAGCAGCGTGGCGTACTGGAA
>DASUGR010000030.1:0-7167 GCA_036273915.1 Planctomycetota bacterium | reverse complement strand
CCGCCGGTCCCCTCGGCGAGCGTCTTCATCACGTCCGGGTACTTCTCCCCGAAGGCGCGCGCGTGGAACGCCGCGTCGCAGGCACCGTTCCACAGGACGAAGCGGGCGAGGCCGATGACGGCGCCCTCACCCTCCATCTCGTGGAAGACGAGGTAGACCGCGTCGGGAAGCGCCTCGAAGACCCGCGTTCCGCCGCTCGGCGCCTCGTAGTCGGGCATGAGCAGGTCGAGGAGCCTCGTGGTGTCCGGAGGTCCCGCGGTCCGGAGCTTCGCCATCCACTGGCGCGCCCGCTCGCGGCTCGCGGCGGTCGCGCGCTCGGGGCCGCTCGCGAAGCTCGTCTCCCCGATCGCGAAGCCGACGATCTCGAAGAGCGCGCCGTCCGGGAGCGCGTCGAGCGCGCGGCCCATCTCCGTGCGCACCTCATCGAGGCGGCCCTTCATGGCGTCCGAGAGGTCGAGGACGAAACGCACCCGGGTCGACGTGACCGGCAGCCCGAACGCCGCCGGCGACGCGGCCGGCGGTTCCGCGCCCCTGGCCATCCCGTGCAGGAGGCGGTCGAGGAGGCGCAGCTGGTCGCCGGTCTCCCGGGCCCGCGCCACCTCGAGGATCGGCGCGACGCGCTCGGGCGTCCCGTCGGCGAGCGACAGGTAGGCGCCCCGCCGGACCTGCCAGAGCTTGTCCTCCGCCGCCACCTCGAGCTGCTCGACGACGCCCGCCTCCCCGATGTGCCGGCGCAGGGCCCTGACGGCGATCGCGCGCACGCGGGGGTCGCGGTCGGACGCGAGGGCAAGGAGCGTCGGCACCATGCCCACGGTGGAGACCCCGACGAGCGCGCGCAGGCAGGCGCCGCGCACCGGGCCGGCGGGCTCGTGCCGCGCCAGATCCTCGAGCCGCGCCACGGCCTCGCCCGACTTGAACTCGCCGAGCGCGCTCGTCCCCTCGGCGAGCAGCGCGAGGTGCGGCAGGATCTCCCGGGTGGCCCGCCCGACCTTCTCGGACTCCGTCGCGATCACCTCCATCGCCTTCCGCGACAGCGCCATCGCCTCCTGGTACGGGGGCTTGGTCTTCAGCGCCTCTTCGAGCTCGAGCGTGATCTTTCGGAGCTCCTTCGTCGACTTCTCGAGCACCGTGCGGTAGGCACGCTGCTTCGCGGCATCCTTCTTGTGGGCGGCGCGAAGGGCCTGGATCAGGACATCGAGGGACCGGCGCGAGTCGAGCCGCACCAGCGCCTCGATCCCCTTCTTGCACACCTCGGGATCGGCCGACCCCAGCTGCCGCGCGGCGTCCTCGATCTCGCTGGCCGACAGCGCTGCGGCGAGGAGCACGAGCACGACCGGGAGCCGCATCGCCGCCGGAGGCTACCACACCGACGTGAAGCGGACCCCGCTCAGAGCAGCGTGCGGGCGTCCGGCCAGCCGTAGCCGACGATGTCGATCCCCTGCACCGGCCGAGACCGCACGTAGCGGCCGCCCAGGTGCTCGTAGAAGCCGCGCGCGGGCGCGTTCGCGCCCTGCGTCCAGACGATCAGCCCGGGGAACCCCGCGGGAACGAGCCGCCGCGCCAGCTCGGACATCAGACGGCGACCGCACCCCTGTCCCTGGTGCGCCCGGAGAATGTAGATACTCCAGACCTCGCCCGGATAGTCGGGATCCCCGTGCCGCTGCGGTCCGCCGGCCGCGAAGCCCGCGATCCCCTCCGCCTCGAGCACGACGAGGAACCGGTCGCGGCCGTAGCCGGGTTCCCGCAGGAAGTCGCCCCACTGCGCCTGCCGCTCCGCGAGCGTCCGCCAGTTCACGCGCTCGGGCGGGAGGAACGCGGGGTACGCGTCCGCGCGGGCGACATAGTGCACCTCGCCCACGGGAAGGGCGTCCTCCGGGGTCGCGTCGCGGAAGCGGATTCGCAACCGATTGTAAACGTCCGCGTGGCCGGGCTACTTGCTCCGGGTAAGGGGCACGTCGCGCAGCACGAACGGCGCCTCGACGAGTTCGATCTTGGTGGTCGTGTAGAAGATCACGTCCAACGTGCGCGGCGGCTTCACGTTGGGGTCGAGGATCTTGAACGTCCGGATGAGGCGCCGTTCCAAGGGCTCGGGCTCGATCTCGTAGCTGATGAACTCCTTGTTCCCTTCCATCAGGACCACGCGCGCGAGCCTGGCCGGGGCCAATGCCTGCCAGTTGATCTCGATCAGGCCGGATTGCGGATCGTGCGCGAAGTGCGTGATCGCGAAGTCGTGCTTGGCGAGCATCGCGCCCCTTCTGGGCGTCACCTGCCCGAGCCGCTCGGCGAAGAGCGGACCAAGCGCGCGGTAGCGGTACACGCCGACGACCTCCTTGAGCTTCACCACATCCTCGGGCGCGTACCACAGGCCGAACTGCAGCTCCACCCTCGCGCCGTCCTGCTCCAGCGAGCCGTTGAAGTACCGCTCGGTCTGGCTCGCGGGCAGCAGGACGCGATCCCGGTCGTCGACCACGCGGTAGAGCTCGCAGCCATCGTTGTACTTGCCGGTCTGCGGGAGCGCCGCATCGAAGACCACGCTCAGCTGCGTGCCGCGCTGGCTCGTGCGCCGCACGTGCAGGTCGCGCAGGCTGCCGGGCGCGTCGCCCTTCGGCAGGGGATCCGGGACGAAGCCCGCCGCCCGGATGATCCTTCCGTGGTCTGTCTCGGCGTTCTTGACCGCGGCGGCGTAGTCGAACTTCGGCTCGAACGGCCCCTCCAGCACGGCCAGCACCTGTGCCCGGATGCCGAACACGCGCTCGTTCACCATGGAGGTCAGCGTGTCGCCGCAGGTGATGAGGGTCTCGCCCGCCGCGACGAACTCGCGCACGTTCCCGTCGTCTTCGAGGATGTGCCCGAGCGCGTCCTGGATGGCGGCCGCGTCGTAGACGATCTCGAGCTTGCCGTCGTCTCGCACCTTCATGTTCACCGCCGTGCGCACCTTGCCCGGCGGATCGATGATCAGCGTGTAGCGCCCCTTGCGGTTCCTGTCGTTCTTCGGATCCTGCAGCTGCTGGAGATAGTCGTCGCGGACCTTCGCCATGCGCTCCCGGATCTTCTCCTCGGGCATCGCCTGTTTCGGCCGGAAGTCGCCTTGCCGGCTGTGCAGCACCCGGAGCGTCTTGGTCCCGTCGCCGTTGTCGCGCAGCTCGACATAGAAGTTGCTCATGCCGGCCAACGGGCGCGCGTTGACGTCCTTGAAGTAGGCGGTGGCGCGAAACGTGCTCGTGCCCGCCGCATCGTGCTTGATGGTCACGTGCTCCCACGCGTCGACCTTCGACGAGCGCGTGATCTGCGCCTCGGCCTCCCGGGTGTCGCGGTATCCCGCGTTGGGCACCTTCCACTCGAAATCGACCCGACCGCTCCCATCGGGATTCAGGGTGTACGTGTACTCGCTCGCGCAACCGGCGCTCAAGAGCGCGGTCAACGCGAGCGCCCGCAACGCGATGTGTACGAAGCTCATGCCGTGGCTCCAGGGGTCCGCCGTGATTGTAGGGAGGAGGGACCCGCGCGGGAGGAGATTCCCGGGAGTGGCGCCCCCGCGGCATGGCCGTCGTGAGCGCAGCCGGATCGCCACGGGAGAAGCCTACAATGTGCCGATGCCCGGCAAGGACGAGCTGAGGGCGCAGTGGGCGGCCTTCGCGGCGGAGTGGATCGCGCGGATGGACGAGAAGCGCGACGACGCGCGCGAGGGCCTCCTCGACGACTGGATGCTCGGACTCTGCGGCGACGTGCGCGGGCTCTCCGCGATCGACCTCGGATGCGGCGAGGGCCGCTTCTGCCGGATGCTCGCGGCGCGCGGAGCGACGGCGCTCGGCGTCGACCTGCAGCCGGCGTTCCTCGAGCGCGCGCGGACGCTCGGCGGCCCGGGCGAGGAGTACCGGCTCTGCGACATCGAGACGCTCGAGGGCGTCCCCGACGCCTCCTTCGACCTCGCGATCAGCTACATCACGCTCGTGGACGTGGAGGACGTGGAGGCGGCGGCGCGGCAGGCCCACCGCGTGCTGCGGCCGAGGGGCCGCCTCCTCGTGGCGAACCTCGCGCCGATGGCAACGGCGCGGGGTTTCTGGCTGCGCGACGAGGAGAAGCGCAAGCTCCACTGGATCCTCGACGACTACGCGCAGGAGGGGCCGCGGTCGTTCCCGTTCCCGTCCGGCCACGTGGTGACGGGCTTCCACCGCACGATGGGCACGATGCTCAACACCTTCCTCGGGACGGGATTCACGCTGCGCGCGCTGCACGAGCCGACGCCGACGCCGGAACAGCTCCGCCGGGCGCCCGGCAACGACGACCTCTTCCGCGTGCCGATCTATGTGATCTACGACTTCGCGAAGGCCTGACGTCACGCCGGCAGGAGCGACCGCAGCACGCCGGTCACGAACGGGCGGTGGAAGAGCAGGGGCGTCGGCCCGAGCACCCAGAGGAGCGTCCACAGCCACCCGACCACGCCGCCCACCGGGCGGCCGCGCCGCCTGAGCGCCTCCTCGACGAGCACCAGCACGCCGTGCGCCGCGAAGTAGAGCGTCGGGAGCCCGAACCCCGCGTCCACCGGCAGGCTGATCGCCATCTCGTGCAAGAGCCCCGAGAAGAGGAACACGAGGAGGACCGCCGTGCCGCGCCCCACGCGCCCCGCGAGCGGGCGGAAGACCAGGATCGTGCACATCTCCGAGTACGCGAGGTTCCAGCGCTTCGACCAGAACTCCGTGAGGCTCCGCGAGCGGATCGGCTCCAAGACGATCGGGTCGCAGCGCACGCCGGCCGCCCGCCACGCCGCGGCGAGCAGCGTGCAGCCGCCGAAGTGGAAGACGAGCAGGAGCCCGGCGCCGAGCAGCACGTCCGACGCGCAACCCACGCCGAACCGCCGGGCCGCCGCGAGGAGCGCGAGCCCGGCGAGGAGCCGCGTCGCGCCGCGCACGGCGAGCCCGCGCGCGCCCGCGACGTGCCCCCGCCGCCGCGCGGCGAAGAGGCGCGGCCGCATCCCGATCCAGAGCGTCGCGAACAAGAGCCAGCGCCCGGCGGGAAGCGGTTTCATCCCGTCCCGCTTCTCTTCCTCCCCGACCATCACTTTCACGACCGAAAACGCGCAGGCGAGGATCCCCAGCATGGAAATCACAGGGGGCTCGGGGGCGAGAAGCCGGTCCGCCCCCGCGACCACGAGCACGAGCGCCGCCCACATCGCCGCGCGCGGCGCGGGCGTCTTCCGCCGGTGCACGATGAGCCCCAGCACGACGAGCGCCGGCGGGGCGAGCAGCAGGAACGTCATCGCGCGAGGACGTAGCCGTACGTCGCGGTGAGGAAGAGGAAGAGCGCCGTGAGCGCGGCGTCGGCGAGACGCAGCGTGGGGGTCGTCGCGACCGAGCGGTCGAACCAGAAGAGCTGGATCACGAGGCGCGCGCCCCAGTAGAGGGCGACATAGCCGCAGACCGCGCGCGCGAGCGGGGTGCCGTCGAGCAGCAGCGCGGGCGCCAGCGCCGAGAGCGCGCCCATGAGGACGTTCGTGCCCCAGATGTAGCCGGCGTACGTCCAGAAGACCTGGCGCGTGAGGCGCGCGAGCTTCCGCGTCTCCTCGCGCCAGCCGAGCACGCGCGGGATCGCGAGGCTCCCGGCCGCGAGCGCGAGCTGGCCGAGGCCGGCGAGCACGAGCAGGGCGGTCACGACGACGCCTCCTCGAGCTCCGCCTCGTAGCCCGCGTACGCGCCGAGCCACGGGTGGTGGAGCGTGAGCACGAGCGTCATCCGCCCGCCCGGCTCCTCGCGCTCGCGCACGACGGCGCTTCCGGCGATCCACCGCGGGAGCGGGATCCTCAGGCCGAGCACGCGCAGCCACTGCCCGCGCGAGGTGAGCTTCATGCCCGCGTCCTCGACGCTCGGCACGAGCTCCACCTCGATCGCGCGGCCGCGGCCGATCGTGTCGACGAGCGCTTGGCGCCGGTCATCCCAGCGCATGACGCCGAGGTTGTCGATCGTTCGGCGCGCGCCGAGGAGCGTCCGTCGCCAGAGCATCGTGTCGCCCTCGAGCAGCGCGTTCCGGAGCTCGAAGCGCGCGGATGCCTCGATCGCGCCGAAGTCGACGCGCAGGATCCTCGCGAGGAGCCACCCGATCGGGCCGCCGCGGCGCCAGCGGTCCCGGAGCCGGCCGGCGAAGAGCGACTCGCCCGACGCCTGCCGGAGGTGCCCCTTGACCGTGGGCGCGAGCCTCTCGAGCTCGGCGCCGAGCGCGGAGACGAACGGCGAGATTGCGGTCACGATTCCCCCTTCCCCGAAAGCCCCATCCCTCTTGCCAGCTCCATGAACCGCGCGATCGCGGGCGCCGCGAACGGCAGGGCGAGCATCGGCAGCGCGCCGGCCGACATCGCTGCCATCTCGTCGGCGAGCTCGCGCGAACGCGCCTGCCCGCGGGAGCGGTCGTGGAGGAAGAGGAGGATGAGCGCGAGGTGGAAAAGCCAGGCGAGGAGCCCGAGCGACTTCTCGAGTCCCGGCATGCCCTGGAACGCGGCCTCGAAGAGCGCGATGCTCCGCTGCCGGATCCTTGCCGTCTGCCGGCTGAAGACCGAGAGCGGGTGCGCGGGGTCGCCGAGGTTCCCGAAGAGCGCGGCGAGGATCTTCCGGTCGTCCGCGAGCAGGTCGAGCTTCGTGCGGAGCAGCACGCGCATCCGCGTCCCGAGGTCGGCGCCCTCCGGCGTCTCCTCGCGCACGCGCCGCTCGTGCTCGTCCTGCAACCACCCGTAGTAGGCCATCACGAGCGCGTCCTTCGACGGGAAGTAGTGGTACGCGGCGCCGAGGGAGAGGCCGGCCTGCCTCGCGATGTCGCGCATCGTCGTGGCGTCGAAGCCCTTCCGCCGGAAGAGCGTCAGCGCCGCGGCGAGGGCGCGCCGGCGGGTCTCCTCGCCCTTCGGCGTCCGCTTCGGGCCCTTCTTGTTATTGAACATCGTTCAATTGCAAGGATAGGCGGTCGCGGGGGCGCGGTCAAGTAAAATCGAACAACGTTCAAAAGATGGGAGGCGGAGGGGGCTGGGGGCCGGGGGGGACTAGCGACAATGGCAGGGAGATAGGCGGGGAAGGAGGGCACCTCCCCGCGCTGCCGATTCTTGAGGTTGTAGCCATACAACCCGGCAGACAGAGAGGTGCCCAGTGTCTTGGATCGCCAGGATCAGGGATTCCCTTGATCGGGGCA
>DASUGR010000029.1:0-28723 GCA_036273915.1 Planctomycetota bacterium | reverse complement strand
GTCGTGAGCCAGTACCTCTCCGGGACCCAGACGCGGCGGATCGGACCGCTCGTGGAGCAGTACCCGGAGCCGAGGGTCGAGATGCATCCCCGGCTCGCGGAACGGCTCGGCATCGCGGACGGCGACTGGGCCACGGTGGAGACGCGCCGCGGAAGCTGCACGCTCAAGGCGCTCGTCGTCCGCACGATCCGGCCCGACACGGTCTTCATCCCCTACCACTGGGCCGGGCCGAAGAGCGCGAACCAGCTGACGATCGCGGCGCAGGATCCCATCTCGAAGATCCCCGAGTACAAGGCGTGCGCCGCCCGCGTCCGGAAGGCCGCGGCGCCGCCGGCGTACGCCGCCGAGCGGGAGGCGCAGCAGTAGGATGCCGGTCCCCGGCGACCGCTTCTTCTTCGTCGACCCGCGCCGCTGCATCGGTTGCCAGGCCTGCGTCCACGCGTGCTCCGAGTGCGACACGCACCGGGGGCACTCGATGATCCATCTCGAGTACGTGGACCGCGCGACGTCGCCCCAGACGGTCCCGACGATCTGCATGCACTGCGAGTCGCCGACCTGCGCGGAGGTCTGTCCGGCCGACGCCATCAAGCGCACGGAGGACGGGGTCGTCCACAGCGCGCGGAAGGCGCGCTGCATCGCCTGCAGCAACTGCGTGCTGGCCTGCCCGTTCGGCGTGCCCAAGATGAACGTCGGGTTCGAGCTGATGATGAAGTGCGACATGTGCTACGACCGCACCTCCGTGGGCCGGAAGCCCATGTGCGCGACCGTCTGCCCCAGCCAGGCGCTCCATTTCGGAACCGAGGAGGAGGTTCGGGCCCTCCGCCCGCGGTCGGTGCCCGTCCACCGGTTCCGGTTCGGCGGGCAGACGATCTCGACGAGGGTCCGCATGATGGTCCCCGCGGAGGGCGCGGCGGCGCCGCTCGACGTGACCGCCGCGATGCACGAGCAGGACGGGCGCGATGATCCCATGTCGAACCTCGCCCCGGACGAAGGAGGCCTCGCATGACGGAAAGAAGCCCCCGCACGCCCGACGGCCGGCCGGCCGCGGAACAGCCCCGCTGGCGGCGCGACTTCCCGATCGACGTCGAGGAGGACGCCTACGTCGCCCGCCGGGACTTCGCGAAGTACCTCGTGCTCGTCAGCGGTGCGTTCGCGTCGGGCCAGGTCTGGCTGCTGGTGCGGAGCCTTCTCCGGCGGTCGGCGCCCCCGGGCCCCCCCCGCCTCGTCGCCTCGGTCGACGACGTTCCGCCCGGAGGCGCGCTTTCCTTCCGCTATCCGACGGAACACGATCCGTGCCTGCTCATCCGCCGCCACGACGGCGCCTTCGTCGCCTACGGGAGCCAGTGCACGCACCTCATGTGCGCCGTGATCCCCGACGTCGCCGCGGGTCAGCTCCGGTGCCCCTGCCACAATGGCTCGTTCGACCTCGCCACCGGGCAGCCGACCGCCGGGCCCCCGCGCCGGCGCCTGCCCCGGATCGACCTCGACGTCCGCGACGGCGGCATCTACGCCACGCGCGTGAGGCTGGAGGCGGAATGAGCGGCAGGAGACCGCCCGGCCGCGCCCGCTCCACCGGCGAGAAGGCCACGATCGTGTACGGCATCCTCGGCGTGCTGCTCGTCCTGATCGTCATGCAGCTGTGGCTGCTCACTGCGACGACGAACGCATGGCTCGGGGGGGACGACTCGGTCGTGATCCCCGCCGCGCTCGCGAGCGTCGCCTGTCTCGGCCTCAACGCGGGGCTGCTCTTCTACCTGTTCCGCCTCGAATGAGCACGAGGACCGAGGGGGCGCTGCGCGACCTCCACCCCGCGTACTTCGCGATGGTGATGGCGACCGGCATCGTCTCCATCGCGTGCCGGACGCGCGGCCTCGACGGGCTCGCCGTCGCGCTGCTCTGGCTGAACGTGGCCTTCTATCCGGCGCTGGCCGTGCTGTTCGCCGTCCGCTTCGCGCGCCACCGCGATCGGTTCATCGCGGACGTGCTCGATCACGGGCGGAGCGTCGGTTTCTTCACGCTGGTCGCGGGCACCTGCGTGCTCGGCAGCCAGTTCCTGGTCGTGCGCGAGCATCCGGGCATCGCGCGGCCCCTGTGGATCGCGGGCATGACGCTCTGGGCCGCAGTCACGTACACGGTCTTCACGGCGCTCACGGTGAAGCGGACGAAGCCGGGCCTCGCCGAGGGGTTGAACGGCGGCTGGCTCGTGGCCGTGGTCGCGACGCAGTCGGTATCGGTCCTCGCAAGCCAGCTCGCGGCGCGGGGCCCGGCCGGCGGGGAGGCCCTGCGGTTCGTCGCCCTCGCCTTCTGGCTCGGCGGAGGGATGCTCTACATCTGGATCATCTCGCTGATCTTCTACCGCTACACGTTCTTCTCCCTGGAGCCGTCGGACCTCTCGCCGCCGTACTGGATCAACATGGGCGCGATGGCGATCTCGACGCTCGCGGGGACCTTCCTGGTCGACGGAGTCGCAGCTTCTCCGCTGCTCGCGGGGCTGCTTCCCTTCCTCAAGGGGCTCACGATGCTCTTCTGGGCCACCGCGACCTGGTGGATCCCGATGCTTCTGATCCTCGGCTTCTGGCGGCATGTCGTGATGAGGTTCCCGCTGGCGTACGATCCGCTCTACTGGGGTGCCGTGTTCCCGCTCGGGATGTACACGGTCTGCACCCACCGCCTGGCCCGGTCCGCGGGCCTGCCGTTCCTCGATGCGATTCCCGCCGTCTTCGTCTACGTCGCGCTCTCCGCGTGGGGCGCGACGTTTCTCGGGCTGCTCCGCCGTCTCGGGCGCGCCGCCGCGCGCCGCTGAACGTCGCGTTTCGCAGGACGTTCAGCGACCTCTCCGAGGCGAAGCGCGCGAGAGCCAACCGCGCTCGGGCCGCTCGGCCGCCGCGGCCCGGCTGTGCACCCTGAGCACGTCCGTGCGCGTGCAGATGCCGACGAGGCGGCCCCCCTCGAGCACGGCAAGGTGATCGACGCCCTCGTCGGACATCCGCAGCAGCGCGTCGAGGACCGTGTCGTCCGGCGCGATGCCGACGACCTCCCGGTACGCGCCGCCGAGGATCGGGGTCGCGGGGTCCGTGGTGCCCAGGAGCAGGTGCTTCCGGGAGACCATCCCGGCACAGCGTCCGTCCGCGTCCACGATGGGGTACGCGCTGTGCCCGCTCCGGTCGAAGAGCCGCAGCGCATCGGCATGGGTGGCGCCGGCGGGGAGGGTCGCGACATCCCGGGTCATGACCTCCGCGACCGTCGTCGTTCCGAGCTGGTCTGCCTGCAGGTCCGCCTCCACGCGGATCCCGCGGCGGGCCAGCTTCTCCGTCATGAGCGAATGGCGGAGGAAAGGGAACGCGACAAGGTCGGCGAGCACGCTCGCGAGCATGAGCGGCAGGATGACGTGGTAGTCGCGCGTCAGCTCGAAGAGGAACACGATCGACGTGAAGGTCGCCCGGGTCGCGGCGCCGAAGGTGGCCGCCATGGCCACGACCGCCGCCGCGCCCGGCGTGATGCCGAGTCCGGGCACGAAACGGTCCGCGAGCGCGCCCGCGATGCCGCCGAAGGCGCCGCTGACGAGGAGCACGGGCGCCAGCGTGCCCCCCGAGGTGCCGGAGGCGAGCGCGATCCACCAGGCAAGGAGCTTCGCCGCGAAGAGGGCGACCAGCGCCCCGAGCGCCAGGCGACCGGCGAGCACGTCGTCGATCGCGTCGTACCCGACGCCGAGCGCGCGCGGCACGGCCAGACCGACGAGGCCGAACCCCAAGGCGCCGACGAGCGGATGCCAGGTCTCCCGGAGCGGGAGCCGGCGGAAGAGCCCCTCGAAGAGGAAGAGCCCCTTGGCGATGACCGTCGCGAGGAGGCCGCAGGCGACGCCCAGGACGCCGTAGAACGGGAGCTTGCCGAGTCCGGCATAGGCGTGGGGCGGGACGTGGAAGAGAGGGCCCGTTCCGAAGATCGCCGAGTGGATCCCGGCGGCGATGCTCGATGCGATGGCGACCGGGATGAAGGCGCGCGTGGAGAACTCGAACAGCAGGAGCTCGATCGCGATGACGACGGACGCGAGCGGGGCGCCGAAGGTCGCCGCCATGCCGGCAGCCGCGCCGCTGGCGAGCAGGATCTTGCGTTCCGACGGCGAGACGTCGACGGCCTGCCCGAGGAGCGAGCCCAACGCGCCACCCGTGACGATGATCGGGCCCTCGGCGCCGAACGGTCCGCCCGTGCCGATCGCGATCGCCGCGGAGAGGGGCTTCGCGACCGCCGTGCGGGGCGCGATCCGGCTCTGCCGGCGCAGGATCGCCTCCATCGCCTCGGGGATGCCGTGGCCGCGGATGATCGGCGACCAGCGCGCGAGCACGACGACGAGGGCTGCGCCCACGAGGGGGATTGCGAGGAGTCGCCACGACGGCACGAGCTCCGCGAAGGAGGGGATCTCCCAACCGATGCGCCCGAAGAGGGCGATGTTGGTCAAGAGGCCGATCCCGTGCACCAGCACGTAGGCGGCGCCCCCGGCGAGGAAACCGACGAGGGTGGCAAGGAGGCACAGCAGGACGAGGCGTCGCGGGGGGCTCCGCATCGAACCCGACGATGGTACCCCCCTGTCCAGAGTCCGGGCGGACCGCGTCCGTGCGAGACGCGGTGGCCGAGATCCGGCGGGCGCGGTTCGGTCGCGGGCGGCTGCCCGAACCGGTTCGCGAGGACCGCCGCCGGCGCGCCGGACCGGGCGCGGCCTACTGCTCCGCCTGGAGCAGGTCGGGCGGCGCCGCCTCGATGTCCATGATCTCGTACGCGACCGCGCCCTCGGGCAGCACGATCTCCGCCTTCGCGCCCCGCCCCTTGCCGAGGAGCCCGCGGCCCACCGGCGACAGGTAGGAGATCACGCCCCGCTCGAGGTCCGTGTCCCACGGACCCAGGAGCGCGTAGGTCTCTTCCCCGCCGCTCGTCAGGTTCTGGAGCCGCACGCGCGTGCCCACGACGACCTTGTCCGTCGTCACCTGGCCCGGGTCGAGGATGCGCGCCTTGTCGAGGTCGTCCTTCAGCTCCTTCATGCGGCGCATAAGGTGCTCCTGCCGCTCGAGCGCGGCGGAGTACTCGGCGTTCTCCGAGATGTCGCCGAAGGCCGCGGCGCGGCCGAGGTCCTCGGCGTTCTTCGGCACCTCGACCTCGCGGATCTCCTTCAGCTCCCGCTCGCGCCGGCGGTAGCCGTGGAGCGTCGTGTAGATGAACCCGGCGTCGGCCGCGACGTCGGACGTCTCCGCCGCCGCCTCGGTCGCCTCCGCGGGCGCCGTGCGGATGTTGGGGTGCTGCGCCTCGATCACGTCCTGCAGCGCCTGGCGCGTCTGGTCCGTGAACCCGCGGTTGCGCTGGATCTTCGCGAAGAGGTAGCGGCCGTAGTCGGGCGACGTCCGCTCCACCAACTCCTCGAACATCTTGAGCCGTCGCGACGTGAAGAAGCTGCGGACGTGCCGCAGGAACTCCTTCAGCCGCGCGTCGCCGGTCCGCTTGACCTCGAGGCCCGCCTGGTCCGCGAGCGTCAGGAGCTTTTCGACGGCCGTCGTCTCCTTCTCGCCCGGCGCGAGATCGACCGGGATCGTGCCGTTCAGGAAGCCGCGCGCGTACCAGAGGAAGAGCTCGGGGTTCTCGCGCGGGTTCGCCGAGAGCTGGCCGAAGAACGTGATGAGCACGTCGGGCCGGTGCTTCTTCAGGTGGTCGAGGATCGCGTCGGCCGCCTCCACGTCGCCCGCGCGCAGCACGCTCACGACCCGGTCGGTGGCGTCGGGGGCGCCGCTCTCGACGAGGTCGCCCGCCGCCCGCTTCCGGTCCGCCGGATCGAGCTCGTGGAAGAACGCGACGACGTCGGTCGCATCGAGGAGGATCCGCTTCGCCTCCTGCTCGGCCGCCGCCGCGCCTTCGCCCTTCAGGTCGGACTTCAAGTAGAGGAGCGCGATCCGGTCGGCGGGGTCGGTCGTCCCCGCGAGCACCCGGTCGGCCACGGTGCCGATCGCCGTCGCGAGGGACGGCGTGAGGTCGAGCGACCGCAGGAACTCCCGCGCCGCCCCGACCTTCTCGCCGACGCTCGCCCGGGCCTGCATCCGCTCCACGACCTCGTCCTCGACGGTCAGCGCCTTCTCGCGGAGCTCGACCGCCGGCGTGGAACCCTTGCCCACCTTGATCTGCGGGTCCTTGAGGATCTCCTTCTTGGCGCGTGTCCACCAGCGGGACCACTCGTTCTTGTCCAGGACGTCCGGCACGAACGCCTCGCGGACCTGCTTGAGCGTCGTCTTGCCGCCGTGCGAGCGCAGGAAGATGCGGAAGACCTTCGCGGGGTCCGCGTCCATGAGCTGCTTCAGCTCCTCCTGGCGGTAGTGCTTGAAGACGCCGATGTGGTCGTCGGGGAGGCGTTCGAGGATCTTCGTCGCGCTCTGGATGCCGATCTGGTGGCCGGGCTTCCGCTGGAAGTCGACGACCATCCGCTCCGCCTCCGGGTCGAACTCCGCGACGACGCCGTACCCCCAGCCGCCGCGGTGGAACACGTAGGCCCCCTCCGCGAACGTGAGGTAGCGGTCGAGCGCCTCGATCTGCGGCCGGACGGCGCCCTCGCCCGCGAGCCCCGACTTGGCGAGGAAGGTCTCGAGGTTCGGGTTCGTCCCGTGCTTCGCCTTGTAGACGGCGAGGAGCACCTCCCGCAGCCCTTCGGGCCGCTGGCTCGCGCGCAGCGCCGCGCGGGCGGTCTCGAACGCGCCGTCGACATCGCCCTTCTCGAGCAGCGTCTGCGCGAGCGAGAGCAGGAGCTCGCCGGCGAGCGGGCCCTTGTCGTAGCGGAGCAGCTGGCCCGCCGCCCCGGCGAGGTAGGCGTGGTCCTCCGGATGAAGACTCGCGTACTCGCGGAACGCGGCCTCGAACTCGGCGAAGTCGCGGTTCGCGAGCGCAGATCCGATCCTTGATCGGAACGCTTCAGCTGCCATTCCGGGGCCCTCCCGTGGTTGTGCGTTAACGGAGACGGCCCCGTGGGCGGGGCCGTGCCCCCCATTGTGGCAAGGACGGGCCGGGCTGGCAACGAACGGGGATGGGTGGGGGTCCCGGGGGCGGGAAGGACCCCTTCCCCGGGCCCCTACCCCTTCCCCCGCTCCTTCAGCCGGGCGAGCCGCCGGGCGCGGCGTTCCGCCGCCTCCTTCCGCCTCCGCTCCTGCTCCTTCGTCTTCGCGATCAGCGGCGGCACGGGGGTCGGCCGGTGGTTCTCGTCGAGCGCCACGAACGTGAGGTAGGCCGACGCGCAGTGGCTCCGGAGCCCGGAGGCCGCGGACTCCATCTCCACGCGCACGCCGACCTCCATCGACGTCTTGCCCGCGTCGTTCACGCTCGCGTGGAGCACGAGCACGCTCCCGACCGGCACCGGGTGGTGGAACACGATCTCGTCGATCGCGGCGGTGACGCACGTCGCGCGGGCGTGGCGGCGCGCCGCGATCGCCGCCGCGATGTCGATCAGGTGCATGACGCGCCCGCCCATGCAGTTGCCGAGCGCGTTCGCGTCGTTGGGCAGGATCAGCTCGGTCATGATCACGGACGATTGATCCACGGGGCGGGGCTCCATCGCGTCCTCCGGGCGTCGTGCCGCCCTAACCGCGAGCGGCGCGGACAGGAGACTATCGCATTCCCCGGTCGCGTGCGCGACGTTCGTCGGCTGCAGCGGCGCGCGGCGGCGAGCGCCCTACTCGTACCATGCCCGCTCGTACGCGATCCCGAGGCGGAGGATCCGATCGACGAGATCCTCGTAGCGGATCCCGGCGGCGGCGGCCGAGCGGGCGAAGTCGTCCGCGCGGGAGAGGTCGGGGTTCGGGTTGGCCTCGAGGACGAAGGGCTCCCCGTCCGCGCGCAGGCGGAGGTCGATGCGCGCGTAGCCGGAGAGGCCGAGGCACCGGTAGACGCGGACGCCCAGGCGCTCGAGGCGGCGCGCCGCCGGCGCGGGCAGCCGGGCGGTACGCGAACGGATGGCGTGGCGCTTCTGGTAGAGGGGGTCCCACTTGACCCGCGCCGTGGCGAACCGGGGGGCGCGCGGGGGCAGGCCGGAGAGGTCGAGCTCGCGCGGCGGGAACGCCCTCGCCCCGCGGTTCCCGAGCACCGCGACGCTCACCTCCCGGCCGTCCACGTACTCCTCCGCGATCGCGTCGCTCCGCACCCGTTCGTGGAGAAATGCCACGCGCGCCCGGAGGCGCGCCGCGTCGCGCACGATCGAAACGCCGGAAAGGCCTGCGGATGCCTCCTCGGTGAGGGATTTCACGATGAGCGGGTAGGCGAGCGGCGGCGGGCGGAACCGGCCGCGGCGCGGGAAGACGGCGAAACCGGGGACGCGGATGCCCTCGCGCAGAAGGATCGTCTTCGTGAGCGCCTTGTCGCGCGCGATCGCGAGGCCGCGCGGGTTGCAGCCCGTGTAGGGGACCTGGAGGAGCTCGAGGAGCGCGGGCACGTTCGGCTCGAACTCCACGAACCCGTGGAACTCCTCGAGCATGTTGAAGACGATGTGCGGGCGGGCGCGCTCGATCGCGGCGCGGATCGGGTCGACCTCGCCCGCGGGCTCGACGCACGTCACCTGATGTCCGCGTGCGCGCATCGCCCGCACGAGGTCGAACTCCATCCTCCACGCGGCGATCTCCTTCGCGGAGCGTCCCGCGAGTCGTGCCGGAGGCGTCGACCTTTCGGGTACGAGTGCGAGCACACGCAGGGCTCTCGATCGCATGCTTCTTCGTCGCGCGTTGACGGTACATGATTCTCAATTTGAAAAAAACGCGCGCGCGAGGCTCTCTTTGCTTCTCACTTTGAGAGAAAGAAGCGCAACTCGACCCGTGCGATGCGCGCGAACGTCGCTCGCGCGCACGCATCGTGCTTCGAACTGCGATGCGCCGCGGGTTTCACGCGCTCGCGGCGAACACGTTCCCTATCAATTTGAGAAGTCGCAAGCGCGCGCGAGCGTCGAACACGCGCTTTCGACGTCCGAAACCGGAGGAAAAGGGACGAAAGTGCGTTCGGCACGGATCTTGTAATGCGAGCGGACGGTACGGTTCGTTCCAGTTTCTCGAAAGGAGTCCGACCATGGCCGCTCGCAAGAAGAAGACCAAGAAAAAGGCCACGAAGAAGAAGCGCAAGTAGCGCGGGCCTGGCGGAGTCATTCCGCCGGACAGATCGTCAGCGGAGTCCTAGCGGGCTCCGCTGACGCTTTCTGGGGACCGCCGACGAGCTTGCCCGCCCTTCCCCGGACGTCCCGGGACCGTTTGCGGCGCCGCACGCGCCGCCCGCTTGCACGACGACAAAGGAGTCGTGCGAGAACAAATGCGTCAAACACCGAGGCCGAGCGAGACGGCGCGAGGCAAGGAGGGACGACGACGCGTATCAGCGGAGCGATACGCGGAGGAGGAGCGACGCCGCATCGCGTCGTCGCAGCCGGCCGAATGTAGCAGTTGTTCTTGCACGACTCCTAGGTGCCGGCCTCGGTGCCTTCGGCCGCGTCTTCCTCCTGCCCTTGCTCCTCCATCTCCTTGAGGCGCCGGTAGAGGGTCGCGACCCCGATCCCGAGGATCTTCGCGGCGGCGTCCTTGTCCCCCGCGACGGCGCGCAGCGTCCGCTGGATCGCCTCGCGCTCGAGGTCCGCGAGCGGCTGCCCCACGCGGAAGGGGATCCCCTCCGCCGGCGGCTTTCTCGGCTCGAGCGGCGGCAATTCGGCCTCCGTGATGAGGTCGCCGGTCGCGAGCACGATCGCGCGCTCCAGGACGTTCTCGAGCTCGCGGACGTTGCCCGGCCAGTCGAAGCTCGCGAGCCGGTCGAGGGCCTCGGGGGTGATCCCGCGGACGCGCTTCCCCGCGAGCTTGTTGAAGTTCTCGATGAAGTGCTGGACGAGCAGCGGGATGTCCTCCCGGCGCCGGCGGAGCGGCGGGATCTCGATGCGGATCACGTTCAGCCGGTAGAAGAGGTCCTCGCGGAACCGCCCCTCGGCCACGGCCCGGTGGAGGTCGGCGTTCGTCGCGGCGACGATGCGCGCGTCGACCTTGATCGTCCCGCTGCCGCCCACGCGCTCGAACTCGCCCTCCTGGAGGACGCGCAGGAGCTTCACCTGGGTCGTCTGCGAGATCTCGCCGATCTCGTCGAGGAAGATCGTGCCGCCGTCGGCCATCTCGAACCGGCCCTTGCGCTGCCCGACCGCGCCCGTGTAGGCGCCGCGCTCGTGGCCGAAGAGCTCCGTCTCGAGGAGACCCTCGGCCAGCGCCGCGCAGTGGACCTTCACGAGCGGACCGTCCGCGCGGGGCGAGAGGCGGTGGATCGCGCTCGCGAAGATCTCCTTGCCGGTGCCGCTCTCGCCGGTGAGGAGCACCGTGGACTTCACCGACGCCACCTGCTCGACCATCGCCAGCGCCTCGCGGAAGCAGGGGGCCCGGCCGATGATCCGCGCCAGCTCGTCCCGGCCCATGAGGTCGGCCCGGAGGCGCCGGTTCTCGATCACGAGCCGGCGGGTCTCGAGCGCGCGGGCGGCCGCCTTCTTCACGTCGCGCATCTTCACGGGCTTCTCGATCACGTCGAAGATGCCCTGCTTGATCGCGCTCACCGCCGTGTCGACGTTCGCGAAGGCGGAGATCATGATCACGGCGAGCTGCGGCTGGACGACCTGCGCGGTCGTGGCGAGGCGCAACCCGTCGATCCCGGGCATCTTGTAGTCGGTGATCAGGAGGTCGATCTCGCGCTCCTGGAGGACCGGGACCGCCTTGGACCCGTCCTCCGCGGTGACGACCTCGTAGCCGGCGCGGTGGAGGCCGCGCTTGAGCGTCTCCCGCGTGTTCCGGTCGTCGTCGACGATCAGGATCGTGGGGCGCTGCGCGATCATCGGGTCCCCCCCGCCCCCCCCGATTCGTCCGCGCCGTCGCGCCAGCGCGGGAGCAGCACCGTCGCCTGCGCGCCGCAGGGCTTGACCGAGCGGAGCGCCACCTCCCCGACGTGCGCCATCACGATCTCGCGGCAGAGGTAGAGCCCGAGTCCCGTCCCCCGCTCCTTCGTCGAGAAGAAGGGCTGGAACAGGTGGGGGAGCGCCTCGGCGGCGACGCCCGGGCCGCGGTCGCGGACGGAGAGCCGCACGCGGTGGAGCAGGCGCCGGGTGCCGAGCAGGATGCGCCCGCCGGCCTGCGAGACGTCGAGCGCGTTCTGCACGAGGTTCACGAGCACGCGGCGCAGCATGTTCCGGTCCGCGCGCACGGTGGTCTCGCCGCGGCAGAGCCGCAGGTCGAGCGTCACCTTCCGCCGTCCCGCCATCTCCTCCGCCTCCTCCGCGAAGTCCTTCACGACCTCGTTGAGCTCCAGGCGTTCGAAGTTGGAGTGGCCGAGCTTGCTGAGCGACAGGTAGTTCTTGATGATCTCGTTCAGCCGCTCGATCTCCTCCCGCATGACCCGGAGCGTCTCCTCGATCGCGGGGGGGAGGTTGCCCGAGTCCGCGAGCTCCTCCTCGAGGAGGTCGGCGTTGAGGAAGAGCGCGTTGAGCGGGTTCCGGATCTCGTGCGCGACCGAGCCGGCGACCTTCGCCATCGCGCCGAGCTTCTCGGTCTCGATCAGCCGCGACCGGATGTGGCGGATCTCGGTGAGGTCGCGGAAGACGAGGAGGATGCGCGGGTCGGGGCCCTCGGCCCTGGCGGCGGCGAGGCGCACCGGGAAGGTGCGGCCGGTCGCCGCGCGCAGGTCGACCTCCCGGCCGCGGAAGATGCCGTCGTCCTTCACGGACCGCCACATCCGTTCCGCGTCGGCCTTCTCCGCGAAGAGCCCCCGGAGCGGCGTCTCGCGCAGGTCCCGGAGGCGCAGCCCGAGCGCCTCTCGCGCCATGCGGTTGGCGTGGAGCAGCCGGCCGTCGGGGCGCGCGGTCAGCACCCCGTCCGAGAGGAGCGTGAGGAGCCGGCGATGGACGGTCGCGATCTGGCGGCGCCGGTCCAGGTCCTCCGGGCGGGCGGGGTCCTCCCGCTCCGCGAGGGCGCGGAGCGCCGCGTCGGCCGCGCGCTCGCGCTCCCCGCGCTCGCGGTGGGCCGGCCGGCGCCCACGCACCGCGAGCCGGGCCCGCAGCGCGATGTCCAGGACCTCCCGCGTGGGGAGGTCGGTCTCGAGGATCGCGGCGCGCGCCGCGTCGGCGTCGCCGCGGAAGATCGCGGGCACGAGGCCGTTCAGCACGTCCGCGGCGCGGTCGAACGGCGCCGCCGCCTCGCCGCGCACGTCCAGGTCCGCGAGACAGCGCGCGATGGCCTGGCCGATGCGGCGTTCGCCGGAATCCCGGATCGCGAGGCTGCCGTTGGCCGGAAGAGCCTTCGGCCCGCCCCCTTCGCTCACCTTGGCGAGACGCATTGCGCCCCGACGAGGATAGCGCTCCACAAGGACAAGGGGAATGGCGTGGTTATGCTGTCTCGCGTGCGGGCCGCCACGCTCGTCGCGCTCATCCTCCTCGCGGGGTGCGTCGAGCGGCGTCTTCTCGTGCGCACCGACCCGCCCGGCGCGGAGGTGACCGTGAACGGCGAGAAGGTCGGACGGTCGCCGACGACGTGGCGTTTCACGCACTACGGGGACGCGCTCGTCGAGGTGGAGAAGCCCGGCTACGAGCCGACGCGGCAGGTCGTCGCGCTCCGCGCGCCGTGGTACCAGAAGCCGGGCGTGGACTTCTTCTCCGACGTGCTCGTGCCGGCGCGCATCAAGGACGACCACGAGGTGGAGATCCGGCTGGAGCCCGCCGCGCGCCTCACCGAGGGGGAACGGGAGCGAGAGGTCGCGGAATTGACGCGCGCCGCCGACAAATTGAGAAGGCAGGCGGAGGCATCCCGATGAGGCGCGTGCTGGTCATGGGGCTTGGACGGTTCGGCGGCGGCGTGGCCGCCGTCCGCTGGTTCCGCGCGAGGGGCCACCCGGTCCTCGTGACGGACGTGGGCGATCCCGGAAAGCTCGCGCGCTCCCTCGCGGAGATCGAGCCCCTGGGGGTGGAGCTCCGCCTCGGCGGCCACGAGGAGGCCGACTTCGACACGACGGACATCGTGGTCGTCAACCCTGCGGTCCCCTTCGACCACCCGCTCGTCCGGCGGGCCCGGGCGCGCGGGAAGCAGGTGGTGACCGAGCTCGGAATCACGCTCCGACACCTCAAGGGCCCGATCGTGGGGGTCACCGGGACGAAGGGGAAGTCGACGACGGCCTCCCTCGTCGCCGCCATGCTCGAGGCGTCCGGCCGTCCGGTCACCCTCGGGGGCAACATCGGCCGGCCGCTCTTGAACGAGGCGGAGCGCCTGACGGCGGGGACGGTCGCCGTGCTGGAGGTCTCCTCGTTCCAGCTCGCGTGGCTCGAGCACGACGACTTCGCGCTCGATGCCGCGATCGTCACCAACGTCACCGGCGACCACCTCGACCGCCACCCGACGTTCGGCCACTACGCCGGGTCGAAGCGGCGGCTCGTCGAGGCCGTCCGCCCGGGCGGCGCGGTCGTCCTGCGGGAGGAGGACGAGGTCTGCCGCTCCTTCGCCGCCCACACGCGCGGGCGGATCGTCTGGTTCGGCGAGAGCCGGCCGCCGCCGATCGCGCTCGACGGGCTCCGGCTCGCGGGGCGCCACAACCTCTGGAACGCCGCCGCCGCGGCGCACGCGGCGCTCGCGGTCGGCGCGACGCCGGAGGGGTGCCGGGCCGCGATCCGCGACTTCCGGCCGCTCCGGCACCGGCTCGAGATGCTCCCGACCCACGGCGACGTGGCCTTCGTCGACGACTCGATCGCGACGACCCCGGAGGCGGCGGCTGCCGCGGTCGGCGCGTTCTCCCGCCCGGTGATCCTGCTCACGGGCGGCCGGGACAAGGGGCTCGACTGGGGGCCGCTGGTCCGAGCCGCCGACCGGGCCAAGGCGGTCATCGCCTACGGGGAGACCGGCCCAAAGCTCCACGAGCGGATCCCCGCATCCCAGCTCCGGCCCGGGTTCGACGCCGCCGTCCGGCGGGCGCTCGAGATCGCGCGGCCGGGCGACGTGGTGCTCCTGAGCCCCGGGTTCGCTTCCTACGACGAATTCCCGGGATTCGACGCTCGCGGGGACCGTTTCCGCGAGCTTATCGGCGCCCCGCTTTGACGGCCCGCCGGACCCACCGATAATTCATAGGTATGGGCAAGCTCTGCCAGGTGTGCGGCAAGCGCGAGGCGAAGATCCACTTCACCGAGATCCGGGAAGGCAAGAAGACCGAGATGCACATCTGCGAGCAGTGTGCGCACGAGAAGAACACGATGATGGCCTTCCCGGCGGTCCTTTCGCAGCTCGTGAAGGGGGGCGGCCCCCCGGCCCCCCGCGAATCCGAGGCCGTCCCGGCCACCTGCCCGGGATGCGGCCTCGCCTATGCCGAGTTCAAGGCCAAGGGGCGACTGGGTTGTCCCCGCTGCTACGAGGCCTTCGGCCCCGTCCTGATCCCGCTCCTCGAGAAGGTCCACGGGGCGTCTGCCCACCGGGGCAAGACCCCGGAGCGGGTCAAGGGCGCCCAGGCCTCGCGGCGGGAGCTGGCCGACATCGAGCAGCAGCTGGCCTCGGCCGTCGCCAACGAGGAGTACGAGAAGGCGGCGCAGCTGCGGGACCGCCTCCGCGGAATGAAGGGGAAGGAGCCCTGAACCTGGGGGAACACCCCCCGGCACAGCCGATGGAGAAGGCATCGTGAACTTGGACGAGCTGATCGGGCAGAGCGGCGAGTGGCTGAAGGGCATCGGCCCCGAGAGCGACATCGTCATCTCGAGCCGCGTGCGCCTTGCGAGGAACCTCGCCCGTTTCCCGTTCCTGACCCGGGCAAGCGACGCGGAGCGGGGGGAGATCCACCTCCTCGTCCGGCGGGCGCTCGACAAGCTCGGTCTCGGCGACAACGGCCATCTCTACGTCGAGCTCGACACGATGAACGAGATGACGAACCGCTTCCTCCTGGAGCGGCACCTGATCTCGCGCGAGCTCGCGAACGGCTCGGGGGACCGTGGCGTCCTCTTCAACCGGAGCGAGATGCTCGCGGTGATGGTCAACGAGGAGGACCACCTGCGGATCCAGGCCATCCGGGCGGGATTCCAGGTCCACGACGCCTACCAGGACCTCCAGTGGCTGGACGACCAGCTCGACCGGGAGCTGGAGTTCGCGTTCTCGAGCGAGTTCGGCTTCCTGACCGCGTGCCCGACCAACGTGGGAACGGGGATGCGGGCGTCGGTGATGTTCCACCTGCCGGCGCTCGTCTTCACGAAGCAGATCGACAAGGTCTTCTCGTCGGTCACGAAGATCAACCTCGCGGTCCGGGGCTTCTACGGCGAGGGGACGCAGGCGTCGGGCGACTTCTACCAGATCTCGAACCAGATCACGCTCGGGAAGAGCGAGGAGGAGATCCTCGACCTGCTCGACCGCGTGGTGCCGAAGATCGTGGCGTACGAGCGGGCGGTGCGGGAGCACCTGCTCGACAAGGACCGGCTGCGGCTCGAGGACAAGATCTGGCGCGCGTTCGGCACGCTGAAGGCGGCGCGGACGATCTCGTCCGAGGAGACGATGGACCTCTTGTCGCACGTGCGCCTCGGCGTGAACCTCGGCCTGCTCGCGGACGTGGACATGGCGACGGTGAACGAGCTCTTCATCCTGACGCAGCCGGCGCACCTGCAGCGTCTCGAGAAGCGCGACCTGACGCCGGGCGAGCGCGACGCCGCCCGCGCGGACTTCATCCGCAAGCACCTCCACATCTAGGCTGTATCCCATAAGCCACCTGGCTTGCCTAACTGGCTGGCAGGACTAGGGTTGCGACCGTCGACTGCGGCATTGGGGTCCGCAGTTCCGGAGGCAGGGGGGGGCTCCGGGGGCGCTAGAATGACCCGGGGATGTTCGACCGCTTCACGGACCGCGCGCGCAAGGTGATGGGGCTCTCCCGGCAGGAGGCCCAGCGCTTCAACCACGACTATATCGGCACCGAGCACATCCTCCTCGGTCTCATCCAGGAGGGGAGCGGGGTCGCCGCTGACGTCCTCAAGAACCTGGACGTGGACCCCAAGCGGATCCGCCAGGAGATCGAGAAGCTCGTTTCCCACGGGACCACGATGGTCACGATGGGGCAGCTCCCCTTCACGCCCCGCGCGAAGAAGGTGCTCGAGCTGGTCCTCGAGGAGGCGCAGCGCCTCGGCCACAACTACATCGGGACGGAGCATCTGCTCCTCGGCCTCGTCCGCGAGGAGAAGGGGATAGCCGGACAGGCGCTGCGGAGCCTGAACCTCCTCGTGGAGGACGTCCGCGAGGAGGTCCGCGAACTGCTCGGCCACGATGACGAGGGCGCGGAGCCGGTCGACGAGCCGGGCCCGCTGACCGCGCCCGCCCGCGAGGCGATGGACCTCGCGTCGCTCATCGCCCACCACGAGCAGCATGAGGCAATCGACACCGAGCACATCCTGCTCGGGATCATCGACGGGGGGTCCGGGGGCGGAACGCTCGCGAACCTGCTCCTCGGCAGGCTCCGCGCCGAGGTGGTGAAGCACATGCAGGCGGGCACCGCCGTGATCCCGAAGGCGCCGGTGGCCCTGACGCCCGGGGCGAGGGTGGCTGTCGACCACGCGTTCCTCGCGGCCCGCGACGGCGGGGCCACGCGCGTCGACGTCCCCCACCTGCTGGCCGGCCTCCTGCGGGAGAAGGAGGGGATCGCTGCGCGCGTGCTGCTGGCGAATGACCTCGACCCGGAGACCGTCCTCGCCGCCGCCCCGCCGCGCCCGCGCGACGAGGACTCGGGCGGCCCCCGGATGCCGGAGCACCCGGCGCCGGATCCGATTGGACGCATGTCGGGCGACAACCGGAACGCGATGGGCCTCGCCCGGCTCGAGGCGCAGCGCTTCCAGCACGACACCATCGGCACCGAGCACGTGCTGCTCGGTCTTCTCGCCCGCCGCCGCGCGGCAACCCGGCTGCTCCGGAAGCTGGGCGTCGATCCCGAGCGCGTGCGCCAAGAGACCGAGAAGCGCATGACCCGGGGCAACGCGTGGGATGCCGCCGGCCAGCTCCCCTTCACGCCATCCGTAAAGACGGCACTCGAACTCGCGCTCGCGGAGGCGGATGCCCACGACCACGCGTGGATCGGCGAGGAGCACCTGCTGCTCGGTCTCGTCCGCGAGGGCCACGGCACCGCCGCGCAGGTGCTCGCATCACTCGGCGTCACCGTTCAGGCGCTCTGGCAAGCGATCGATCCCGGCCCCCCAGCCCCCCCCGAAATGACCTCCCGGTGACGCCCCGAGCGGTCCAATGCTGTGCCGCGCGATGTGGACGTGTCCACAAGCGATGTGTCTTTTTGACAGGACTCGTAGCGGGAAAGCGCCCGGAAAAGAAAAATCGGACCGCGTTCGAAGCGATGCTAACCCCTTGTCCGACCGGGCCTTAAGCTGCTGGGACGGAAATCGTCCGATAGACTCTAGGAGGAAGCGTCTCGGATCGCGCTCCGGTATGGGGTTCGCTCCTAGATGCGCAGAGACCCGTGATAGACATGGGCATCAGCCTCGGAGACAGCGATGTTTGACCGCTTCACTGACAGAGCCCGGAAGGTGATGGGACTCGCCCGCCAGGAGGCCCAGCGCTTCAACCACGACTATATCGGCACCGAACACATCCTCCTCGGCCTCATCCAGGAGGGGAGCGGTGTCGCCGCCGATGTCCTCAAGAACCTGGACGTGGATCCCAAGCGGATCCGCCAGGAGATCGAGAAGCTCGTTTCCCACGGGACCACGATGGTCACGATGGGGCAGCTCCCCTTCACGCCCCGCGCGAAGAAGGTGCTCGAGCTGGCCCTCGAGGAGGCGAGCAACCTCGGCCACAACTACATCGGGACGGAGCACCTGCTTCTCGGCCTCATCCGGGAGCAGGAGGGCATCGCGGCCCAGGTCCTCCAGAACCTGAACGTGCGCCTCGAGGACGTCCGCGAGGAGGTGCTCGAGCTCCTCGGCGCCGAGGTGCAGGGACAGGAGACCGAGGAGGAGGCGGAGCCGGCCCAGCAGCAGAACACCAAGTCGAAGACGCCGGCGCTCGACGCGTTCGGCCGCGACCTGACCGAGCTCGCCCGCGAGAACAAGCTCGACCCGGTCATCGGGCGCGAGCCCGAGATCGAGCGGGTCATGCAGATCCTCTCGCGCCGCACGAAGAACAACCCCGTCCTCATCGGCGAGGCGGGCGTCGGCAAGACCGCGATCGTCGAGGGGCTCGCACAGCGCATCGTCAAGGGCGAGGTCCCGGAGATCCTGCGGAACAAGCGGATCGTCGTGCTCGATCTCGCCATGATGGTCGCCGGCACGAAGTACCGCGGCCAGTTCGAGGAGCGCATCAAGGCGGTCATGACCGAGGTGCGCCGCTCGAAGAACGTGATCCTCTTCATCGACGAGCTGCACACGCTGGTCGGAGCGGGGGGTGCGGAGGGGGCGATCGACGCGAGCAACGTCTTGAAGCCCGCGCTCTCGCGCGGCGAGGTGCAGTGCATCGGCGCGACGACCCTCGACGAGTACCGGAAGTACATCGAGAAGGACGGCGCGCTCGAGCGCCGTTTCCAGCAGATCCTCGTCGAGCCGCCCAGCAAGGACGAGGCGCTCGCGATCCTCAAGGGGCTCCGCGAGAAGTACGAGGTCCACCACCGCGTGCGCTACACCGACGCGGCGCTCGCCGAGTCGGTCGACCTCTCGTCCCGCTACATCCCCGGCCGCTACCTGCCGGACAAGGCGATCGACGTCATGGACGAGGCCGGCGCGCGTGTCCGCCTCTCCGCGATGACGACGCCGCCCGACCTGAAGGACATCGAGGGCGACATCGCCAAGCTCGACACCGAGAAGGAGGAGGCGGTCGGCAACCAGGACTTCGAGCGCGCCGCGAAGCTCCGCGACCAGGTCTGCAAGCTCAGGAAGCAGAAGGAGTCGCAGCTCAAGGAGTGGCGCGAGAAGAGCCGCGAGATGGACGTCAAGGTCGACGTCGACATCATCCAGGAGACCGTCTCCCGGATGACCGGCATCCCGCTCACGCGGCTCGAGAGCGGCGAGGCGGAGCGGCTCCTCAAGATGGAGGACGAGCTCCACAGGTCGGTCGTCTCGCAGGACGACGCGATCCGCTCGATCGCGAAGGCGGTCCGGCGCGCCCGCGCGGGGCTCAAGGACCCGAAGCGCCCGATGGGCAGCTTCATCTTCATCGGCCCCACGGGCGTCGGCAAGACGCACCTCGCGAAGGCGCTCGCGAAGTTCATGTTCGGGGCCGAGGAGTCCCTGATCCAGATCGACATGTCCGAGTACATGGAGAAGCACAACGTCAGCCGGCTCGTCGGCGCCCCGCCGGGGTACGTCGGCTACGAAGAGGGCGGCCAGCTCACCGAGAAGGTCCGCCGCCGCCCGTACAGCGTGGTCCTCTTCGACGAGATCGAGAAGGCCCACCACGACGCCTTCAACATGCTCCTCCAGATCATGGAGGAGGGACGCCTCACCGACTCCTACGGCCGCCAGATCGACTTCAAGAACACGATCATCATCATGACCTCGAACATCGGGGCGGAGCGGCTCTCCAAGCAGGAGTCGCTCGGCTTCCGCCGCGGCGGCGACGACGTGTCGCACGAGAAGATGCGGTCCATGCTCAAGGAGGAGCTCGAGAAGCACTTCCGGCCGGAGTTCCTGAACCGCGTCGACGACATCATCTTCTTCCGCCCGCTCACCCGCGAGGACCTGAAGAGCATCATCGACATCGAGCTGGCCCACGTCCGCGAGCGCATCGGCGCCAAGGGGCACACGCTCGTCCTCACCGACGGCGCGAAGGAGTTCATCATCGACCAGGGGTACAACCCGGAGTTCGGCGCGCGGCCGCTGCGTCGCGCCGTCGAGCGCCTGGTCGAGGACCCGCTGTCTGAGAACCTGCTCGCCGGCCGCTTCCCCGAGGGCGCGGAGATCCTCGTGGACAAGGGCGAGACGGGCCTCGTGTTCAAGGAGAAGAAGCCGGAGCCCGCTCCGGTCGGCTGATCCTCGGATCCGACGAACCTCAAGGGCCCGCTTCGGCGGGCCCTTTTTTCGTTCGGACGCAGGGGGGCACGGGGGGCAGATACTAGCCGTACGGAGCCAGGCTCCGATCGCCTAACAACTTGCAGAAAACCCGATGCGGGGCCGGTTCGGAGGGGCACCCGGTAGGATTTGCCCCGTGCGCGACCCGCGACTCGAGCGCCTCAAGGCCCTCCTCAGGCAGCGCGCGGTGCAGTTCGGCGACTTCACGCTTGCGAGCGGCGCGAAATCCGACGTCTACGTCGACGGACGGCTCTTCACGCTCTCCGCCGAGGGCTCCGCGCTGCTCGCCGAGCTCCTCTGGGAGCGCATCGCACCGCTCAACCCCGACGCGGTGGGCGGCATGACGATGGGCGCCGACCCGATGGTGGGCGCGATCCTCCACCACGTCGGCAAGCTCGGCCGCCCGCTCGCCGGGTTCCTCGTACGCAAGGAGCCGAAGGGCCACGGGACGAAACGCTCGGTCGAGGGGCCTCGGCCCGACAAGCCGAGGCCGCGCGTCGTCGTCGTCGAGGACACGTTCTCGACCGGCGGCTCGGCGCTCAAGGCGGTCGCCCGCGTGCGCGAGGAGTGGAACGCCGATGTCGTCGGCGCCTTCGGCCTCGTCGACCGCGAGTCCGGCGCCGCCGAGGCCTTTGCCCGGGAGGCGGTCCCGTTCCAGTGCCTCCTCCGGCTCGCCGACCTCCGCGGGTAGCGCCGCCCGCCGCGCAGCGCCCCCCGGCCCCCTCCGCTTCCCCGCGCCCCCGGACCCCCTCCTGCCTCCTGCCGCTAAGATAGGCGCGGTGCGCCCGCTCGCGCTCCTGCTCCTTGCCGCGTTCGCCCTCGCGGACACCGTCCACCTGAAGAGCGGCAAGAAGATCGAGGGCGCGGTCGTCGCCGAGGATCCCGAGGTCGTCGTCAACCCGTTCAACTCCGCGCTCCCCGGGATGACGCTCGGCGTCCTACGCTTCCCGAAGGACAAGGTCAAGTCGATCGACAGGACGCCGCCGCCCGAGCAGGAGTTCCAGCGGCGCCTCCTCCAGGCGAAGGACGCGGACGCCGCGCTCGAGCTCGCCGACTGGTGCGCCGCGAGCAAGCTCCGCGACGAGGAGGAGTACGCGCTCGAGCTCGTCCTCCGCCTCGACCCCGCGAGCGAGGTCGCGCGGAAGCGTCTCGGCGCGAAGGCGCCCAAGGGCAGCTGGACCGACCAGACGGCGCTCGCGCGCGGGTACCTCGAGGCGGACGAGGCGGCGCGCGAGAGCGTGCTCGCGCGGATCCGCGCGCAAGCGGACTTCCCCTTCAGCGAGCGCGCGCTCCGCCGCGCGTGGCGTTCCGCGCACGACAGGAAGGGCTACCAGAAGGACCGGCCGATCGCGCTCCGCGCCGACAAGCTCTCGGAGAACGCCCGCTACACGCTCGTCGTGCCCGACAGCTACGATCCGCTGCTGCCGACCGCGCTCGTCGTCGGTCTTCATGGTGGGGGGGCTGGGGGGGCGGACGGGAAGCTCGTCGTCGGCAGCGGCGCCGATGCCATGAACTTCTACCAGCGGCAGTGCGAGACGCGCGGCTGGATCTGCGCCTGCCCGACCGCGGCGACGGCCGGCTGGGGCTCGAAGCCCAACTGCGAGCTCATCGACGCGATGCTCGAGGAGATCCTCGCGCTCTGGAACATCGACGAGAACCGCATCTACCTCGTCGGCCACAGCATGGGCGGCGGCGGGACGTGGGCGCAGGGCTCGCGGCTGCCGGAGACGTGGGCGGCGATCGCGCCCGCCTCCTCCTTCGGCGTCGACGGGATCCCCGCGTTCCAGAAGACGCGGACGGGGTTCTACGTCTACCACAGCGACGACGACCCGCGCTGCCCGGTCGATGGCGTGCGCCCGGCGATGCAGACGCTCGTCGGGAGCGGGACCGACTTCGTCTACACGGAGCTGCCGAAGCGCGGCCACGATTTTCCGCAGGAGGTCGTCGACGACATCTTCCGCTTTTTCGACGCCCGGACGCTCGCGCGCCGGCAGGGGAAGTACAGGCCGCAGGTGCGGCCGCTCTCCTCGTTCGAGCGGAAGGTCTCGCGCGACGAGAAGAAGTACCTGCCGCCGCTCGGCGAGGCGGAGGCGGGCGAGGCATCGCTCTCGGACCTGCTCAAGGACCTGAAGACCGGCGGCGGCGTCGCGGAACAGGCGGTTCCGAAGCTGATCGCGCACTCCGATCCGAAGACGTCGGGGAGCGTGGCCAAGATCCTGCTCAAACCGGACGCGGGCGCCGACGTGCGCCGCTACGCCGCGCGTGTGCTCGGCGGGCGGAAGGCGGCGGACCAGATCGAAACGCTCGGCCGCGTCCTGCTCGTCGAGGAGGAGTCCAACGCGCTCCTCGCGATGCTCGAGGCCGTGGGGGAGATCAACGACCCCGCCGGCGGCGACGCGGTGATCCGCTTCCTCAAGAAGCGGGGCGAGTACCTTGCGAAGCGGACGCAGGGCGGGGTGCTCTCGGAGAGCGACTGGGAGACGATCCTGCCGACGATGACCCGCGCCTGCGAGCTCCTCGGCACGCTCGCGCCGCCCAAGGCCGCCGCGCAGATCGCGGCGACCGTGCTCGACGGGATCCTGCTCGACGGCCCGCTCGTGCGGTTCGACCGCGAGAACCAGCAGCCGCTCCCCTACGCGCAGGCGCTCGCCGCGGCGGCGTGCGCGGCGCTCGGCCGCATCGGCGGTGCGGACGCGGTCCCGGCGCTGGAGCGGATGCGGAAGGCGGGGGAGGCCGGCGCCGGCCCCGCCCCGAAGCAGGTCTACGGTCCCGTCTCCGACGTCAGCGGCTGGGCCACGGACCCCCGCATCGCGGGCTTCGTGCAGGAGGCGCTCTCGCATCTCCCGTAGAGGCGTCCAGACACGGGGTGTACAGGCCCTGGCGGGGGCCTGTACAACGAACCCAAGGGATCCCCACGCGTTTCCCCATGGGGCGGCGCACGCCCTTTGCAGGAGGCCTTTTCCGATGAGAACCGCGGCCGCGATCGCGCTCCTCGCCCTCCTCGGCTCCGCGCAGGAGCCCGACAAGCCTTCACAGCCGCCGGAGCCGGTGGACGTCGCGAAGATCCTCCGCACGTCGGCGGAGTTCGCGGAGACCTGCCAGCGCTTCCGGATCCAGTGGGAGGAGAACCTCGTCCGCACGGTCGGCGAGATCGCGTACCGCGGCGGCGGCCCGTGCGAGTACCTCGTCAACGTCTCCCCGGCGAAGGCGCACGAGACGATCGTGCTCCTCGATCCCGGCCCCTGGACCTCGAAGCGCCGCCCGTCCGGCGAGCGCATGCGCGGCTACGCCACGTGCCTCAACAGCGCGCTCCTGTGCGCGGGCTTCAAGGCGGGCAGGCCCTTCCGCTGGAACGAGGAGACGGGCGAGACCTTCCCGCCCGAGGGCGACGTCGTGCACGTCTACGTGGAGTGGCAGGACGCGAAACAGGAACCCGTCCGCGCGCGCATCGAGGACCTCGTCTGGAACTACCGCACGGTCGACGTCATGCAGCGCGGGAAGCTCGTCTACACGGGCTCGATGATGATCGACGAGGGTCCCCCGAACCACAAGCCGTGGTTCGGCGCCGAGGTCGACCGCCTCATCGTCGCCTGCTACAGCACGCCGACCGCGCTCATCGACAACACCGAGGAAGGCGCGCCCGACAACGGCACGTACGAGGCGATCCACGCGCGCGTACCCGAGGTCGGTACCCGCGTCACCGTGCTCTTCTCGAAAGAGCCGCTCGACAACGTGACCGAGTTCAAGCCGCTCGAGCTTCCCGAGGAGGTGCTCGAGGCGCGCCGCCAGCGCGAGGCGGAGAAGAAGAAGCAGGCGGAGGGGAAGTGACCGCGCACGCCGCCGTCCTTCGCCTCGTGCGCCGCACGCGCCTGCGGCTCGAGGCCGTCCGGCTGCTCAAGGCGGCCTCGCGGGGCGCGCTCGGGGGCGCCGTGCTCGGCCTCCTCGCGCTGCCGTTCGCGTCCCCGCCGCTGCTGCCGTGGGCGCTCCTCGCCGCCGGCGCGCTCGCGGGGCTCGTCGCGGCGCTCTTCGGGAAGCCGATCGGCGCGGCGGCCGCGGCCCTCTACCTCGACCGCCGGCTCGATACGCACGAGCGGTTCACGACGGTCGCGACCCTGCCCCCGGACCCCCTGACGATGCGCGTCGCGGAGGAGATCCCGCTGCCGCGACGTCTCCCGCGCTCGCCGGTGCCGCGCGAGGCCGCCCGCGTGCCGCTCGCCGCCTTCCTCCTCTTCGCCGCGTCGCTCCTGCCGCGCGCGCAGGGAGCGGCGCCGGCGGCCGAGCCGCAGCTCGTCGTGCTCCCCGGGCCCGCCGACGCGGGCGCGGCGGAGGTCGATCCGGAGACGCTCGCGAAGCTGGCAAAGGGCGAGAAGCTGAAGCGCGAGGAGGCCGAGCTCTTGCACGAAGCGATCGAGCGGGAGGTGCGCCGGCCCGAGGAGCGGCGCGCGGCCGAGGCGGCGCTCTCCCGCGCGGAGGGAGGCGAGGGGGCTTCGGGGGCCGAGGTGCTCAAGGCGCTCCGGCCGCCCGCGGCCGATCGCGGAGGGGGGATGATCCGCGCGAGCGCGTACCCCGAGACCGAGGAGTTCGTGCGCGCCTACCGGCGGGCGCTCGAGGAGAACAGATGAGGGCGAGGACGGGAGTGTGGCTCATCGGCGCCTGCGGCAACGTGGGCATGATGACGGTCGTCGGCGCCCGCGCCGTCGCCAAGGGCCTCGCCGGGCGCGTCGGCCTCGTGAGCGAGCTGAAGGAGCTCCGCGAGCTGCCGCTGCCGCCCGTCGAGGACATGGTCTTCGGCGGCCACGAGGTCAACGGCCGCACGCTCATGGAGTCGGCGCGCGATTTCGAGCGCCGCGCGGGCGTGCTCACCGACCGCCTGCTCGACGCGCTCGCGGGCGACCTCGACGCTGCCCAGGCCGAGGTGCGCGGCGGGCACCCGTCGCGGCCCGTGCGCCCGATCGCCGGCCCCTCGCGGCGGCGCGAGCCGGGGCCGGGCGCCGCCTTCGCCGCGATCCAGAAGGACGTCCGCGACTTCCAGAAGCGGAACGCGCTCGCGGACGTCGTCGTCGTCAACGTCGCGACCACGGAGCCGCTGCCCGAGGCGCGGCCGGAGTGGGACTCGCTCGCGGCGCTCCGCGCGGCGCTCGACGACGACCGGGCGGAGGTCTTCCCGCCGTCGCTCCTCTACGCGTACGCCGCGCTCGACGCCGGCTACGCCTACGTCAACTTCACGCCGAGCACGGGCTCGTCGGTGCGGGCGCTCGACGAGCTCGCGCTCGCGCGCGGCACGGTCCACGCCGGGCGCGACGGCAAGACCGGCGAGACGCTCGTCAAGACGACGCTCGCGCCGCTCTTCGCGCTCCGGAACCTGCGCGTGCTCGCGTGGGAGGGCTACAACATGCTCGGCAACCCGGACGGGCAGTCGCTCACCGACCCCAAGGCGCGGAGTGCCAAGTGCTCGAGCAAGGACCGCTCGCTCCGCGCGATCCTCGGCGAGGGGGGCCACAGCTCCGTGCACATCGACTTCGTGCCGAGCCTCGACGACTGGAAGGTCGCGTACGACTACATCCACTTCGAGGGGTTCCTCGGCGCGCGCATGTCGATGCAGTTCACGTGGCAGGGGTGCGACTCGGCGCTCGCGGCGCCGCTCGTGCTCGACCTGGCGAGGCTCGCGGCGCTCTCCCGCGCGCGGGGGGAGAAGGGGTCGCTCGACCACCTCGCCTGCTTCTTCAAGGATCCCTTCGGCGTGGACGTGCACGCGTTTCCGGCCCAGTTCGAGATGCTCCGCGCGTACGCCGCGCGGGCGAAGAAGGGCGCCGAGACCCGCTCCGCGTAGGAGCGGGCAGGGGACCCGGGGGACGCATGTCCCTCGACGGGGACACCGTCCCGCCCCCGGACCCCCTGGGCATCGCGGTCCCGATGCGGCACGACGATCGCTTGACGCGTCCCCGGGCTGGGCGATAGTGACCCGGAACCCCAGGAGACCTCATGCGAACGATGACCCTGATCCTTCTCGCCACTCTTGTCTTCGGCTGCAAGGGCAGCCCGAAGGGCCGCGTGAAGAGCGGCGACGAGGGCGACCTCGTCGGCTCGAAGGCGGCAGGCGCCGAGACCTACAACGCGCTCATCGAGGAGGCGACGCGGAAGCTGCTGACCGCCGAGGCCGCGCGGTTCCCCGAGGGCGAGGTGAGGAAGATCGCGTTCGTGGGCATCGAGAACCGCGGCGCGGAGGAGCTCGGCGACATCCGCGAGTCCACGAACCAGATCATCGAAACCGTCATCTTCCAGGCGAAGCGGTACGACATGATCGGCCAGCGGTACGTGGAGCATGGGCTCCAGGTGAACTCCATGCGCGCGGAGGACCTTTTCCTCCACGACGGGCGGGAGAAGTTCGTGAGCGTGCTGCGCGCGGAGGGACAGGATCCGGACTACCTGCTGTGGGCCGTCTACACCACGCTCTCGACGACGGGCGAGAAGGAGCGGCAGCGCGACTACCTGCTGACGCTCGAGCTGATCGACGCCCGGAG
Source organism: Planctomycetota bacterium (assembly GCA_036273915.1). Classification (GTDB taxonomy): domain Bacteria; phylum Planctomycetota; class PLA2; order PLA2; family PLA2; genus PLA2. The sequence goes on along the minus strand of DASUGR010000029.1, from coordinate 2,185 downwards.
CGGACGGCTGATGCAGAAGGAGACCGCGAGGGTCCGGAAGGCGTACCGGTAGGCGATCGTGCGGACCGCCCTGCTGCTCCTCGGGCTGGCGGTCGTCGGCTGCCGGTCCTACTCGGAGAAACTCGCGGAGTTCCGGGGATGCTACCTGCAGGGCGACTTCGCCGGCGCCGACGCCGCCGTCGACCGCCTCATCGCCAAGGAGACGGGCGTGGACGCCCAGGAGGTGGCTCGTTCGAACGCGCTCGACGTCAGGCCGGGCAAGGGAAACACCTACCTCCTGCTGCTCGACAAGGCGATGACCCAGCTCGCGCTCGGCCGTCCGGAGGTGGCCGTCGAGCTCATGCGCGAGGCGCGCGACCAGCTCGACGAGCACGAGTCGAAGACGGCGAAGGAGTTCTTCGCCTCGGCGCTCTCGGACGACATGGCGCGGTCCTACTCCGGGGCCGACTACGAGGTCATCCTCGTGCGGGTGATGCTCTGCCTCGCCGACCTGATCGTGCACTCGAGCCAGACGGAGGGCGACGCGTACGCCTACGCCCTCCAGGTCGGCGAGAAGCAGCAGCAGATCATCGACTCGCCGCTCGGCGACGACCTCGGCTACAAGCCTCGGGAGGAGTACCGGCGCGTCGGGATCGGCGCCTACCTCCAGGGCGTGATCCTCGAGGCGACCGGTGCGCGGGACGGCGCCGCGCGCGCGTACGATCGTTGCGTGGCCTACGAGCCGGGCTTCGCGACGGCGAAGGAGGCCGCGCAGCGCGCGAAGGACGGGCACTACGCCGCGCCCGGCGAGGGCGTGCTCCACGTGTTCTACCTCGCCGGCCCGGGGCCCTTCTACGCCACCGGGCGGTCGCCGCCGACCGACCTCGCGCTGCGCATCGCGCAGATCGCCGCGGCGCTCATCACCGACTCCTACGTCCCGCTCATGCAGACCGACGTGCCGGTGCCGGTGCTCGCGGTCCAGGTGCAGGGCGTGCCGCCGCTCGAGGTCACCGCCTTCGGGCGGAAGGCGGCGACCGAGACGCTGCTCGACGTGAACCAGGTCGCCGGGCAGCAGCTCGACAAGATGATGCCGCTGATCCTCGCCCGGGCGGTCATCCGCCGGGCCGTGAAGGCGACGATCACGACGGCGGGCTCGGAGGCCGTCAAGAGCAGGAACAAGAACAGCACGGGCGACGCCGCGGAGTTCGGCTTCGCGCTCGCCAACCTCCTCTGGACCGCCTCCGAGCGGGCCGACACGCGCTCGTGGAGCTCGCTGCCGGCCAACATCCAGGTGGCGCGGCTCCCGCTTCCGGCGGGGGTGCACGCCGTGCGGTTCGGGGGCGAGGCGGCCGCCGACGTGCGGATCGCGGCGGGGCGCGACACGTACGTGGTCGTGATCCGGCCCGACGAGCGCCGCCCCGGCGTGATCCTCGTGGACCGCCTCTCCTGCCCCCCGGAGTCCGGCGCGGATCTGCCGGAGATTGGAGAATCGAAACCGTGAACCGATTGCTGCCCCTCGCAGCCGCGGCGGTGTTCGTCGCCGGCTGCCATCACTGGAAGAAGGAACCCGACACCTACCGGATCGACTGCAACGTCCCGAATGCCAAGGTCTTCGTCTACGACGACGACGGCAATCTCCTCTGCACCCAGATGGCGGGGGAGTTCTTCGAGAAGTTCGACGAGGACGGGCACGTCGAGGTCAAGGCGGACGGGTACTACACGTTCTCGGGCCCCGTATCGCAACTGAGGATCGACGGCCAGCAGAGCTGGTACTGCGAGCTCAGGAAGCGGAGGCCCGGAGACGAGGAGCCGAAATGAACATGCGCCGCATCGCCACCGCGTTCCTGTCGTGCCTCCTGCTCCTCGGCGCGTGCGTCAAGGACCAGCAGGCCGCGCGGACCCGCAACTCCGGCGTCGACAAGGAGCCGGAGAAGCACGAGACGCCCACCCCGAAGAAGCTCCCGGTCGAGGAGCCGCCGCCGCCGCGCGAGCCGGCCTCCTCGGACCTGCCGCCGGTGGAAGCCCCCCCGAAGTAAGTCGTCGTGTAAGAACAACTGCTACATTCGGCCGGCTGCGACGACGCGATGCGGCGTCGCCCCTCCTCCGCGGATACGCGTCGTCGTCCCTCCCTGCCTCGCGCCGTCTCGCTCGGCCTCGGTGCTTGACGCATTTGTTCTCGCAAGACTCCTAAGGAGGGGCGCCACGG
>DASUGR010000028.1:0-12378 GCA_036273915.1 Planctomycetota bacterium | reverse complement strand
TAGCCTTGCGCCGCGGCCACGAGGCAGAGCGTCAACAGCACGTCGCCGGCGAGCTGGCGGCTGAAGACGACCTGCTTCGCGGTGGTCGCGAGGATTGCGGCCGCGAGGAGCGCCGCCCTGTCCCCCGCGAGCCGGCGCGTGAGGTCCCACAGGAGGAGGATCGTCCCCGCCGCCGCGAGCGCGAGCGGGAGGCGCGCCGCGAACTCGGTCGGGCCGAGCACCTTGTAGAACGGCAGGAGCACCCATGTGACGCCCGGCGGCTTCACGAACCACGTCTCGTAGTTCATGGTGGGCGCGAGCCACTCCCCGGTCTCGAGCGCCTCGCGCGGCGGCTCCGCGTAGAGCGTCTCGTTCGCGTCCCAGAGGTCGGGCTCCCCGAGGTTGATGAAGTATGGGACGAGGAGCAGGGCCAGGAGGGCGAGCTGAAGGCGCATCGTCATCGCGCGATGCCCGCGGCGGCGTGCCTGTTCGCGACGCGCGTCACCACGGCGAGGAACGGGCCCAGGAGGAGCGCGTCGATGCCGCTCTCGCGGAACGTGCGGACCGCGTCGCGGGGCGTGCAGACGATCGGCTCCCCATGCCGGTTGAAGGACGTGTTGATGAGCGTGCTGCGCCCGGTGATGGCCGCGTAGGCGGTAAGGAGCGTGTGGAGCCCCCGGTGCTCCTCGCGCGTCGCCACCTGGCACCGCGCGGTCCCGTCCACGTGCACCGCGCCGGGCGCCTCGGCGAGGAGCGCCGGCCGCGTGCGGAACGCCATCGTCATGTGGCGCGCGCACTCGCGGGCGCGGGCGAGGTCGCGGACGCGCCCCTCCGCGGCCTCCGCGAGGATGACCGGCGCGAACGGCATGAACTCCGTGCGGTCGAGGCAGCGATTGAGCATGGTGCGCGCCGAGGGATCACGCGCCTCGGCCAGCACGCTCCGGTTGCCGAGCGCACGCGGCCCGAACTCCATGCGCCCGTCGAAGCGCGCGACCACGGCGCCCTCGGAGAGCAGCCGCGCCGCCTCCGCGGCGGCGTCGTGCGGCCGCGTGAACGGGAGGTCGCCGAGCGCCTCGGCGCACTCCGCGTCCGAGAACCCAGGGCCGAGGAACGGCGGCGGGAGGCGGAATCCCTCCGGCGCGAGGTGCGCGAGCGCGGCGCCCACCGCGAGGCCGCCGTCGCCCATGTGCGGGAAAACGAACAGCCGGTCGACGCCGGGCGTTTCGAGCAGGCGGAGGTTCAGGCGCACGTTCGCGAAGAGCCCGCCGGCGACGCAGAGGTCCTTCTCGCCGGTGCGCTCGACGAACCGCGCCGCGATGCCCGCGATCCCCTCCTCGGTGCCCCGCTGCAGCCACGCGGCGATGTCCTTCCGGTCGTGGCCTCGCAGCCGCTCGAGCCACGGCCACGCCCGGAGCCCCCATTCGCCGTCGTAGACGACGCGCTCGCCCTCGAGCCGCAGCGGGAAGGGCACGGGGATCCGCGCCGCGTCGCCCTCGGCGGAGAGCGCGAGCACCTTGCCCTCCTCGTGGTACGGCCGGAACCCGAGGAAGCGCGTGACCAGCGCGTAGAACGTCCCGAACGAAGCGAACGCGTCGGCAGCGAAGAGCCGCGTGAGATCGCGTCCCTCGCCGCGCGAGACCGTGAGCGAGAGGCCGTCGCCGAGCGAGTCCGCGGTGAGCACCAGCGCGCGCTCGAACGGCGACGCGAAGAACGCGCACGCGGCGTGCGCGCGGTGGTGCTCGACGAGCTCAACCGGCGCGTCGAGGCCGGCCTCGCGGGCGAGGACGCGGCGTGCGAGGCGCCCCTCGAGGCGGCCGAGGCGCGAGTCGGTCCCGCGGTTCGTGGTCACGCGCACGCGGTAGCGGACGAGGTCCGAGAGGATGTGGAGGGGGCTCCGGGGGCGGTCGAAGATGATCCCCGCCGTCCCGGAGAGGCGGCGCTGGAGGCCGCGGAAGAGGCGCGTGGGGAGCGAGGGCGTCGCGATCCCGCCGATGGCGATCCGAGCGACGTCGCGCGGCGCGACGCCGCCGATCCTCAACACCTCGGCGACCGACCGGGCGGGGAACCCGCCCTCGAGCTTCACGCGGGTGAGCCGCTCCTCGTTGACCGCGGCGAGGAGCCGGTCGTCGGCGAAGAGGCACGCCCCCGCGTCGGTGATGCCGTCCACGATGCCGAGGACCGGGCCCTCCGTCACGGCACCTCCCGGTAGCGGCCGCGGGCGTCGTTCCACATGATCCGGGCGAGATCCCGCGTGCTCTGGAGGACGGCGCGGCCGACGCGCACCCGCGAGTCGGGGTCGTTGGTCCACCGCACCGGGATGTCGCGCCGCACGAGCCGGAGCCGGCGGCCGATCAGGGCCGTCTCCGCGTCGAAGGCCCAGCCGTCGATGCGGGAGCGGAGAAAGATCGCGCGGGCGACGTCGCTCCGGAACCCCTTGAAGCCGCAGGTGAGGTCGGTGGCCTTGGGGTCGACGAGGCGCCGGGCGACGTTCAAGAAGCACCGGCCGAGGACGCGCCGCACGATCCCCTGCCGCTGCACGACGTCCGCGCCGGGGCAGCTCCGCGAGCCGGCGACCCAGTGGGCGCCGTCGCGGAGGTGGGGGAGCGCGTCGTCGATCGCGTCGGGCGGCGCCGAGAGGTCGGCGTCGAGGACGAAGATGAAACGCCCGCGCGCCTCGAGCACGCCGGCCCGGACGGCCGCGCCCTTGCCCCGGTTGTGCGGAAGCCGCACGAGGCGCACCCGGGGGTCGGCGGAAGAGAGCGCCTCGACCCGCGCCGCGGTGTCGTCGGCGCTCCCGTCGTCCACGCAGAGCACTTCGCCGTCGCCGCCGAGGCCGTCCAGGTGATCGAGGACGGAACGGACCGTGGCGTCGACGCGCTGCGCCTCGTTGAACATCGGGATGACGGCCGTGATCTCCACAGGGGAACCGCAGGTTGGCCGCGGCACGGGCGAGGATTGTAGCGCGTTGACGTTTTGCGCCCTTCGCCTCTGTTGGCGCGGTCCGGCCCGGGACACCTGCCGCCCGTTTGGAGGCTTGACGCGCGAGCCCGAAGGCAGTCTACGTCCGGAAGGACAATCCGGGCGCGGCAGCGCAGAGGCCGGCGGCTCAGGGCCCCGGACCCAACGTGAACAGCTCCCGGGCGCGGCCGACCCCGCGCAGCGCGTAGCGGCCCACCGAGACGAGCCTCGATCCCTCGGGCTCCGGGGTCGCCTCGCGGAACTCGGACGAGAGGAGCACGGGCCGGTCCGCCGAGCGGCACATCGCGGCGATGCGGCTGGCCTCGTTCACCGCGGGGCCGACGAAGCCCCACCCGAAGTCGATGACGCTCGGACAGCTCGCGGGCCACGTGGCGGAGATGCTCTCGCGGACCGAGGGGATGCTCGGCGGCGACCTCGATTTCGCGGCCATGGGCTCCTCCTATCGCCCCCTCGTCTCCGCGGGGAAGAGGGAGCTGCTGGAGACCTTCGACAGGGGCGCGGCCCGCCTCCGGTCCGCGCTCGCGGGCAAGGACGACGCCGTGCTGCGCGAGACCTGGACGATGCGTCAGGGACCCAAGGTGCTCATGTCCATGCCGCGGCACGCAGCCATACGCGCGAACGCCCTGCACCATGTGATCCACCATCGCGGTCAGCTCACCGTCTACCTGCGGTTGCTCGGCGTTCCCGTGCCGGCCACGTACGGCCCCACCGCAGACACGCCGGTTTCCTAGGCCCGCCGGACCAGAGCCGATGGGGCGGCTCTGGCGCCAGTCCGCGCCCGTCTCGTAGCCGCTCCCAGGGCCCAACTGCTGCCGAGCCTCGCCCGCGGAAAACAGGAGAACCCAAAAAAAGGTGGGCGCCCCCTGTGGCGGGAGGCGCCCGATTCGAGAGAGAGCGACGGCGGGTGGCGCCGTCGCCTTTTGGAGTCAGTCGGCGGTTGCGGGGTCGTCGTTGAGCCTGCGTCCCCCGGCGAGAACCACCGTGTGCGACTGCGTGGCGTCGAGCACGATGGGGATGGCGCCGGACGTGAGACGAACCGACTTCAGCGTTCGCGTGGCCCAGGTGGTGTTCGAAGTGCCGGGGCTTCCCGAGCTGTAGACGATGGACTGGGGGCCGCTGCCCGTCCCCTCGCCGATGAACGCGACTGAGGTGCCATGCGACTGGCCCTGGCTGACCACGAGCGCGTTGGGCGTGCCACCGGCAAGCACTTCGTGCAGGTTCGTCACGACGAAGAGGTCGGTGTTGCTGTTCAGCGTCGCGCGGCTGCCGTTGCTGTTCGTGGTCGTCTTGGCGACCTGCCCCGCGAGTACGTTGCCATCGGCGGACATGGCCAGGTGGTTGATCGCGTTTGCCGTCCCGGACGTGATCCCCGAGGTCAGCGCGAGAAGATTCGTCCCGAGGTTCGCGTTCATGACGTAGACCTCGAGATCCGTCGCGCTGCCGGCCCCCGCGCTGGCATCGCTCGCGATCACGCAGAGGATGCCCGCGCCGTCGCGGCCGCCGACGAACGCCCCGCCGGGCACCGACTTGAACCGGTTCTCGTAGTTCCACGCGTTGCAGTCGAACTGCTCGAAGCCGATCGTGTTCGCGTGCGGGCTGAACGGCGTGAACGGGCTCCGCCCGTTGATCGTCGCCCCGGAGATGTTGAACCCGACCATGTAGTTGCGGTTGGCGCTCGTGAACGAGGTGCTCGCGTCGATCTGGTCGCTGATGTAGTAGAGGAAGTTGCCGTCGTCGCTCTTGAAGGTCGCCCAGAAGCACTGCGCGCCGGTGTCGCCGGAGAAGGGCGCCGTGGTCTTCCCGACGCCGCTCGTGCCGGTCAGCCCCTGCAGGTTGTTGCTCAGGTTGCTCGTGGAGGTGAAGTCCACGGGGGCATCCGTCGACGTCCGGAAGTTCAGGCGGATGCTCACCTGCGTCCCGCCGCTGAACGTTCCCGTCTGCGCCGGGTTGATGGGGCCCCAGCCGGTCGACGTGCCGTTGGAGAGGCCGTAGGTCGTTGACGAGTAGTTCCCGTCGCTGCCCGCGTAGTTGAAGATCAGGTTCCGGTTGTCGGGCGTGAACGTGAGCCCATTGACGCGTCGCGAGTACGCGTTGATGTGGTTCTTGCCGACCGCATAGGCGGGCAGCCCTGTCGGATCCGACTGGTCGATCTTGCTCGGCACGGGCCCCGCCGTTCCCAGGTACAGGACGTGCTGGCTGCCCGTCCCCGAGTGCATGTCCGAGCCGTTCGTTGAGACGAGCATCAGGTCGTGGTTCGCCGGCCCCCAGCTCACGTATGTGCTGCTCTTCGCCACGTAGTAGATACCCGTGTGGAAGCTCGGCTGGTAGCTGAACGAAGTGCTGCCTTCCGATGTGGATACCTCGCGCACGACGGCGGCATAGTTGCCATCATCCGAGAGCGCAAGGAAGTCGAGCTCCTCCCCGAAGCGGCCGGGCGTGAGCAGGTCGCCGTAGATGGTGCTGTTGTTGCCCGTCAGGTCGCGCAGGGTCGACGACGCGAGGTCGAGCCCCGTGGCGCTCGCGGTGTTCAACGCGAGGTAGAAGAGCGTCTTGTCGCGGTTCCCATGCATCGCGTAGCCCGCGCGGGGGTACCCGGAGAGATCCGAAAGCGCCCCGACGAACGCGTTCGCGCCGGCCACGAAGGCGACGTGCGCAGGCCCTTCCTCGCCAGGCTGCGGCCGGCTGCCGGTGTACGCGAACTGTGCCGAGAACGGCGTGGGCGCGACGGCACCCCTCAGGTAGTCGTTGTCGGGGATGTACCAACCGGTCGTGGATCTCACGCCCGGCCCGTTCCCGGCGCCGTTCACCGCGGAGGCGCTGTTCAGGTCCGCGCTCGAGAGGTGTCCGTCGACGAGGCTGACGCCGAAGACCCGGTCGAACTGCGTCTCGTTGAGGAACAACAGGCCGTCCTGCACGAACATGAGCGAGTCCGGGAGGAGATATCGCTGGTTCGCGGCGATCGTGACGCCACTCGCCTGCTCGCCGCCGACCGTGAGGATGCACGCGGAGTTCGGGAAGTCGACCAGCGCGCCGGTGGCGTCGACCTGCTTGCCGGTGAGCGAGGTAGCGTAGGTCTGCGAGAGGATCGCAGCCGGGATCTCCTGCTTGTCGGTGCGCCAGAGGAGGATCTTCTGCGCGTTGCTCCCGCCGGGCAGCGCGGTAGCGCACCAGATGCCGTTGGCCGACATCGCGATCGAGGTTGCGGTTCGCCCGAGGCTCCCCATGTACCAGCCGTTCGACGTGTTCGTCGAGCTCGAGTACGGTTCGAGGTACGTACTCGTGCCTTGCATGTGGACGCGCCGCTCGATCTGCGAGTCGCGCACGGAGTAGTAGTAGTACCTCGTGTACATCGGGTGCGACCCGTAGTAGTAGTAGCTGGACGTGCTCCCGGTGCTGCCGCCGGGGGTCACGGCCTCGGCGCCGAAGTGCGTGCCGTGCGCAGCATCGGTGCCGTCGAGGATCGCCGGGATGAAGAACTCGCCGTCGGGATTCACGACCAGCACGCCCCGGCGCTTCGTCGAATCGAGCGTCTGGAATCGCTGGGTCCAGGTGCCGTTGACGAAGTTGTTGAGTATCGTCGCCTCGGCCCACATGAAGACGCGCGACTGCGCCGGGTTCGGCGCCTGGAGCCACGTGAGCTCCTGCTGGCTGTGTTTCCACGCCTCGTTGACTCCGGTGTATCGCCAGTAGGGTTCCTTGTTCGACTCCGCGGGCCAGTAGCCGGAGACCGACGGGATCGACTTCCGGTTGTGCGCGTCGGAACCGCCGTTGGGGAGCAGCACCGGGAGGATGTCGAACTGCGCCGGCATCGCGCTCTGGTAGACCGGGGTCTTCCCCGTCTCCACCGTGAACAGTCCCGCGGCGAGGAGGATCGGTGTCATCAGCGGCGTTGCCATCTGCGCGGTCGAGTCGAGGAGCCCGGTGGTCACTCCCCCGGCCCCCTCCGACGCTTGCACGCCTCGCATGTACACGGCCTGGTCCGGAGACACCGAGAGTGTGAGCGTCTTCTCGAACACCGTCTGGTAGGCCGCCGCGTCCGCGTCCTCCACGGCGACGTTGCCGACGTCGAAGTCGCGTCCCTGGAAGTGGATGTCCAGGAAGCCACGGTCGAGCGTCGTCCCGGTGATGTTGCCGTTCGTCGCGAGCGCCGCGCTCGTCACGAGTGTCAGGCTGTTCGGCAGGCCCGGCGCCGCCGGATTCGCGGCGCCGTAGCTCGCGTCCTGCGCGTAGGTCGAGCTCCACTCGTAGGAGCGTTGTGCCGTGGCGCTCGGGTACACGACGCCCGGAGCTCCTTCGAAGAACCCGGGAGGGTAGGGCGCGAGGAGCGGGACTCCACCCACTCCCACGATCCGGTCTCCAGGGTACGCCTGCCCGTCGATGCCGGGCTTGATGCTCTGGTTGACGATCGCGGGAGACGTCGGGAGGGCGAAGTTCACCTGGTAGGTGCGGTGGCGACCCGGCTTGCCAGGTGCGGGGCCGGCCCCGTCGGGGTCGAGCAGCCCGTCCCACTCGCCGGCATTCCCCGTCGGAACGAGCGCGGGACCGGACTGGGTCGGGTTCATGACCTGCGCCCACGCGCGCACGGTCAGCTCCACCGTGGGCCCGTCCGGGGTCGGCGTCGCCGGGTCGGTGTCAGGGGCGGCCGCCCGCGGTGCGCCGATGAACCACCATGTCTTCGGGTCGATCTCGACCCCGAAGAGGCCCTTCGTGAGCGGGTCCGCGGCCGTTGCCTGCAAGTCGTTCGTCGAGTCGACCCACTCGAGATCCGTGAAGAGCGGGGGCACGCCGCCGCTGAGCAGAACCTGCGCGTCATAGAGCACGCCTGCCTGCCCCGCCGGCAAGAGCATCGTGTCGACGGTGACGTCCGGGATCTGCACGCGGACGACGAATGCCTTCCGCGTGATCACGTCGTCGGACTTGGCGGTCGCAGTGCCGCGCGTGTCGACCGCCTCCACGATGAGCCGGAACATCAGCGGCGTCAAGTCAACGCCGACCGTGTAGGGCACGAAGAACGCGTTCAGGTACTGGTCTTCCGTGAACGGGTACTTCGCCTCGGTGTCCGGCGTCGGCGTCGTCGACTTGAACCCCGGATCGAAGTAGTCGCTGAACAGTACCGGCTGCTCCGTTCCCAGCGTGTCGTCGCCGCCCGCGAGGCCTAGCGTGTCGGCAAGGTCGCGGCGGGAGTTCTTCGGGACCGCGGCGTCCTGGAACCAGTCCGGGAGAAGCCCGGTCAGGAAGGCCGGGTCAGAGGACGTGATGTCCTCCCCGCCATCGGGACCGTCGACGCGCACCGATCCGCGCGGCGACTGGAACCCCCCGAGCTGCACCTTCTTCTGCCCGGCCTGGAGCACGAAGATCCCGCCGTCCGCGAAGTTCTGCTCGAACTTGGACAGATTCGCAGGGGCTCCGGGGACCGAGCTCTCGTCCACGTCCTGCCGCAACGTGACTTCGTCGACGACCGACGTGTCGAACGCGGACAGCTCCCACTCGCGCGGGCCGTAGATCGTCGCGGCATTGACGTCCGAACCGCCCGCGATCTGGAACGCGAACGAGAAGAACGCCTCCGGGTTCGCCGGGTTCACGAACGGGACCACCGCGGGGAACGCCGGCATGGCCGGGTCGGTCGTTCCCTCCTCCGCGGTCGGCGTCAGGATCGCGACGGATCCCTCGCTCACGTTGACCGAGAACAAGTGCGATGCCGCAAGGTCCGGCTGATCCGGGTTCGGCCCGCCGGGCGCAAGCCGGCCGGTCGAGATCGCCTTGATCGTGAAGGAGTAGGACCCCGGCTCACGGGGGACGCCGAGGAGTCGCGCGTTCCCCGTGTAGGCCCCATCCACGTCCGGGACCCCGTCGAGGTCCAGATCCTCCTGGTCGCGGAAGAGCGAAACCCCGGTCGGCAGAACCCCCGCCGCCAGCTCGAACCGGTCGGGCGGCGCCGCCCCCCCCTCGGAGGCGAACGCGATGACCACGTTGTAGAGGCGGCCGGCTTCCGCGGGAGGGATAGTCTCCGTCAGGAACGCGATCCTCTGGATGTTGGCCGAGAACGGGCTGGAATTCCCGCAGCCCGCAAGGCCAAGACCCAGCGCGACGGCTACCGCAACGGACGCGCCATACCCCTTGATCAACATCGGTGGATACCTCCAAGCCAAGGCCGCTCTCCCGAACATCAATCCCACATACACTAGGCGTAAACGTACTAAGCGGTCAACAGGTATCCGCCATGTGGTGTCAGCGCGCTGAAATGGCCGCATGACAGCGCGCATGGACGTTAGGTTGCCGCTAACGGCGCGATCGGCTGGCAGCTCCCAGAGCTCTGCTATGGGGCGGGCCCGAGGCGGCCTGCGAGCGGTCGCATCAGCTCGTCTCGCCGTGTCCTCGTGCGAGCCCGTCTAGGAAGTCGCCACAACCCATTGCTGCACAAGCTCTTGTGGCTGTTGTCCTGGGAGCGCGGCGCGCCAACGCCCCGGGATCACGCCGCGCGGGCGAGCGGGAGCGAGAGCCACTGGCCGGCCTCGCGGGCGCAGCGCTTCGCCTCGTCGATGTCGCGCGTGCGGAAGAGGACCGGCGCGACCGCGCGCGGGAACCCCTGCAGCTCGATCCGGTAGTCGCCGGCGCGGTCCACGAGCGCGACGCGCAGCCCCTCGAACGCGATGTCCGTCCGCCGGTAGTTCTGGTGCCGCTGATCGAGCATGTGGAGCTCGGCGAGCCGGCGGCCCGGCACGATCTTGCCCCACGCGAGCACGCCGTCGTGCGGCGGCACGTAGAGCAGCCGCCCGATCGCCCACAGCACGAGCGCGAGCGCGCCGAGCATCATCTCGCCGAGAGCGATGCCGCCGCCGACCGCGGCCCACCCGAGCCCGCTGAACACACGCGACGCGAACGCGGGCGGCGGGGGCGTCTCGAGCGTGACGAGCACGGCGTCCATGTGGACGCGCACCCGCGACGTCATCCACGACGGCGCGGGGCGGATGGGGACGTAGGCCTCGGCCGGCTCCGGCGGGGGGGAGGCGGTGGGGTCCGGGGAGGCGGAGGGGGGCTTCCTGCGGGGCCGGAACGTGCGGCCGATGTGCCGCTCGCGCACGATGTCGTAGTCGCGGCGCGACTCCTTGTCGCGCAGGACCTCGCCCGCGCGCTGCACCTCGAGGAAGCGCTCGGCGGCGTCGGGTGCGGGCGACTTGTCCGGGTGCCACGTGAGGCACGCGCGCCGGAACGCGGCCTCGACGTCTTCGTCGGGCGCCGCGGGGTCGACGCCGAGGATGACGTAGAGGTCCTTGTCGGGATCGTAGCGGAACATCCGGCGACCGCATTATCCGGGCGATCGGGGGGAGGTGCCAGCGAAGCCGCGTGCGCCGCCACCGCGCGCGTGTCCCGCGAACTCGACAAAAGAAGCCCCCCGCGCGGTCGCAGAGGGCTTTCTGGTACCCCCACTAGGAATCGAACCCAGATCTACGGCTCCGGAGGCCGTCGCTCTATCCGTTGAGCTATGGGGGCGACGAGCCCGCGATTGTACTCGACCCGGAAGCGCTACGCCCGCGCCTCGCGCCGGTCGGGGCGGCGGCGGCGGCCGTGCGGCGGCGGGCCCTCGCGGCGCGGGCCGCGGCCGTCCGCGCGCCACTTCGCCGGCGGCTTCCAGTCCGCCCGGAGCCGCTCGCGCGCGAACGCGATCTCCTCCTCGGTGAGGCGCCGGTACCCGCCCGGCTTCAGCCCCTCGAGGTGCAGGGGGCCGATCGCCGTGCGCACGAGGTCGCTCACCCGCAGGTCCACCTTGCCGAAGATGCGGCGCAGCTCGCGGCTCCGTCCCTCCCAGAGCGTCACCGTGACCACGGTCGACGCGCCCTGCCGGTCCACGCGCCGCACCTGCGCCGGCGCGCTCTTGCCCTCCGGCAGCCACACGCCCTTCTCGATCCGCTCGAGCTGCTTCGGATCGACCTTGCCCTGCACCGTCAGCCGGTAGGTCTTGTCCACCTGGTAGCGCGGGTGGCAGATCACGTTCGACAGCGTGCCGTCGTTCGTCAGCAGCACGAGCCCCTCGGAGCGCTCGTCCAGCCGGCCCACCGTGTAGATGCGCCGCTTCTCGGGCACGAGGTCGATCACGCGGCGCTCGCCGTGCACGGTGCTGCTCGTGCAGACGTAGCCGCGCGGCTTGTTCACGAGGTAGCACACGCGGTCCTCGACGCGGACGCGCTCGCCGTCGACCTTGATGTCGACCTCGCCCGGCTCGACCTTCGTGCCGAGCTTGATCACGACCTTGCCGTCGACCTGCACGCGCCCCTGCTCGATCAACGTCTCGCACTCGCGCCGCGAGCCGACGCCGCACCGGGCCAGCACCTTCTGGAGTCGTTCCGCCATGCCGGGGGGGATTCTACCCCCGGGTGCGCGGACATCCCCCGGGAGGCGGAGGCGGTTTCCCGATCCGGGGCGAAGGGAAGAGGCGTCGCGTCGACATCGGGCCCCGCGGCCGATCTACCAGTGGATGGCCTCCGACGGTCGCCGGATCTCCTACGACAAGTTCTGGGGCCCGCTCCTCCTCCTCTGCGGCGCGCTCCCGCTGCGCCTCGACGGGGAGTCCTACCCCTGGAACCTCGTCCTCCGGCCGGGGCTTCCGGCGCCCGCGAAGGCGTGGCTCTCCCTCTTCCCCTTGGCCGGTCTCGTCGCGACGGCCTTCGCGCTCTCCGGCGCGCGCGGCCGCTCCCGCCATCTCGCGAACTTCATCGCGGGAGCCGTTTGCCTCATCCTGCCGCTCACGCTGCCGGCGATCTGGCAGGCGTTCCCCGAGGCGACCCCCCGGAGCCTCCCCTTGGGCGACGTCGGGTCGGTCGGCTGGGTGATGCTCCTCGCGCTCCTCGCGATCTACGCCGGCTCCGGCATGCGGATCGTGCGGCCGTCGCAGGTGCCGGGCCAGGCGGTCGGCGCGCTGGGCGCGATCCTGCTCGGCATCTTCGCGTTCCTGCCGTCGGAGGGGAGCGAGACGTCGTTCGCGCTCGCCAAGATCCTCCGCATGCCCGAGTGGTCGACGCGCTGGCGGGAGCTCCTCCCGTTCGTGCTGTTCTTCTCGGCCGCGGTGCTCGGCACCGTGAACCTCGTCCGCTCGCGCGCGGAGGTCGTCCTCGCGAAGCTCACGCGCACGCTGCTCGTCTCGGGCGTGCTCGCGTGGTTCGCGATCCCGTTCGTGTCAGACGGGGGAGACCTCGCGTCGCACCTTCCGAGGGCGTGGGGGGCGCTGCACCTCCTGGCGCCGCTCTTCCTCGCGCTGGACGGCGCGATCGCGTGCGTGGCCGTGACGATCACGCGGTCGAGCGAGTAGCGGCTGGAAGCGCGGGGGCTCCGGGGGCCGGGCCGCCTCCGCTCGCCTCCGGCGAACTTCGGCGAGGCGGCCCCGGGCCCGGGCAGCGTGCGCCCCCCAGCCCCCGGAACCCCGTG
>DASUGR010000027.1:0-4688 GCA_036273915.1 Planctomycetota bacterium | reverse complement strand
GGGCTACCCGACGCGGCTCAAGTTCACGCCGATGCGGGAGGGGGAGTTCGACCTCGCGTGCGCGGAGCTCTGCGGCCTCGGCCACTACACGATGAAGGGCAAGGTCCGCGTCGTGAAGCCCGAGGAGTACGAGGACTGGCTCAAGCAGCAGATGACGTTCGGGGGGTAGGGGGCATGGAGCACGAGCAGGGCTTTCTGCGGAGATACGTGTTCTCGTATGACCACAAGGTCATCGGGATCCAGTACCTCGTGACCGCCATCATCATGGCGGTGGTCGCGGGCGCGCTGGCCATGATCATCCGCGCGCGGCTCGCGTGGCCGGACGTGGGGGCGAAGGCGTTCCCGCCCCAGGCCTACATCAGCTTCGTCACGATGCACGGCACGATCATGGTCTTCTTCGTCGTGTCGCTCGCGCTGTCGGGCCTCGCCAACTTCCTGATCCCGCTGCAGATCGGCGCGCGGGACATGGCCTACCCCTTCCTCAACATGCTGTCCTACTGGACCGTCGTGCCCGCCTGCCTCGTCATGCTGGTTTCGTTCTTCGTGACCGGCGGCGCGGCCGCGGCGGGCTGGACGGCGTATCCGCCGCTCTCGGCGGTGAAGGAGGCGGTCCCCGGCTCGGCGCTCGGCCAGACGCTCTGGCTGCTCGGGATGGCGCTGTTCATCTTCTCGTTCACGATGGGCGGCCTGAACTTCCTGACCACGATCCTCAACCTGCGCACGAAGGGCATGACGATGCGCCGCATGCCCATCACGGTCTGGGGCTTCCTCGTGGCGACGGTCCTCGGCATCCTCGCCTTCCCGCCGCTCACCGCCGCGGCGCTGATGCTCCTCTCCGACCGGCACCTCGACACGTCGTTCTTTGTGACGGACATGCTGATGGGCGGGAAGTACCGCGCGCTCGGCGACGGGACGCCGCTCCTCTTCCAGCACCTCTTCTGGTTCCTCGGCCACCCGGAGGTCTACGTGCTGGTGCTCCCCTGCATCTGCATGACCTTCGACATCCTGCCCGCCTTCACGCGCCGGCCGATCTTCGGCTATCGCCCGTCAGTCTACTCGATGCTTGTGATCGGCGTGCTCTCGATGATCGTGTGGGGCCACCACATGTTCGTGACCGGGATGAACCCCTACGTCGGCAAGTACTTCTCGATCGCGACGGTCATCATCACCGCGCCGTTCTCCGTGCTCGGCGTCAACCTGCTCGCGAGCCTGTGGCGCGCGCGCATGCGGTTCGCGACGCCGATGCTCTTCGCGCTCGCGGTCATCTCCGCCGTCGGCCTCGGCGGCTTCGGTGGCCTCTTCCTCGGCACCATGACGTCCGACATCTACTTCCACGAGACCTACTTCGTGGTCGGCCACTTCCACCTGATGATCGGGACCGTGACGCTGCTCTCGATCTTCGGCGCCGTCTACTACTGGTTCCCGAAGATGTTCGGACGCATGATGAGCGAGCGACTCGGGCGCTGGCACTTCTGGCTCACCGCCGGCCCGATGATCACGATCTTCGTGCTCATGCACATGCAGGGGCTAGGCGGCATGCTGCGCCGCACGTATGACCCCTCGCTCTACGCCTACAACCAGCACAACAGCTCGCTTCGGCTGCCGATCACGCTCCTCGCCTTCGTGCTCTTCTCCTCGCAGACGATCTTCGTCTGGAACCTCGCGAGGAGCATCTTCCGCGGCGAGCCCGCGGCCGCGAACCCGTGGGAGGCGACCACGCTCGAGTGGCAGGCGCCGTCGCCGCCGCCGCACGGCAACTTCGGCGCGGCACTCCCGGTCGTGCACCGCTTCGCCTACGAGTACAGCCCCGGCGAGGGGCAGGCGGACTTCGTGCCGCAGACGGTGGAGAAGACGGCGTGACGGCCGACGCGATTCCCGCGACGGTCCGGGCCCAGTCGAACCGCGTGCTCCTCGTCGCGCTCGTCGCGACGGTGGCGATGCTCTTCACCGCGTTCGCGGCCGCGTACATGGAAAGGGCGGGGGCACGGGGGTGGGAGAGGATGGACCTGCCCTCCCTCCTCTGGTTCAACACGCTCGTGCTTTCGCTGTCCAGCGCGGCGGCGGAGATCGCGCGGCGGTCGCGCGCCGTCCGCTGGGCGCTCCCGGCGGCGATCGCGCTTGGGATCCTCTTCCTCGCGGGGCAGGGCTTCGCCTGGGCGGAGCTCCGCGCGCAGGGCGTGTTCCTGCCGACGAGCCCCTACGCGTCCTTCTTCTACCTGCTGACGGCGATCCATGGGGTGCACGTGGCCGCGGCGCTCGTCGCGCTCTTCGTCGCGCGCACCCGTGCGCCGATCCTCGGCCTCGCCGTGGGCTTCTGGCACTTCATGGGGATCGTCTGGCTCTACGTGCTCCTCATCCTGAAGGTGCTCGGATGACGACGATGGCCGGGACCGAATCGCGCTGGACCGGCGGGCTCTCCCCGTTCGGCATGAGCTGGCAGAAGCTCATGATGTGGTGGTTCATCGTGACCGACGCGCTGCTGTTCGCCGGCTTCCTCGGCGGATACGGCTTCAGCCGCCTCGGCTCGTCGAACTGGCCGCGCGTCGAGGAGTTCTTCTCGCTGTCCTACCTGACCGTGATGACCTTCGTGCTGATCTCGTCGAGCGCGACCATGGCCTGCGCGGTCGCGGCCGCGAAAGCGGGCGACCGGGTGGCGGTCGCGAGGTTCACGGGCCTCACGACGGCGGGCGGGATCCTGTTCCTCGGGATGCAGGCCTACGAATGGGCCCACTTCATCTCGGCGGGCGGACGACCCTGGTCGAACCCGCACGGGGACGCGCGGTTCGGCAGCTACTTCTTCCTCGTCACCGGCTTCCACGGCACGCACGTGCTCATCGGAGTGCTCATCCTGTTCGTCGCCACGCTCCGCGCGCGGGCCGGCCGGTTCACGGGCAACGGGATCGAGGTCGCGGGTCTCTACTGGCACTTCGTCGACCTCGTCTGGGTGTTCATCTTCGGCTGCTTCTACCTGATCTGAGCCATGACGGACGAAATCGGTGCCCCCCGGACCCCCCCGAATCCCGCCACGCCGCACTACGCGATCTACTTCAAGATCTGGGGCGTGCTGCTGGTCATCACGCTCCTCATGGTCTTCACGCGGAACCCGGCGATCCTCCTGCCCGGCATGGCGGCGAAGGCGACGCTCATCGCGCTCTGGTTCATGCACCTGAAGGACGAGCGGCGGGACTTCATCTTCTACATCGCCGCCTCGATCGTGCTGCTCTCGCTCATCCTGTTCGCGGTGATCGTGCCGGACGGCAAGGTGATGTAGTGCGGCGGCTTCTCGCCTTGCTGCTCCTTGCGGCGATCGTCCGCGCGCAGAGCGGGTGATGAGGAAAGCTCGGGGACGACCCCGAATCTTCCCGCCTGGTAGGCGGGATCACGAAGGCCGCCATCGTGCTGATCGGGACGCCGATGCTCCTCGTGGGGGGCGCCGCGATCTACCTCATCCGCGCCCGCCGCAAGCAGCAGTAGCGCAAGGGTGTCAGGCGGCTGGCATCTGCCCGGAGTCCGTTCCCGAGGCGGGTTCCCCGAGGCGAGTCCGGCACCGTCCCGTAGGATCTCGGGGTGATCCGGGGCCTGCTCCTCCTGGCCGTCCTCCCGCTTCCCCTCGCGGTCGCGCAGGAGGCGCCCGACGGCCGCGCCGTCTATGCCCGCGAGGCGTGCTGGCAGTGCCACCGCCATACGAGGGACGCCTTCCCGGCGATCGCGGACGCCCGCCGCGCGGGGCCGGTGATCGGCGCGCCCGGCCTCGCCCGGTCGCCCGAATGGCACCTCGCGCACCTCTACGCCCCCCGCACGACGTCGCCCGGCTCGGAGATGCCCGCCTCCGCCCGCCTCTTCGCCGAGAACCCCCGCGCGGCGCAGGTGGAGGCGTTCCTCAGGGAGCACGACAGCGACGGCGACGGCGTCGTCACCCGGAAGGAGTGCGCGGACTTCGAGGGCCTCGACACCGGCAACGGGATCGTGAGCCGCGCCGACGCGGCGCCCATCCCCTCGCCGGACGCGCTCGCGCTCGTCCGCTACCTCGAGGAGGCGGAGCAGGCGGCCCCCCTCGCCGCGGCGCCGCCCCCTCCGCCCCCCGCGGACCGCGCCGCCGCCGCCGCGCGGGGCCGGGCGCGCTTCCTCACCACCTGCGCCGGGTGCCACGGCGAGCGCGCCGATGGCAACGGCCCCGCCGCGCCGTTCTTTCCCGACCACCCGCCGCGCAACCTGCTCCGCGGCGACTACAGGTACCGCTCCACGCGGGACACGGCGCCGCTCGACGAGGACATCTTCCGCACGATCCGGCAGGGCGCGGGCCCGTCGATGCCCGCGTGGCCGCAGCTCTCCGACGCGCAGGTGTGGGATCTGGTCGTCTACCTCGAGAGCATCCACCCGTATTTTCTTACGCAAGAGCTCCTCGTGACCGAAGCAGGGGGGGCCGGGGGGCCGAGGATCGTGCAGAAGGGCGCGGACACCGACGACGCGTCGGGCGCGCGGCTCGACGGCGGAAGGGTCCGGAAGGAGCCCGACGGGCGCTGGTGGCTCCTCGACGCGTCGGGCGCGCGGCCGATCGAGGACGGGATGCGTGCGGGCGCCTACACGTTCCGCCTCGGCCGGCCCGTCTACGACTGGATGGAGGAGTTCCGCCCGCGGCCCCTCGCCATCCCGGAGCCGCCGTTCCCCTACTCGGAGGCGTCGGCGGA
>DASUGR010000026.1:0-22391 GCA_036273915.1 Planctomycetota bacterium | reverse complement strand
GTGCTCGCCTCGGGCATAGTGCAGATCACCGACGCGCCGCCTGCGGTTGCGACCCGACCGCTCGGTCCCTTGATGGAGGCGACCCTCCTCCACGTACTCGTGTCCCAGACGTGCAGCGTGCCTTCCGATATCGCCAGGAGTCTTCCGTCAGAAGTCGCCGTGACGTACGTCGCGGGCTGTGTCAAGCCCGTGAGGCGCCTGATGAGATGGCCGGACCCCGTGTCGATGATCTGCAGTGGGTCTTTGTGGACTGCTCCCGCGACCCACGAACCATCGGGAGCAACAGCAAACACTTCTGCGCGATAGCCTAGGCCAATGGGGGCTTTGGGTCCAACGACCAGAGGGGGCCTCTCGCCACACAGCGTCCGTGTACTCTTGCCAGTTGCCAGATCCCAGACATCGATTCCGGTTGCCCCACCGGTGGTGAAGAGGCAAGAACCGTCCGGGCTGAATGCCAGGTCGAAGCGTCGCGTGAGCAGTCTGCGTGTGATCCTGAGTGATTCGCGACCTGTGAGAGGGTCCCACAGCACGACATCGCCGCTGCCGGCCGATGCGACACGGCAACCGTCGGGGCTCCACGCCACGGCCACGACGCCATCCTGCACGTCGAATGTGCGTACGACCCGGGGAGCCTGGGAGGCGACGTCCCAGACGCTAAGGGAACCCCACTGATCCGCAGACACGAGTTTCGTCCCGTCCGGGCTGAGGCAAAGGGCATTTACCCCACCTCCTGTCGGACTGAGAATCTTGAGCAAAGCGAGATGACCGCCTTGCGACACGGCGAGCACCGGGCCTCGGCGGACTTCTTCAACAACCTCCACTGCAGGATGCACTCCGGCCGAACCGGGCGGCGCGCTGTCAGGGCCGTCTTGGCGCTCCGTTGTCGGCGTGCTCATGGTGCCCAGTCCCCAGACCGCCACGATGGCGACGGCGAGTACCGCGACGAGGACCAGAGGGCGCAGAGTCCGGCGCGCCGGCACGTCACTGACTCTATCACGGCTGCACGGCGGTAGTGAGGATGAACGAGGCTCGTCGGACTTTGCGGCGACGAACTCAGCGTCTGGCCGTCCCGTTCGCGGGAAGGCGGTGATCGGTGGCGATGAGCGGAACGACGGGGCGGGTACGACGTGGGCTCCGGGGAGGTGCAGCGGCCCGGCGGCCGATGGACGGCGTTCGTCGTAGCCCGGAAGCGCTGGGGCGGAGTCGGCCGTGGGCCATCGGCGATCGGTGCCGGGTGGGGCGGACCGGTGTCCTTCTCGAAAACTCGTTCGCAGCCCGGACTGTCGAGGCGGAGGGCGGCGTCACGCCGTCGCGTGGCGGCCGGCAAGGGCGCGCGTGCCGCCGGGCGACGCCGGGATCTCGCGCGGCGGCGCGAGTCCTCCAAGGACGAGACCTCGCGGGGACGGGGATCTGTTCGCGTGTCCGGCTGTCAGGCTGCGCGGGAGTAGCGGTGGTGAAGACCGCCGACGTGTTGGAAGGCGCGCACCGCGCCGCGGCCGCTCTGACCTCGCGGCTCCGGGGCGTTGCGGTCGAGCGAGAGAAGGCAGCGCGACCCGTTGTAGTACGCCGCGCACGCCCACAGGATCTTCCGCAAGTGCCCCTCGCCGAGCGCGATCGGCAGCCCTCGACCGGGTTGTGGACGTGCCGGCGGAGCAGGTGCTTGAGCGTGAGTGGCGCGACTCCGGCCACCCGGCCAGCGCTCCGAAGACGTCTCCCCTCAGTGCCTTCAGCGCGGCAGCCGTCCGGTCATCTGTCAATGGGACTGGGTGCCGCGTCGCGGGCACGCGCCATCGTGCCCACGCGGCACGCGGGCATTCTCGGCAGGTCGCCGCCGCCGTGCGATTCGCGCTCCTTCGACGGCGCTTCACACGCGCCTCACTGCGGACTTGCAGGGCGCGCCGAGTTTCCGGAGGAGGGTGAGCGACGAAGCGTTGCACGACCGCCGCCGGTTCCTCCGGGGCGCGCTGTCGATGGGGGCGGGCGCGCTGCTCGCGCGCTGCGTGGCGCCGCGGCAGGTGGTGGCGAAGGGCCGCGTGCGCGCCGGCGGCCGGGGGCTCCCGGGCGTGGCCGTCACCGACGGCCTCTCGGTCGCGCGCGCCGACGGCGAGGGGTGGTTCGAGATCCCGTCCGACGCGCGCCGCGAGTTCCTCTCCGTCACCGTCCCCGCGGGCTACGGGCTCTCCGGCTCGGTCCGCCGGCTCACCGACCGCCCGGTCGTCTTCGACCTCGAGCCGGCGCGCGAGCCGGACGGGCGCCACGCCTTTCTCGTGCTCGCCGACCCGCAGCCG
Source organism: Planctomycetota bacterium (assembly GCA_036273915.1). GTDB lineage: Bacteria > Planctomycetota > PLA2 > PLA2 > PLA2 > PLA2. The sequence goes on along the minus strand of DASUGR010000026.1, from coordinate 20,103 downwards.
TCGAACGTCGCGCAGGCGGCGATGTTTCGCGAAATGGTCCCGGACATGGCGGCGACCGTGCGCCCCCTCGGCGTCCCGGCGTTCGCGATGGTCGTCGGAGACGTGGTTGGGGACGCGCCCGACCTCTACGCCGCGCACGCGGAGTCGGTGAAAGGCATCGGCGCGCCGGCGCTCCACCTCGCGGGCAACCACGACGACGCGCGGCGGATGCGGCGCTTCGGCCCGGAGCGGTACTCCTTCGACCGCGGCGCCGTCCACTACGTCGTGCTCGACAACGTGCGCCGCCGGATCGGCGGGTACGAGGGGCGGATCGGCCGCGAGCAGCTCTCCTGGCTCGCCGCCGACCTCGCGTGCGTCGAGCGCGGCCGGCCGGTCGTCCTCTTCGCGCACATCCCGCTCCTGGGCACGTTGCACGAGCGCCAGGGCATCTCGCCGCAGCCCTGGAACTGCACGGCCGACCGCGCGGCGCTCGCGCGGCTGCTCGAGCCCTACCGGACGCACTTCGTGTCCGGCCACATGCACGAGCACGAGCACGCGCGGGCGGGCGCGGTCCGCGAGCACGTGTGCGCCGCGGTCTGCGGCGCGTGGTGGAACGGTCCCGTGAACCTCGACGGCACGCCCAACGGCTACTCGGTCTTCGAGGTCTCGGGCGAGTCGTTCCGGTGGCACCACAAGGCGGCCGGGTCGGAGGAGCGGATGAGGCTCTATCCCCGAGGCCCCGACGGCTGCGTCGTCGCGAACGTGTGGGACTGGGACGAGGCGTGGGACGTCTCGTGGTCCGAAGAGGGGGGGGCTGGGGGGCCGATGGAACGTTTCACGGGCATGGACCCCTTGCGCGAGCGGATGACAAGGGAGCGCCACGCGACGGGCCACCTCTTCCGCGCGCGGCCGTCGCAGGGCGCGCGCCGCGTGCGCGTCGAGGCGCGCGATCCGTGGGGCATGGTGCACGTCGCCGAGGTGGATCCCCGGCAGCCGAGGTTCGCCGCGTCCTGATGCTTCGAGAGACCGGCGCCGCCGATCCCCGCCGTTTCCGGCCCCCGCGCCCCCTCGACATCCCTGCCCAGCGAACCCCCGCGCGCGGTTGTTCTACGCGGCCTTTACCGGATCCTTCTCTCGCCCTAGGAGTCGGTCCCTACTCTCCCCCCCGAGGATCGGGTGTGCGGGGTTGCGGACAGGCGCAACCGGTCCCGCTACGTGAAGCGAGCGTGAAGGAACCAGGACCCGGTGCATCCCGTCCGCGTGCACCGCAGGAGAGGGAACTCGAACCCATGCGTGGCGCAAGGAAGCTCGGAGGCGCGACCGCTCTCGCGGCGCTCCTCCTCACGATGTCGGCCGGCGCGAGGGCCGGCGACAAGGGCAAGGACGGCGGCCAGGAGAAGTGCTTCAACCGCATCGCGACCTTCCCGGTCTACCTCAACACGGACGAGAGCGAGGCGACCGCCGCGGAGATCGTCGCGGCGTCGGAGGACGGGAAGACGCTCATCTACACCGACAGCCCGGGCAAGCGCGTGGGCTTCGTCGACATCTGCGACCCCGGGTGCCCCAAGGCGTACGGCACGATGGACCTCGACGGCGAGCCGACGTCGGTCGCGGTCGTGGACTGCTACGCGCTCGTCGCGGTCAACACGTCGGAGAACTTCGTCGACACGTCGGGCGAGCTCGTCGTGATCCACATCGGCAAGCGCGACGTCGTGGCGACGATCGACCTCGGCGGCCAGCCCGACTGCGTCGCGGTGAGCCCGGACGGGTGCTACGCCGCGGTCGCGATCGAGAACGAGCGCGACGAGGACGTCAACGACGGCGAGATCCCGCAGTACCCCGCCGGCTACCTCGCCGTGATCAAGCTCAAGGGCAAGCCCTGGAAGTGGGAGGCGAAAAAGGTCGACCTGACCGGCCTCGCCGACATCGCCCCGCAGGACCCGGAGCCGGAGTACGTCTCGATCAACGAGTGCAACGTCGCGGTCGTCACGCTCCAGGAGAACAACCACATCGTGCTCGTCGACCTCGCGTGCCTGAAGGTCGTGAAGCACTTCCCGGCGGGCGCGGTCGACCTCGACGACGTCGACACGGTCGAGGACGACAAGATCACGCTCGACGGGTCCCTCGAGGACGTCAACCGCGAGCCGGACGCCGTCAAGTGGATCGACAAGGAGCACTTCCTCACCGCGAACGAGGGCGACTACCAGGGCGGGAGCCGCGGCTTCACGATCTTCGACAAGTGCGGCAAGGTCGTCTACGACTCGGACAACCGCTACGAGCACCTCGCGGTGCGCCACGGCCACTACCCCGAGTCCCGCTCCGAGAACAAGGGCACCGAGCCCGAGGGCGTGGAGATCGCGGACTACGGGTGCGGCACGTACGCCTTCGTCGGCTCCGAGCGCGGCAACTTCGTCGCGGTCTTCAAGCTCGGCAAGAAGTGCTCCCCCGAGTTCGGCGGGTTCCTGCCCTGCACGCCCGCTCCCGAGGGGCTGCTGGCGATCCCGTGCCGGAACCTCTTCGTCGTATCCTCCGAGTACGACGACGTCGTCGAGGGCGAGGAGACGGGCCTCCGCTCGACGATCTCGATCTACCGCCTCGAGGAGTGCGGCCCGGACTATCCGGACGTCGTCTCGTGCGATGACGACAACGGCCTGCCGATCCCGTGGGGCGCGCTCTCCGGCCTCGCCGCGGACCGCTGCAAGTCGAACATCGTCTACAGCGTGACGGACAGCTACTACAGCGCCGACCCGCGCATCCTGAAGATCGACGCGAGCTGCCACCCGGCGAAGATCGTCAAGGAGATCCACGTCAAGGACGGGAACGGCGACAGCCCGGACTACGACCTCGAGGGCATCGTGCAGCGCGAGGACGGCGGGTTCTGGCTCGCCTCCGAGGGCAACAACAGCCGCAAGAACCTCCTCGTCCGCGTCGACAAGTACGGCGTGGTGCAGGAGGAGGTCGGCCTTCCGTCGGGCCTCGAGGCCAACAAGACGACGAACGGCTTCGAGGGCGTGGCGCTCGCGTACGACTGCGGCGACGAGGTGCTCTACGCCGCGATCCAGCGCGAGTGGCCCAAGGCGGGCGACCCGGACGGCTGCATCCGCATCGGCGAGTACCGTCCGGACACTGGCGAGTGGCGGTTCTTCTACTACCCGAAGTCGGCGCCCACGTCGTCCAACGGCGGATGGGTGGGGCTCTCGGAGATCGTGGTCGTCGGCAAGAACAAGCTCGCGTTCATCGAGCGCGACAACCAGCGCGGCCCCGACGCGACGCTCAAGTGGATCACCGAGTGCTCGATCAAGGGCGTGACGCCCGTGGCCGACGGCGGCACGATCCCGAAGCTCGAGAAGAAGGTCGTCTGCGACGTGCTCCCCCTGCTCAACAGCACGCACGGCTGGACGCAGGACAAGATCGAGGGGCTCGCGGTCAGCTGCAAGGGCAAGGCGTTCCTCGTGACCGACAACGACGGCGTCGACGAATCGACGGGCGAGACGCTGTTCTTCGACCTCGGCGACTACGACGACCTGTGCAAGGGCGGCTGCGGCAAGGACAAGGACAACGACAGCTGCGACAAGGACGAGAAGAGCGGCTGCGACAGCAAGGACGACCGCGACGACGACGGCGAATACGGGAAGAAGAAGGACAAGACGGACAATCGCGACTGACCCGTCCGCACGCGTTCCCGACGGCAGGCCGGGGCCCTCCCGGCCTGCCGTCTCTCCGCGCTACCCCCCGAGCAGGCCCGCGAGCGTCTCCTTCGCCATCTTCCAGTCGAGCTCGACGGTGCGGAGCGAGACGCCCAGGGCCTCCGCGATCTCCTTGTTCTCGAGGCCGCCGAAGAAACGGAGCTCCGCGATCCTGCCCTGGCGCTCGTCGAGCGTCCGCAGCTTCTCGAGCGCCTCGTGCACCGCGACGAGGTCCGCCTCGCCGCCGCCCGGCGTCATCGCGTCCGAGAGCGTGACGCGCATGCCCCCGGGGCTCCCTCTCTTCAGCGCCGCCTTGTCGCGCGCGTGGTTGATGAGCACCTGCCGCATCGCGCGGGCCGCGACCGCGAAGAAGTGCACGCGGTCCTTCCACTCCGCCTCGGCGCCCACCATCTTCAGGTACGCCTCGTGGACCAGCGCGGTGGGGGCGAGCGTGTGCCCCTTCGGCTGCGAGCGGAAGACCGCGCCTGCGAGGCCGCGCAGCTCCGCGTAGCAGAGGTCGAAGAGCTGGCCTGCCGCCTCGGGCTCTCCGCCGCGGAGGCGCTCGAGCACCTGGGTGACGTCGCCCACGGCGGGATTGTAGCCCCTCCCCCGGGCCTCCTCCCGTCGTTTGCGGGCGGCTGCGGATTCCCGTGTTCCTCCCCAGAGACAAGGAGGACACCCATGTCGATCCGCAACCGTCGCCGGGCCTTCCTGCTCGGCATCGCTCTCGTCGCCGGCGTGCTCGCGCTCGCGGCCACCGGCGCCTCGTCCGCGTCGAAGGGGCCGGACCCCGTCGCGCGCGGCCGCTACCTCGTCTCGGTCCTCGGCTGCAACGACTGCCACACGCCGTGGAAGATGGGCGAGAAGGGCCCTGAGCCCGACATGAGCCGGATGCTCTCCGGCCACCCGCAGGACGTGAAGCTGAGGCCGGCGCCCGCGCTCAAGGACGGGTGGGGCTACGCCGGCTCGCAGACGAACACGGCGTTCTCCGGGCCGTGGGGCGTGAGCTACGCGATGAACCTGACGCCGGACAAGCTGTCGGGCATCGGCATCTGGACCGAGGACATGTTCACCCGCGCGATCCGGCTCGGGAAGCACTGGGGGCAGTCGCGAAGGGTCATGCCGCCGATGCCGTGGCAGGTCTACCGGAACCTGACCGACGAGGACCTGCACGCCGTGTGGTCGTACCTGCGGACGATCCCGCCGATCCGGAACCGTCCGCCGGACTACCTGCCTCCCGAGGAGCAGGATTGAAGGGGGCTCCGGGGGCGCGCATGCCGTCATGAATCGCGTCCGTTGCGGCGCGGGCGCCGGCCTCCGGCGCCCGCGCGTTTCCGCCCCCGGCCCCCCCTGCATCGCGCTCAGCGGAGGATCGCGATCGCGAGGCCCGCGAGCACCACCGCGCCACCCGCGATCTCGCCACCGAGGATCGCGAACGGGAACGTCGCCGGGAACAGCACCACCAGGGCCGCCTTGCTCAGGAGCGTCAGCGGAGGGTTCAGGAACGTCGTGAGCCCGGCCGTCGACACCGGCAGCCGCTTCACGAGCCACGCCCACACCGCGAACCCGAAGACCGAGCACAGGAGCGACAGGTAGAGAAGCGCGCCCCACCCCGCGCCGTCGAGCGCGAGCATCTGGCGCCCGCCCGCCCACGGCAGCGCGACGAGCAGCGGGAGCCCGCCCGCGAGCAGGTAGAGGCACGTCCAGAGGAACGGCGGCACGCCGTGCGCCACCGGCTTCGACAGCGTCGACAGGAGCGACCAGCAGAGCGGCGCGAGGCACGCGACCGCGACCGGCAGCGCGGTGAAGCCCTCGAGCCGGCCGCGCGCGCGGGAGATGATGGCGAGCCCCGCGAGCGAGACCAGGAAGCCTGCGACGCGCCTTCGCGTCAACCGCTCGCCGTGGAACGCCGCGCCGAGCGCGAGCAGGAACATCGGCGCGAGCGCCGTGATGAGCGACGCGACCGGCGCGGGCACGCCCTCCTGCATCGCCCAGTAGAGCGCGAAGCCGTAGAGCGGCGCGGCGAGGAGCCCGCACGCGAGGAGCCGCCAACCGTGCGCGCGCAGCAGCGCGAGCGACTGGCGCCGCCGGAAGCCGAGGCAGTAGACGGCCGTGAACAGCGTGACGGGCGCGAAGCGCGCGGTCGTGAGCGCGAGCCAATCGAGCCGCCGCCGCGCCCCCTCGCGGCCGAGCAGGTAGCTCATCGCGATGAAGCTGTTGCTCCAGACGAGGAAGAGAAGGACCGCGGCGGTCGCGACGAGCCCGCGCGACGTGGAGCGTTCGGTCACGGGCCGTAGATGGTAAGTCGTCGCGCAAGAACAACTGCTACGTTCGGCCGGCTGCGACGACGCGATGCGGCGTCGCCCCTCCTCCGCGTATCGCTCCGCGGATACGCGTCGTCGTCGCTCCTTGCCTCGCGCCGTCTCGCTCGGCCTCGGTGTTTGGCGCATTTGTTCTCGCCCGACTCCTGAACGGGGGGCTCCCGCCTGCGCCGAGGCTGCGGCGGGGAACCCCGGGAGGCGGGCCTCCCCGCGCGACAGCAGTTGGTACTTCACGGACAACGCCGACATCGGCGTCGCGGCGCGCGACGACTTCCGGCGCTCGGGCAAGAAGCGCGGCCGGAAGAAGTAGTCGTGGAAGCGATCCGATCGGGAGGGGGCGGGCCGCGCCCCCTCCCCGTCGGGCGTCCGATCACTTCCGCTTCGCCTTCCTCTTCCTCGTGGTGCTCCGCGCTGCCCTGCCCGCCGGCGCCTTGCCCCCGCCCGCGAGCGAGTAGCTCTCGGCGACCAGGCCGTCGAGTCCCGCGGGGAGCGCGCCGTCGAGGACGATCTTCGCCCAGCCGCCCGCGCCGACCTCGGCGCCCGCCTTCTTCGCGGCGGCAGCGCTCGCGCCCACCTTGAAGCGAACGACGGTCGGCTCCGCCGCGCCCACGAACAGGAACGCCCGGCCGCGCACGGCGTACGTCTTCGACTCGATCTTCGTGCCGGCGCAGGCGACGCCCTCGACGACGCCGTCGAAGCGCGACGTGATCCTCCTCAGCGCCTCTTTCGTGCCCGCCATGGGCGATCAGGATAGCGCGGCCGAGGCGGGGGCGGATCAGGACGCCGTCCGGCGGCGCCCCAGGGCGATTGGTACCATTGGCGCGCAATGGCGGGGAGGCTGATCTTCGGTGTCGCGGGGTTCCTCCTCGGTGTCGCCGTGACCTTGCTTCTCAAGGGTGAGGACGCGGAGCGCCGCGCACCCGCGGGCCGCGACCGCGACGCCGCGACGGTCCCCCGACCCGACGCCGGCGGGGCGCGCGCGAGCACGGGCGACGGAAGCGACGGGAGCGGCGGGCCAGAGCGCCATGCCTCCGGCGAGACCGCGGAGCCTCCCCCGCGCGACGTCACGAAGGAGGCGGAACGCTACCTCGCGCAGATCAACGGGGCCCCGAGCTGGCGTGAGGCGTTGGGCATCGTGGGGCGGATGGTGGCCGACCTCCCTCCCGAGGTCGTGCGCGACCTGATGCAGGCCATCTACAGGGAGATCACCGACATCGAGAAGCGAAAGCAGATCCTGAAGCCGTTCGTCTTCGGCAAGGGGCACCCGTATGCGCTCGACGTCCTGCACTTGGCCGCGACGGATCCCGCGATGGAGGTGCGCGGCTGGGCGTACGGCTACCTGAAGACGTACGCGCTCATCGACTTCTCGGAGGACCCGAGCGCGTACGAGGCGTGGCATCGCCAGAACGAGGGTCTCCCGCTGGCCGACGCGCTGCGCCAGAGCCTCCGCGCGTTCGCGGACCGTCTCCGCGGCGCGGACGACGAGGCCTACGCGAAGGCGATGCGGCAGTTCCGCGCGGACGACCGGATCCATAGGGCGGCAGGCGTGGATGTGGCGGCGGTGCTCCTGGACGCGAACATGGCGACGTGGTTCGTGGACAAGCTCTCCCGGACAGGGGAGGCACAGGGGGCTCCGGGGGCAGCCGCCCAGACGGGGGCCGCCACGCTCGACTGGCTGCTCCTCGCCGATCCGGAGGGCGACGTCGTTCGTCCCTACGTCGAGCGCGTGCTCGCGGATCCCGACCCGCAATCCGAGGCGGCCAACGGCGCGATCCGTGCGCTCGGCCAGATCAAGAAGCCGTGGGCCTTCGATTCGCTGCTCGGCCTCCTCAAGCGGCCGCTGGCCGACCCGCTGCAGAGCTCGATCGGGATCGCCCTCGGGGAGCAGGGCGACAAGCGCGCGGTGCCGTGGCTGATCGCCGCGATGGCCTCGGGCGAGACCGCCGAGAAGGTCTACGGTTTCGGCTACTTCGGGCTCGGCAAGCTCACGGGTGTCACGTGGGACGAATCGCACGACGCCAAGTGGTGGCTCGCGTGGTGGGACAAGAACCGCGACCAGTTCGCCCCGGAGATCCGGGCGCTCGACCCGCGCGCGCTGAGGGTGCGGTAGGGCGCCCGGCCCCCGGACCCCCTCCCGCTTCGCCGCGCGCTGCGACGCTCACGCGCGCGGCGTGACGCCGAGCTCCTTCAGGCCCTTCTCGGTCGCGAGCACGATCAGGTGGTCGCCGCGCCGGAGGATCTCGCTGGACGCGGGGACGAAGCGGTGGACCGTGCCGTCGGGCCGGAGCCTGCTGACGGCGAGCACCGTCACGCCGTGGTTCTCGCGCAGGCGGGACTCGGAGAGCGCGCGGCCCTCGAGGGCGCGCGGCACGTCGATGCTCGCCATCCGGTGCTGCTCCGGCATCTCGAAGTAGTCGATCTCCTGCGCCCCCTGGGCGAGGCGCGAGACGCGCGCGAAGAGCGCGCTCCGGCCGAGGATCTCGCGGTCGACCGCGCCGAGGATGTCCCTCCGCGTGACGACGCCCAGGAACCGCCGCGTCTCCTCGCCGTCGACGACCGGCAGCTGCTCGTAGTCGTGGAGCCAGATCTTCATGTTGACGTCGGCGAGGGAATCCCCGCGCAGCACGACCGGGACCTGCCGGACGACGTCGCGCGCGATGACCGGGACCGAGAGGTCGCCCCCGCGCATGATGTCCTTCAGGTCGTGGAGGTCGACGACGCCGAGGAATCTCCCCTCCTCGTCGCCGACGAACAGGACCGTGTTGCGGGTCTGGAGGAACGCCTCGACCATCGGCTCGAGGGCGAGCCCCTGCGGCACGAGGGGCACGCCCCCCTGCATCACGTCGCCGGCGCGGAGCGTGGAGAGCGCGGTCCCCTGCGGCGTCCCCTGCCAGTGCACGCCCGCCTCGCGGAGCTCCTCGACGTAGATCGACTCGCGCTCGAAGAGGCGCGCGCCCGCGATCGCCACGCCCGAGACGATCATCATCGGGAGGATGATCGAGGGCGCGTCGGTCAGCTCGAACATCATGATCACGGCGAGGATCGGCGCCCGCGTCGTGCCGGCGAGCAGCCCGCCCATGCCGAGGAGGCCGTAGCAGTAGACGGGCGCCGACAGGTTCGGGAAGACGGCCTGCGTCCCCGCGCCGACGAGGCACCCGAGCGTCGCGCCGACCATCAGCGCGGGCGTGAACACGCCGCCGACGCCGCCCGACCCGATCGTGAGGCTCGTCGCGACGATCTTCGCGACGCACAGGATCGCGACCGTGCCGACCGCCACGCCGCCGCCGAGGACGAGGTTCGTCCCCTCGAAGCCGTTCCCCCAGACCTCCGGGAACCGGAGCCCGATGAGACCGACGCCCGCGCCGGCGAGGCACATGCGGAACTCGTCCCGCCACCCCGTCGCGTGGAAGGCGCGCTTGGCGAGGCGGAGCGCGCGCATGAGGAAGACGGCGCCGACGCCCGCGAGGAGGCCGAGGGGGACGTAGGGGAGGAACTCGATCGCGGACGTGATGTGGAACGGCTCCACGCGGTAGAGCGGCGCGTCGCCGAGGACGGCGCGCGTGACGACCGACGAGACCGCCGCGGAGACGACCACCGGGCCGAAGATCGCCATCGAGAAGGAGCCGACGACCAGCTCCATCACGAAAAGCGTCGCGGAGATCGGCGTGTTGTAGGCGCCGGCGACGCCCGCGGCCATGCCGCACGCGACGAGGATCTGCGCCCGTTCCGGCGAGACCTTGACGCCGCGGGCCACGGCGGACGCCGACGCAGCGGCCATCTGGATGATCGGGCCCTCGCGGCCTTCCGAGCCGCCCGTGGCGATCACGAGGAGCGACGAGAACGTGCGGGCGAGCGACTGCCGGAAGCGCACGGTGCGGCGCCCGACGGCGACGACCTCCATGATCTGCGCGATGCCCATCGTGCCGTAGATGCGGACGAACCGGCGCGCGACCCAGCCGCCGGCGAGCCCGCCCGCGGCCGGCAGCGCGATCGTCCAGAGCGGCGGGAGCCCGCGGGCCCCCTCGACCACGTCCGCGCTCCCGGTGAATGCCTCCGTGAGGAGGTGGGTCAGCCACCGGAAGAGGACCGCGCCGAGGGCGCCGAGGAGGCCGACGAGGATCGCGAGGGCGAAGAAGACGGTGTTCGGGTCGCGCCAGCCGAGCCGGCCGAGCGTGGATCGGGATCTGCTCTCGGTGCCGGGAGGCGGAGGCGAGCTCACGCGACGCCACTCCCGCGGGGATCGCGCGCGGCGAGGGGTGGGGGCGAGGGGAGGGCGTTCGCGTCCCTCGTGCCAGTCATCCGCGGATTGTAGCCCCGTGACCGGACGCTTCGCGGCGATCCCCGGTGGCGGGGTCGCATGCGCCAACGACCCCGCCTCGGCATCGCCGCGGCGGCCGCGGCCTCCCGCCGCGGCGCTACCCCTTCGCGAAGAGCACGATGTTGCCCTCGCTGTCCTTGAGGCTCGCGTACTCGCCCCAGTGTTCCTTCTTCGGGGGCTCCGTGAACTCGACTCCCTTCGCGCGGAGGTCGTCATACGTCGCCTTCACGTTGTCCGCGAGGAGCGCCAACGCGGGCAGCCCGGCCGGCGCGCCGGCCGACCCCGGGTGGAGGACGAGCCGGGTCTCCGCGCCGGGGAGCTGCAGCTCGATCCAGCGCGTGTCTCCCATGGTCTGGTCGGTGTAGACCTTGAACCCGAGCTTCCTCGTGTAGAAGTCCAGCGCCCTGCCCTGGTCCTTCACGGGGACGGTCACGAAGTTGATCCGCTTCAGCACGCCGTTTCTCCTTTCGTCCCCACACCCTAGCGGTCCGCGCAGGCCGTTCAAGGCGCTCAACATTCGCTATACTTGTTAAGATGATAGCTTCGGATGGGATGTTCAGGCTCGACGCCTATGTCGTCGACGTCCTCCTGCGGGACCTCGCCGGCCATGACCGATCTCCGGCGGCATTCCTCGTCTTCCTGCTGCTGTGGCGGCGCACGTACGGCGAGCGCGCATCGAGCGTGAGGCTCAGCCACCGGGAGATCGCCGACGAGACGGGGCTCTCGAAGAGCGCCGTGCAGCGGGCGCTCCGCATCCTGCATCGGCGCGCGCTCGTCAAGTCGACGAGGCGCCACCAGACGGATACGCCGGAGCACGAGGTGCGACGCCCCTGGCGCCGCGGGGGGCGTGCCGGCGGGGATTGACAGCTTCCGAAGGGATCCCGGCGTCGGCCCGAGGGCGATCGTGGCGGTGTCAGGCGAGGCACCGCCGCGCCGGAGGGGCGCGGTCGCGACCCGCAGGCGGGAAGGCCGACGAGCCGGATCCGCAGACGATCGCGATGTGCGACAGGTGATCGGGTGGCCCGCGAGCCGCGTTTCCATCAGAGGAGGGATATCGATGGGTGCCCCGCGGTTGCTGGTGATCCTCGCGCTGTCGCTTCCCGCCCCCGCGGGCGGGGCGGACGCGCCCGCGTCGCGGACCGCCTTCGGCCTCCCCTGCGAGGCGTACGCCCGCGGCCTGCGGGGGAAGGGGAACTTCGGCGTTCACGTGACCGCGGCGGGGTCCCCGTTCACGGGTTCGTACCACCTCGCCGAGGACGTGTGGCTCCCGGCGCGAACGGTCGTGAGGAGCGTCGCCGACGGCGTGGTCCGCTACTCCGACTTCAGCCCCACGTGGTCCGACGACCGGGGGCGGATGCACTGGAACCTCGGCAACGTGATCGTCATCGAGCATCCCCTCGAGCCCGCGGAGGACGGTCTCTCCGAGGTCTGCTCGTTCTACGTGCACCTCTCGTCCGACCGCAAGGTCGCGGCGGGCGACAAGGTCAAACGCGGCCAGGTGATCGGCGCGATCGGGGCGGACCGCAGCGAGGAGAACGGGCGCTATCCCGCCCACCTCCACTTCGGCCTGCACAAGGGACCCTATGTCCAGATCCCGCCGGCGTGGAAGAGGCGTCTCCAGGAGGAGGCGCGCACGACCGGGATCCCGCTCGGGCCCGAGCGCGTTCTCCGCGGCGAGATCGCGGTCGAGCGCCACGGCGAGACGGATGTGCTCGTGACCTCGAAGGACGGGAAGGAGAAGATGATCCTCTCGCTTCTCGTCGGGAGCACGTCGCCCGGCTACAAGCCGCGGGACATCATGGCCTGGTGCGAGGGGTACGGCGACAAGGGGACCGTCGACGAGTGGCTGCGCCCCTCCGCCTGGATCGAGGCGCACCGCGCCAAGGACTGAACGCCCCGGCGCGGGCCGCGGGCCTCCCGCGCGTCGAACGGGGCCCGAGCGGGGCGTTTCGGGTGGCAGGACGGCGGCTTACGAGGCCGACTTCCGTTTCAGCTCGTAGAGCGCGTTCTCCTTCGTCTTGAGTTGCTCCTCGGCCGTTCGGACGTCCTCCGCGAGAGCCTTGCGCTTCTCCTCGAGCTGCGCGCGACGCGACGTGCCCTTGTCGTCCGCGATCTTCCGGTCGATCTCGTCGAGGTCCGCCTGCCTCTGGTACACCTCCGCGAGCGCGTCCGCGATCTCTTCCTGCTCCTTCAGGATCTGCCGGAGGCAGTTCTCGTAGTCCATCTCCAGCGTGTCGTGCATGGCCGCGAAGACGCGATCCGCCTTGAAGCGGCCCCGGAGGCACTTCTCCGGCGCGAGGTTCGGGCGCACGAGCACGAGGCAGGGCGCGGTGCCGGAATAGCGCTTGAGGGCGGGATCCGCCCGCGCGTCGTCCTTGTGGATGCGGACGCAGTCGAAGAACCGCGCGCCGACGACGACGCCCTCGTCCCGGAACGCACGATCCTCCTCGATGGCGACCCGCGGGTCGTCTTCCCGCTCGGACGCCGGGTCGGGGTAGATGTAGACGAGCAGGGGCCGGTCGCTCCGGCGGGCCTCTTCCGCCTGCTCCTCCGTCATGCCGGTGATGACGGGGGGCACGAGCTCGGTGATGCCGCGCCATTCGATGGCGAACTCGGGCCGGCTTGCCGCCGAGGCGCGGCTGCGGGCGGCGGACGTGCCGCCGTCGGGGGTGGCCCCCGGAGCCCCCCCGCTTCCGGCCGCATCATGGCTTCTGGGCGCTGCCGCGGCGCCGCCGGCGCCGCCTCCCGAGCATCACCCGGCATCGATCGTCGGAGCCAGGGCCAGCGAGAGCGAGGCGACTGCGGCCCAAACGAGCATCTGGCGGCACATGATCTGTCTCCCGGAGAGCCCGCCCGAGACCACTCTATCGCGAATCGCGCCGGCCGCAAGGCGGTTGCCCGGTCCTCGGGCGGGCGCGGCACGCGCGGGAGCCCCTCCGAATCGGCCTTGCGCGGCGCCGGACACTTGGCAGCACCTGTCCGGGATCGCAGGCGCCCCTCTTCCCCTCCGCGTGATCCGCGTGTAGGAAGATGTGATGCGCAAGCGTCCCCTCGATCTCACGGCGATCGCGGTGCTCTTCATCTGCGTGGGCGTCGGCTCGGCCGCGCACGGCGTCGTGCGGTTCGCGGGGGACCGCCGTCTGCCGGACGTGGTCGAGGTCGCCGCCTCGGCCCTCCTTGCGGTCTGCGCCGGCGCGTACCTCCTCGGCGGCCGGGGGTGGGCGCGCTGGCTGTGCGCTCTTTGGCTCGCGTTCCACGTCGTCCTGAGCCTCTTCCACTCCGGGGCACGACTCGCCGTGCACGCCGCGCTCTTCGTCGCGATCTCGATCCTCCTTTTCCGCCCGGCGGCGGTGGCGTACTTCCGTCGCGGGCGCACCGACGCATGACGACCATCACCGCGACCCTCTCCGTGCGCGACTGGGCGCGCGCCATGGCGTTCTACGATGTCGCGTTCGGCGCGCGCGAGCTCTACCGCGTTCCCGGCGGCGGCGTCGGGCGACTCGCCGTGGACGGCGCCGAGTTCTGGGTGGCCGAGGAGACTCCCGGCCTCAACCCGAGTCCCCAGTCGCTGGGCGGCTGCTCGGTCCGCATGCTGCTGATCGTCGCGGATCCGGAGGCGGTCTGCAGGCGCGCGGTGGCGGCAGGGGCGAGGGAGGTCGCGCCCGTCGCGGACGCGCACGGCTGGCGACTCGGCCGGATCGAGGATCCCTTCGGCCACCACTGGGAGGTCGCGCGGCCATTGGCCTCCGCGTCACGGTAGGACCGCGGTCGCCATCGCACGCGAGGTTCGCGCGAGCGCGTCCACGATGGCGTCGGTGGGGCAGGGGTCGCGTCCGGAGAGCCATGCGCGGATGAGCGCGAGCTGCGCGGTCGCGATCTGCGTCGCGGCGATCCTCACCGGGATGATCGTCGTCGCGCCCTGCGCGCAGGTCGTGGCGAGACGGACCTCGATCACCTCGGCGAGCCAGCGGCACACCCGCTCCCCGGCGAGCCGCCCCCGCGCCGCGCAGCGGTTCTGCCGGAGATGCTCCAGCACGTGCCGGAGCGGCCCCGTCCCGCCCTCCCCGGTCACCGCGTCGGCGAGCGCCTCGAGCGCCCATGCCGCCGCATGCCGGAGCACCGCGTCCTTGCCCCGGAAGTGCTCGTAGAACGTCGAGCGGCCGACGCCGCCCCGGCGACGATGTCGCTCACGCGGATCTCGCCGTAAGGTCGGGACCTGAGCTCGTTGAAGGAGTCGATGATCGCGCCGCGCGTGCGGTCGATGCGGGCGTCGGGTTTCCGCGTTCCCATGGGCATGAGCATCCTAGCGCGGCGGCCTCCCGGGGAGGCGGTTCGCGCGGGCGGGCAGGCAACGCGGGCCACGAATCGGCGGCCATCACGGAGCACGTCGCTGAACCGGCGGGGAGGCGTACGGCCGCCGCGCGCGCTTGTGTATGCTGGCTCCGTGGTCGAGGTCGTGCTGCGGGATGTCCGGGAGGCGGACCTGCCTGCCCTTTTCGAGCAGCAGCGGGATCCGGATGCGAACCGCATCGCGGCTTTCACGGCGAAGGACCCCGAGGACCGGGCCGCCTTCATGGCCCACTGGGCGCGCCTTCTCGCGGAGCCGTCCGTCGCGAAGAAGGCGATCTTGCTCGGGGGCCGGGTGGCCGGCTCCATCGCGAGCTTCGGGCCGGTCGCCCAGCGCGAGGTCACCTATTGGATCGCGAGGGAGCACTGGGGCAAGGGCGTCGCGACCGCGGCGCTCCGCGAGCTCCTCCTGCTCGAGACGACGCGCCCCCTCTTCGCACGCGCCGCGAGCGACAATGCGGGCTCGATCCGCGTGCTCGAGAAGTGCGGGTTCAGGATCGTCCGCCACGAGCGGGGCTTCGCCAACGCGCGCGGCGCGGAGATCGCCGAGGTCGTCCTGCGGCTGGCGTAGGCGCGGGCGGCCGGGCCGCGGTACTTCCCCTTCCGGCGCGCCTCCTCGGCCGGCGCTGGCCGTGCGCCCGAGGAACTTCGGGAGCAGGGGCACGGTCAGGACCTGCAGGGGCGTCTCGCTGCGCTGCGCCCCTGACCGCACGTCATGCGGATGCCCTCGCGCCCAAGTCATGCGGACCCGCGCGGAGCGTCGGCCGAACCTGCGTCGGCAGCGCGGCCGGGCAGCACCCCCAGATCGATGAACCCGATCCGGGAGTGGAAGGCCATCAGGCACCAACCGGGATGGTGCCCCTTGGCCACCGCGTAGTAGGCGAGTCCGACCATCAACAGCACGGTGTCGAGGAACAGCGCCGCGTTTCCCAGCCCCGCGAGCTCGGGCCGGAAGTTCCCTATCGGCAGGCCGGCAGGCCGGCGAACTGGAGGACGAACCCGGGCAACCCGAACGCGAGGCCCTTGTTGTTGTACGCCTTGATCATGGCTTCCCTCGGATTCGGGCATCGTAGCCAATCCCCGCCGCCTCGCGCACGGCGCCAGCCCCGCGGCGGGACAGAGGAGCAAGTCTGACGAGGTCGAGTTCCCAACAGATCGTGCGCGCGCTAGTCCCTTGCCCCGCAACGACTTGCGGCCGCGACTGGATTCGGAGGGGGTCTCGGGGGCCGTCTGGGCCAGGGCCGGCGGCGACGAGGCGCAGCGGCGCGCGGGGCGCCGTTCGCGTAGGCGATCACGGCGTTTGTCCATGGCGTCCATCTGGTCCGTGAAGCCCAGAAGGAACCGCAGATCGATGGCACCCAGCGCTCCGCTTCGACTACCTCTACCGCCAGGACGGCGACGCCGCCATCGCGCACCAGCACGGTCGTCTTCCCCGTGCTCGACGGGGCCTGCGTCTTCAGCGAGCGAACGCCCGCGGATCGGGGCTTTCGAATCCCGGCAGGAGATCGGCTCGCCACCAGGGCGTCGTCGACTCGTATGCGTCGCTGAGCGCCTCGCGCAGGGTCTGCAGCGCGCGCCGGATCCGCGAACGCGCGGCCTCGGCCGACAATCCGACGCGGGCGCCGATGTCGAGGAAGTTGGTCTTCTCCGCGTACCGCAACGTGAGCATGTGGCGATCGATCGCGGTGAGCCGCCGCATCGCGCGGAACACCCTGCGGCGCGCCTCGAAGTCCGCGAGCGCCTCGTCCACCGGTCCCGTGGCGTCGTGCCGCGCCCCCAGGCGCTCGTTCCGCGCGCGCCGCGCGTCCCGCCGCCGCGACAGGAGCGCGAAGTTCCGGGCGACGCGCGCGAGCCACTGCCTCGGGTCGCGCGCCGCCCTGCCGCTCGAGAGCGCCACGACGTAGGTTTCCTGGATCACGTCGTCCGCGCGGGCGGGATCCCGGACGATCCCGAGAACGATGCGCCGGATGTACGGCTCGTGCTCCCGGAACCGATCGAATGCGCCGCGAAGGGGATCGCGCTCCACATCTTCATCCTATCGCAGGCCCCATGCCCAGGCTACCGCGAATGCGCTCTGACCGTCGGACGGGGGGATCGGCATCCTCTCTGGTGACGGAGGCATCCCATGACCGCGCGCCCGCTGCTCCTCTTCCCGTTGGTCGTCGCCGCATGCGGCGGCGGCGCCCGGGCGCCCCATGTCTTGGTGCTTGCGCCGGACTCGTCGGTCGAGGTGCCGCACGGGGCTGTCCTCGAGATCCGCTACGTCGACGACATCGCGCCGGACTCCGGCGCGACGAGCATCTATGCGGACGCCGACGGCGATCCCCGCACTGAGGCCGACCGGATCCTGATCGCGGCGGACCGCCCGGGAGCCGCGGGCTCGGAGCAGTCGGTGTCGTGGGACACGGGTACGGCGCCGCCGGGACGGTATTTCCTCCTCGCGGTCGCGGAAGAGGGCGGGCGCCGCGCGGTCGCGGTGGCATCGCTCCCGATCATCGTGAATGCGCCGCCCGTCGTCGGCATCCTCGCGCCCGCTACGGAGACGGTCGTGCGGCCGGGAGGACGCCTCGAGGTCGACTACGTCGACGACGATCCCGACAACGTCGCGACGACGGTCCTCGTGCTCGATGGCGACGGCGACACGACCACGACCGGGGATCAGTTCGTCCTCGGTCCGGCGCGCCCCGACCAGGACGGCTCACGGCAGGATGCGGTGAACTTCGTCGATGCGGTCCCGGACGAGCTCTACTTCGTTATCGCGACGACGTCGGACGGGAAGAACCCGCCTGTCTCGGCGATCGCGCCCGGGCGCGTGAGGGTCGAGCGGGGGACTTTCAACGAGATCCGCGGTCCCGGCGACACGGACCAGGCGCAGCACGTCGCGACGTTCGCCGACGGGGCCTTCGTCGTGGCCGGCCGCTTCGACGCCCCGATCACGCTCGCCGAGGGGACGGCGGACGAGACCACGCTTGACGCCGATGGCGAGGACATCTTCCTCGCGAAGTACGACCCCCGGGGCCGGCTGCTGGCGCGGGGCGTCACTCCGTTGCGGGATACACCGCGAGCACGGCCTCTGCGAGCGCCAGCGTGTCCGTCGGGGGCTCGGGGCCATTGGGGCTCAGGAGCCGATGGTGCGCGGCAACCATGGCGTGCACCGGCGGCGTCGAGTCGGCGGCCCGAAGGTGCGTGATGACGGCGTGGTACATGGGCCGTACGGGGAACATCCGTAGATCGAGCCGCGACCTTGCGGGAACAACCTCGAGCAGTTCCCGGATCTGTCCGGAGTCCACTGGAGGAAGTCGAAAGAGGAGCAGCCGGAAGAGGCGGACAAGCCGATCGTGGTGCCCGAGGAGCAGGTAGTCCCATCCGTGGCTCACCGGGGAGATGCGTTGCCGTGCGGCTTGCACGACGTTCTTGATCGTGGCGAGAAGCCAGCGCAACGAGAGGACGGAGTGGATTCGGTCGAGGAAACGCCGGCGAACCGAGGTTGCCACGTATGGCTGGGTGATCACCTTGGCGATTCGGTGGCCGCATTCGATCGCGACCGCGAGGCGCAGGCGTGGCTCGGCCGCGTAGAGCCGCCTGGCGGAGGGGACCTCCCGCAGGTGCGGCGGCGGCAACCTGCTGATGGTGATGGACTCCGCGAGATACGCGTCGACCAGACGCGGCGCGTTCGGCTGCGAGGGCACCTGCGGATTCTCAGTCCGTAGGGCCAACCTTCCAAAAGAAGCGCATCAGCTAGCGCATCAGGGCGTCCCGAGCAGTCTCGGCGCGAACGTCCCCGCTCGCCCTAAGTCCGCGCCGCTGGTAGACTTGTGCACACGCGGGGCCGTAGCTCAACCGGATAGAGCAGCGGACTCATAATGCGTCGCTAGGTCCTTGTCCCGCAAGGACTTACGACGACGACTTGTCCATGTGGTCCATACCGTCCATATGGTCCAAAAGAAGCGCAGCGCTAGCGCATCAGCGGACGGTCCCGCGAACCGGCGCGCGGCCTCACCCGCGGTCGTCCTATAATCGAGGTGCCTTGAAGATCCGCGTGGTCCTCGAATACGACGCCGAGGCGGGCTCGTACGCCGCCTACTGCCCCGAGCTGCCCGGCTGCGCGAGCGCCGGCGACACGGAGGAGGAGGCGTTCCGGAACATCCGCGAGGCGATCGAGCTCTACCTTGAGCCCGCCGGCGACGTCGGCAAGGGCGCGAAGGTTGTTGATCTCGTCGTGTGAATGGCCAAGGCGCCCCGCCTGACCGCGCGACAGGTCGTCGCCGTGCTGCGGGCGCACGGCTTCGAGCTCGTCTCCACGAAGGGCAGCCATCAGAAGTGGCGGCACCCGGACGGTCGCCGCCAGATGATCGTGCCGGAGCACCGCGGCAAGGTGCTCCCGATCGGGACCCTGCGCAGCATCGTGAAGGGCTCGGGCATCCCCGACGAGAAGTGGCTGTAGCGCCGCGGTCGCGTCCCACGGGCAGCCGACCTCGTGTACGGTTGCCCGATGCTCCGCGCCCTGCTCCTCGTCGCCCGCGAGATCGCCCTCGGCCACGATCGTTGGCTCTCGCAGCTCGTCCGGCGCCGGCCCCTCGTCGCGGAGATCGCCGCGCTGCGCGAGGCGGTCGAGCGGCAGCGGGCGCAGATCGAGCTCCTGCGGGCGAGGCTCCTTCGTCCCGACCCGCGCCGCCGCCCGCGCTACCGCGCATGGGAGCGCCTCGCGATCCTGTGGCACCGCGCCCGGTACGGGCTCTCCGTGTCCGCCACGGCCCGCGCCTTCGTACTCGCGGCGCAGACGATCATCAACTGGAACCGCGACGTCGGGTCCGGACGCGCGAACCTCGTCCAGGCGAAGTCGCCCGTGAACAAGGTCCCCGACCTCGTCCGCGAGATCGCGCACCGGCTCAAGGGCGAGTGGCCGCGGTGGGGGAGTCGCCGGATCGCCGGGATCCTCGCACGGCTCGGCATGAAGGCGTCGCGCTCCACGGTCCAGCGCGCGCTCCGTGAGCGTCCGCCCCGGCCTGCCGCCGGCGCCCGCGTCCTCCCGCGCCGCGCCGACGAGCTCCTCGCGAAGCGTCCGAACCACATCTGGCTCGTGGACTTCACGCGGGTCGGCGGCATCTTCCGGTCGGTGTTCGTCGGCGCGGTCGTGGACGCTTTCTCGAGGAAGGTGCTCGCGCTGCGCGTCTGCGCTTTGGAGCCGACGGCCGCGTTCGCCGTCCGGCTCCTCCGCGAGGCCGTGCGCGGCCACGGTGCGCCCTGCCACCTCATCTCGGACCAGGGTCCCCAGCTCACGTCGGCCGTGTTCAGCCGCGCGCTCAGCCGCCGCGGCATCCGCCGCCGCTTCGGTGCGATCGGGAGAACGGGCTCCGTCGCTCTCATCGAGCGCTTCTGGCGATCGATGAAGGAGGAGTACGCGCGAGGGCTCTTCCTCTACCGGCCGCTCCGGTCGATCGAGCGCGACCTG
>DASUGR010000025.1:0-3846 GCA_036273915.1 Planctomycetota bacterium | reverse complement strand
GACCGGCAACGGGAGCGAGGTCGAGCGCGAGGCGGCTTCCGTGATCAAGCATTACGGGAGCTACGGCAAGATCGAGGAGCGCTGGAAGGCGTACGCGCTGAACGGCTTCCGCGTCGCCCGGTGAGGGATGGGCGGGGGGCTGGGGGGAACCGGCGCCCTGCGACACCCCTCCCCGGGCCCCTCCCCGTCCGCCTCCCCCGGGTTGGCGGATAGAATTGGTGCGTGAGGCGTCTCGCGCCCGTTCTCCTCCTGCTCCTCGTCTCCCCCGGGCTCCGCGCCGACCCCGCGGAGACGCCCTTCCTCGTGCTCCGGGAGCCCGACCCGGAGACCGAGAAGGAGATCAAGCGCGATCTCATCACCGAGAAGAGCCTCGGCGGATCGGACCGCCGGCAGAAGCGGGAGGAGCTCGCCCGCATCGGGCCCTGGTGCGTCCCCTACCTCGCGACCGCGCTCCGCAAGGAGAACGCGCGGATCAAGCTCAACGCCGTCCTCACGCTCGCGATGATCCGGGACCCGCGCGGGCTCGTCGCGCTGCGCGAGGCGGCGGCGAAGGACGACAGCATCTGGGTCCGGCGCGCCGCGACGCTCGCGATCCCGCTGTTCGAGTGGCGGCAGGATCTCAAGACCCTCAAGGACCTCTTGGCCACTCCCCGCGCCGAGTGGCGTTCCGTCGCGCCGGCGCTCGCGCGGCTCCGCGCGACGGAGGCCGCCCCGCTGCTCGCCTCGGCGGCGGAGCGGCTCCCGCGCGACGAGCACGACGCGGCGGCGATCGTCCTGTCGGCCGCGGTCGCCGGCGCCGACATCCCGTTCGTGGAACTGCTCGAGGACCGGTCGAAGCTCGTCCAGGAGGCCGCGGCCGCGGGGCTCGCGATCCGGCCGCTTCCGCCCCAGCGCGCGGGCGAGATCCTCGCCGCGCGCAAGCGCTCGCGGATGGGCGGCGAGGCGCGCGTGCTCGCGATCCGCGCGCTCGGCGCGATCGATCCGCGCCCCGACGACGCGCAGGCGGCGCTGCTGGAGATCGCCAGCAAGGACGGGGAAGCCGCGGAACGGATCGCCGCCTTGCTCGAGCTGCGCGGGACCGCGGACGAGATCGGCCCGTTGTGGAAGGCCTACCAGAGGCTGCGGGACCGGAACGACCCCGTGCTCGCCGCGCTGCTGCTCGCGCTTGCCCGCACGCGCGAGCCGAAGGCCGAGGAGAAGCTCCTCGAGCTCGTCACGACCGGCTCCGATTTCGTGCGGTTCTACGCCGGGGCCGCGCTGCTCTGCGTCTACGGTCCGGGTCGGCTCACCGACGACCAGCGCGCGCGCATCGCCCAAGTGGAGAAGCTGCAGGATCGGGCGCAGGGCTTCTACTCCGAGGACGCGGCGGTCCGCCGCGCCGCGCTCGAGGATCTCAAGCGTCACAAGGATCTCAAGGACAAGCTGAGGCTGCTCTACCTCGACCGGAGCGAGCGCAACTGGCTCGAGGTGAACCGGCTTCTCACGAGGATCCTCGAGCTCGGCCAGGCCCTCAACCAGTTCGACGCCTCGGGGACCGGGCGCACGTCCGAGACCGCGCTGGACCAGGGGGGCGCCGGGGGCGACGGGGCGAAGAAGGCCGCCACGGCCAGCGACGAGCAGCAGGATCTCTTCGACCTCCTGATGCCGCCGAACCCGGAGCGCCGGGCCTACTTCGGCCCCGAGGACCTCGCGCGTGGCTAGGCAGGAGGACTTCCTCTTCGCCGAACGCGCGCTGCAGCGCGGCTGGGTCACCGACCCGCAGGTGCAGGAGTGCCTCTCGCTGCTCGAGCGGCTGCGCGGGGAGATGAAGATCGACGAGACGCTGCCGGCGCTCCTCGTCAAGAAGGGCTACCTCGCGCCCGCGCAGGCCAACGTCCTCGACGCGGAGGTCGACAGGAACCGCGCCGACCGCCCCAAGAACGCGATCGAGGGCTACCGGCTCCTCGCGCGCATCGGCGCGGGCGCGATGGGCTCCGTCTACGAGGCGGAACACCTGAAGCTGATGGTGCCCGTCGCCCTCAAGGTGCTCAACCCGTCGCTCTCGTCGTCGCGCACGCAGATCGAACGGCTGAAGCGCGAGGCGCAGCTCGCGGCGCGCCTGAACCACCCAAACGTCGTCCGCAGCCTCGACGTCGGCGAGAGCAACGGATTCCACTACCTCGCGATGGAGTTCGTCGAGGGCGAGACCGTGCGCGACCGGATCGCGAAGGGGCCGATGCCCGAGGCGGAGGCGCTCGGGATCGTCCGCCAGGTCGCCGCGGGCCTCGCCCACGCCCACGCGCACGGCGTCGTCCACCGGGACGTGAAGCCCGGCAACATCATGCTCACGCCCGACGGCACGGCGAAGCTCGGGGACTTCGGCCTCGCCCGCGGGCAGGGGCCGAGCGACCTCACGCTCGAGCACGCCTCGATCGGCACGCCGCAGTACGTCGCGCCGGAGCAGATGCGCCGCGGCTCGGACGCGACCGCGCGGTCGGACCTCTTCAGCCTCGGCGCGACGCTCTACCACATGGTGACGGGCCGCGCGCCGTTCGACGGCGAGACGCTGGGCGAGATCGTCCAGAACGTGCTCGCGTGCCGGTTCGCGCCGCCGGAGAGCCTCGCGCCCGAGCTCTCCCGCGACGCGATCTTCGTGATCGACCGCCTCATGCGCGCGAGCCCGCGCGAGCGCTACGCGAGCGCCGACGAGCTGGTCGCGGACCTCGAGCGGATCGGGCGGGGCGAGCCCATCGCGCCCGCGGACTTCCGCGGCGACTACCACGCGTTCCTCGCGAAGCGCCGCGGGAAGCGGAACGCGATCCTCGCCGCGTGCGCGATCGTGCTCGTCGCCGCGGGCGGCTTCCAGATTCTGCGTGCGCACAGCCGCGCGAAGCGGGAGAAGCTCGCACAGGTCTGCCGGGCCGCGGACGCGACGCGAGAGGACGCGGGCGCGCTCGGGAGCGCGAAGGAGCTGGCCGCGGCGATCGCGGGGATGGACCAGGCGAGGGCGGATGCCGGCGCGGCGGGCTGCGGGGAGACGGCGGTCGCCGCGCTCGGCGCGCGCCTCCGCGCCGCGCGCTTCGCGAGGACGGCGCTCGACAACGCGGAGCGGATCGGCAAGGGGTCCGGGGACCGGAAGTTCCGCGAGCTCGACGGCAGCCTCTCCGGCTACGAGAGGCAGGTGGCCGACCTCGATCCGGCGTTCCCGGGCGCCCTCGGGAGGATCGCGGGGATCCGCGGCGACCTCCAGGCGGAGTCGGACAAGGCGGCCAAGGATCGCTACGATCGCCGGGTGCTCGAGGGCTTTCGGGACCTCGGGACCGCGATGCGCGAGGCGGAGGCGTTCGCGGCGGATCTCGAGACCCGCTACCTCCCGCTCGCCGCGCCGTGGATCGGGAACGTCGCGCAGGCGCCCCGCATGCTCAAGGACCTCGAGGTCGCGTGGCGCGCCGTCGAGATGACGCGCGAGCGCCTCGACGAGGAGATGCGGAAGGAGCGGCCGTCCTACCGGTTCGCGGTGGGGGAGGTCGCGAGCCTCCGCAAGGAGGAGAACGCCGCGCTCGACCCGATCGCGACCAACCCCTACCTGAGCGGGCTCATGGCCCTTGCCGACGCGGACAAGCGCGCGGGCCCGATCGGCACCGCGGAGCGCACCGAGTGGAGAAGGGTCCTCGCCAGGGCGAACGGACTGATCGAGGATGGCGAAGCGGATCGCGCGGAGTCCGTCGTGCGCGAGTTCCGCGACCGCGCGAGCAGCGAGCTCCAGGAGGTCGAGGCCAAGCTCAGGGAGGTGGGCGCCGAGCTCAAGGCCGTGACGGAGAAGCAGCTCGCGCTCTTCGATGCGGAGGAGCAGGAGTACCGGACCCG
>DASUGR010000024.1:0-39035 GCA_036273915.1 Planctomycetota bacterium | reverse complement strand
CAAGGTCGAGATCCCCGCGGACGCGGCGACGACGGTGGATGTGGAGGCCGGAGAACGCAAGTAGCGGCTATGCGGGGGGGGCCGGGGAGGCGCCGCCCCCGCCGCCGCGGCGTCCCCGGCGGCGACGACGACGGCGCCGCCTCTTCCCCCCATGCCCCCCTTCTTCCCTCTGCCCGGAAAGCGCCTCCCAGTCGGGCAACGGGTCCGGATCCACGTGCGCCGCCGGCCCGAGGATGTGCCTTAGCGCCAGCACCTCCCGGAAGAGGTCGTTGAACGCGAGGCGCCGCTGCGCGCGCGTCGCGGGCGGCTCGAGCAGCCGCATCTGCGCCGCGAGGCAGTGGCGCGCGATCGTCGCGTCGCGCCGCGCCACCGTCAGCCTGAGGATCACCGGGCGCATCACCTCGGTTGCCACCGCCTCGTAGTCGTGCGCCGCCGTCGTCGCGATCCGCGGCAGCACGAGCGGTGCGAGCAGCACCGCGATCATCAGCGACTGCGGCACGCCCGTCCGCCCGCCGCCGCTCATCTCGCCGAGCTTCTCCACGGAGGCGTAGAAGGACTCCGGCGGCGGCGACAGCTCGGGCAGGATCACCCTGAGCGCGCCCAGGTCCTCGAGGATGCGGAAGGCCGTCGCGCCGCCGCGGCCCGACAGCAGCCGGTAGATCTCCTCGAGCACGCGCGGGAGCGCCGCCTTCTCGAGGTCCCTCGCGTGGTTGGTCGCCGCCTCGCGCAGCTCGGGCGTCAGCTCGAAGCCGAGCCGCCCCGCGAACTTCGCCGCGCGCAGGATGCGCACCGGGTCCTCCCGGAGCCGCAGGTCGGGGTCGCCGATCATGCGCATGCGGCGGGCCGCGAGGTCCTCGAGGCCGCCCACGTGGTCGATCACGCGCGCGTGCTCGAGGTCGTAGAAGAGCGCGTTGATCGTGAAGTCGCGGCGGAACGCGTCCTGCTCCTCCGTGCCGAAGACGTTGTCCTGCCGGATCAGCGGGTCCTCCTCGTCCGGCTGCGGCGGCGCGCGGAACGTGGAGACCTCGAGGATCTGCGGCCCGAACTGCACGTGCACGAGGCGGAACCGGCGCCCGATGATCCGGCTGTTCCGGAAGAGGCGCTTGATCTGGCGCGGCCGCGCGTTGGTCGCGATGTCGAAGTCCTTCGGGTGGAGGCGCAGGAGGAGGTCGCGGACGCAGCCGCCGACGAGGTAGGCGTCGAACCCCGCGCCGGAGAGCCGGCGCAGGACCCTCGCGGGGTCGTCGGGGATCTGTCCCGGGTCGATCCCCGGGGCCGGAGCGGCGTCCATAAAGGCTTCGTCGGATGGCCCGCGACCGGCCTTCGGGCCTCGATCGGCCGCGTTTCTGTCCGTCGCGGATTCGTAGCGTATGTTCTTCGGGGCGTCAACGATCCGCCGGCGGGGGGCCGGTCGGGCCTGCGCCCGGGGGGGGCCGCGACGGTGGCGATGCTCTTCTTCGGCGGAGAGGACCTCACGTCCTTCAAGTTCGCGTGCCTCGCCTCCGCGGGGACGCTCACGGCCGGCGCCGTCGCCTTCGCGCTCGCGGGCCCGGCGCACCGGATCGGCCTCGTCTCCCGGCACCGCCGCGACCGGTTCGGCTCCGGCCGCGTCCCGCTCGTCGGCGGGCCTGCGCTGGCCGCGGGCGCCCTCGTGACGCTCGCCGCGCTCGGCTTTCCCCTCACCGCGGGGCAGGCGCTCGCGTGCGTGCTCTTCTTCGCCGTGGGGCTCTTCGACGATCTCAGGGAGCTCAGGCCCGCGCCGAAGTTCGCGCTCCAGGGGGCCTCGGCGCTCGCCGCGGCGTGGCTCCTCGTGCCCGCGCCGTACGTGGCCTTCGCGGCGATCCTCCTCCTCTTCCTCGTCAACGCGTGCAACTACCTCGACAACATGGACGGCCTCCTGCCCGGGATCGCGATCGCGCAGGCCGTCTGGCTGGCGCTCCTCGACCTGTCGCCCTCGACCGGCGCGCCGCTGCTCCTCTGGGCGCTGCCCGCGGTGCTCTTCCTCGCGGGTCGCATCTACCTCGGCGACTCGGGCAGCCATCTCGTCGGCGCGCTCCTCTGGATCGACGCGCTGCGATGCCTCCTCGACCCGGGCGGCGTGCGCACGCGGATGCTCGTTCCGGTGGCGCTCGTCTTCGCGCCGCAGATCGCCGACGTCGCGACGGTCACCGTCAGCCGGCTGCGACGCAGGAGGCCGGTCTTCCGGGGGGGCACCGATCACCTCTCGCACCGCCTCGTCCGCGCGGGGTTCCCCGTGTCGAAGGCGGTCCTCGTGCTCGTGCTAGCATCGGCCGTGTGCGGTGCGGCGGCGCGCCTCCTCGTCCGGTGAGACCCCCGCGCCCCCTCCTCTTCCTGCTCGCGGCGTCGTGCGCGTCGCAGGCGCCTTCCCTCCACCTCGAGCCGACCTCGCTGCCGCTCGATCCCCGCGCGCCGCAGCCGCTCGCGGCGCCCGCCGAGGGGCCGTCCGACTCCGCGACCTCGCGCCCGGTCGTGCTCGACGTGCGCGCGGGCGGGACGGCGGCGCACCTCGCGGCGCCGTGCCGCGTCGGCGTGTGGACGACGCTCGAGCGGGTGCGCGCCCGGTCGTTCGTGCAGCGCGAGTCGTGGGGCAAGCTCGGCGACCGGCCGGCGCGGCTGCTCGCGCGCGTGACCGACGAGGCGCTCGAAGGCGTGATCGCGCGGCTGCGGCCCGAGGAGGACGGGTCGCTCTCGTTCGTCGTCGAGGTGGCGCAGTGCGAGCGCGGGCCCGGGCGGACGGTGGCGATCTACCACGGGAAGCGCATCGCGCTCGGGGAGCCGAGGCGGACCGGCTACCGGTTCGTCGGGAACGCGCCCGCGGGGTTTGCCGGCACCGTCGCGCGATGGGGCGATGCCGTCGAGGTGGATGTGGGGGGGGCCGGGGGGCCGCCGCCGGAGGGCGTCGTGCGCTTCGCGGCGCTCGGCGAGTCGGGGTTCGTCGCGGGCGCGCGGCCGGCTGCGGAGACGTTCGCGGAGGAGTGGGAGCCCGCGGAGCCCTTCAAGTTCGAGGCGGACGGCGTCGAGCGGATGGACTGCCGGCTCGTGAGGAAGCGCTCGGCCGCGGGGTTCCGGACGGGCGCGGGCGGCGCGTTCGAGGAGTACGGGCCGCCGTTCGTGATCACGCGCGATGGGTAGGCGCCTCCTGCTCGCGGGGCTCCTCGCGGGCGTGGCGCTCGCGGAGGACCTGCTCACGCCCGGCGAGCAGGTGGCAAAGGAGCTCTCTGCGGCGCTCACGGCGGAGGACGCGACGGAGGCCGTGCCGCTGATCGAGGAGGCGGCCGACATCTACCTGCAGCCCTGTGGCGCGGCGGAGGCGGCGTCGCTCCTGTCGCTCCTCGGCACGGCCGCGAAGTCGGCGAAGAAGGAGATCGCGGCCGCCGCGCTGCGCGCGCTCGGGCGCACGGGCTCCGCCGCCGCGGTGCCGCTCGTCGAGCCCTTCCTGCGCGCGGTCAAGAAGGGCGAAGAGCCGCTCGCCATCGCGGCGGCGGAGGCGGCGGGCCGGCTCGCCGCCGGCAACCTGATCCCGAACCTCCTCGATCTCGGCCGCGACTGCCCGGACCTCGTGGTCGCCGAGCAGGCGCTGCTGGCGCTCGGCGGCTACGTGCGGGCGGAGCGCGACGTGCGGGAGCGGGCGTTCCGGGAGGTGCTTTCCGTGGCGCAGACGCTGTCGAAGAAGCCGCCGCGCTGGCAGCGGCTCGAGTGGCCGTGCCTGCGCGCGTTGCAGCGCCTCTCGGGCAAGCGCTTGAACAGCGTGGAGCAGTTCGCGGACTGGTGGCGCGTCGCGAAGTCCCGCAAGGAGCCGTTCGGCTAGCCGCTGCGCCACCGCTGGCGCAGCCCGCGACCCTCAACCCGAGGCCCCTCAACGACTTGCGAACGCTCTCCAGGTCAACCGTTGACCTGCAGGACCACGCGGAGGCGGTTGGTGGGGGGGATCCGGTCGAGGGTCGTTGCGTGATGGCCGTCCGCGGTCACGCGCAGCCGCGCGCTCGTTCCGCCAAGCCCCGACAGCGTGAAACGGCCCTCTTCGTCCGCCGTCGCCCTGATCACCGGGCGCCCCGCGTCCTCCGGCAGGCCGACCGCGCTCACCCTCGCTCCCGACACCGGCAGCCCCGCCGCGTCGACGACGAAGCCGTCGATCGCGAAGCCGGGGGCGAGCACGATCTCGATCGCCCCCGCGCCGACGGCGACGTCCGGGAGCACTGAGCGCGCGCAGCCCGGCGCGTACGCCTCGACCGAATAGCGCACCGCCGCGAACCCCTTCACCGCGAAGCCCCCGTTCGCGTCCGTCTCCACGCGGAGCCCCGGGAGCGGCGTCGCGAAGTCCGCGTCGAGCTGCGGCCGGAAGAGCAGCACCGCGCGCGGCACCGGCGTGCCGTCCGCGCGCCGCACGTCGCCCACCGCCTGGGCCGCGGCCGGGAGCGCGACGTCGCCCGCCGCGATCCGCACCGGCAGCCCGCGGAAGGTCCCGAAGGCCTGGGCACCCTCCGGCAGCCGGCCCCGGAACCCCCCGTCCTTCTCCACCTTCCACTTCGCGCGGAACGGCAGCATCTCGTCGCCGCCCGGCGACGGCACGAGCCCCGCGACCAACAGGTCCCCCGCGCCCCCCCCGATGAGCCTGCCCTCGACCAGCCGCCCCTCGCGGAGCACGAGATCCCCCTCTTCCGCGACCGCCGGCGCGAAGCCGACCTTCGTCGCGCAGAGCGAGCCCTTGAGGTCCGGCAGGTCGTACCGCCCCTCCGCGTCGGTCTCGGCGGAGGCGACCTCGCTCCCGTCCTCGCCGACGAGCACGACGCGGGCGGGCGCGGGCGTGACGCGGCCCGTGCGGCGCGCCTCCGGCCCGACGGACAGAAGGATCTCGCGCGTGACGGCGGGATCCGCCCAGGTCTCCGCTTTCCGGCCGTCGACCGTCGTCGTGACGCGCACCGGGCCCGCGCCGAGCCCCCGCATCCGCACGTGCCCCTTGGCATCGCTCTCGGCCTCCGCCTCGCCGCCCGCGAGCCGCGCCACCAGCACGCGCGCGCCCGCGACGGGCTCCTGGTCCTCGGCGCGGACGACGGTGACGCGGAGCGTGCCCGCGGAGTCCGTCTGCTCGGGCTCGTTCGCCGGCTCGGCTCGCGACTTGCCGCCGGGCAGGAATCCGGTGAGCAGGTTGCCCAAGGGGAGCAGAAGCGCGAGCAGGATCAGCAGGAGGATCGCGCCCAGAAGGCGCGGGCGGCGGCTCTTGCGGGACATGTGAGGGGGGTTCCGGGGGCCCGGCTTATAATTCACCCATCGGCAGGAGACGTCTCCCCATGAAATATGCCTCAATCGTGCTCGCTTGCCTCGTCGGGGTGGCTCACGCCCAGGAGGGGGAGAAACCGCCCGAGCAGCCGCCGCAGGAAGGCGGCGCCGAGGGCCAGCCCGGTGACGCGGGCGGGGCAGGGGACGCGGGGGGCGCCGGGGAGGCCGGGGAGGCCGGCGAAGAGGGCAAGAAGGAGGAGCCGCACCCGGTCGTCGCGCTCGATCCCAAAAAGATCATCGCCGACCTCACGCTCGCGAACGCGGCAAAGGAGGTCTTGAAGATCGACGCCGCCGCGAAGGAGGCGCTCACGTGGGCGAAGGGCGCCAAGGGCGCCGACAACGCCGAAAACGCCGAGCACATCGAGACGCTGGCCATCGAGCTCGTCGACTCGATCAAGGCGGCGAAGGGCAACTACGGAACGCTCTACGTCGTCGTCGAGGCGCTCGGCGAGCTTCGCACGAAGGAGGGCGCGAAGGCGCTCAAGAGGCTCGCGTTCCAGAAGAAGGTCAAGGACGCCCAGGAGGAGAAGCTCCAGTCGGTCGCGCTCGTGGGCATGGGCAAGTTCGGCGACCCGAAGGACGTCTCCGGGTTCGAGGACGTATCGAAGAGCGACGCCATCGAGGTCGCCAAGGCGGCGTACGAGGCGCTCGGCCTCTACGGCACCGCGAAGGCCAAGGTCCGGAAGCAGTGCGCGGAGCTCCTCATGAAGCGGCTGGAGATGGAGTTCCCGAGCTCCGGCGGCGGCAAGAGCGTGAGCGCCGAGAAACAGGCGCGCTGGGCCGAGCTGTCGGCCACGATGGTCGGCGCCATGAAGGCGCTCTGCCGCGAGCCGACCATCAACGACGTCGACAACTGGCGCGAGTGGTGGAAGGAAAACAAGAAGAAGCCCTGGAAGGACGAGGATGAGAGCTAGACCAGCGGCGGGGACAGCCCGCGACACGGTGCGGAGCCGGGAGCGAGCCGGACCGCGCCGGAACCGGAGACGCCCGTGCCGAAGCGCCAGCTCCTGTTGACCGTGCTCATCCTGGGCGCCTGCGCGTCGACCGTCGCGGTCGGCCTCAAGGTCCTTGCCAACTGGTTCTTCCGCGGGGAGGCCGGAATCTCCGGCGACGACCTCGGGCGCCTCCTCATCCTCGGCTTCGTGATGGGCACGACGCCCGTCGGGCTGATGTGGGCCCGCTCGCGGAAGAAGAGCGAGTGACCCCGGCGCCGACCCGGACTTCGCGGGCTTGCCCCGTCGGACCCCGTGTCGCAGGGGGAGACCCTCCCCCGGAGCCCCCTCCCTTCCCCCCGAGAGAGGCCCGGCGCAGCCCCGGCGGAGGCGGGGGGCTCTGCCACCCTGCGCCGACGGGCTTGTCATTCTGGCAAGGCCCGGGCAGCCCATCCTGCGCTTAACCCGTTGCCCCATAATGACTTGCGTCCTGGAGCTGCATCGGCACCGCGTTCGCTTTCGTGATTCCCTTCCAAGGAGGAAGTACGGATGGCGAAGCAGCTCGCATTCGAGCATGAGGCGCGAGAGCACCTGCGGAACGGCGTCGCGAAGCTCGCGAAGGCCGTGCGGACGACCTATGGCCCCCGCGGGCGCACCGCCGTCATCGACAAGGGTTGGGGCAACCCGACGGTCACGAAGGACGGGGTGAGCGTCGCCGAGGAGGTGGAGCTCAGCGACCCCTACGAGAACCTCGGCGCGCAGCTCCTGAAGGAGGCCGCCACGAAGACGTCCGACGTCGCCGGCGACGGCACGACGACGGCGACCGTCCTCGCGGAGGCGATCTTCAACCAGAGCCTCCGGTTCGTCTCGTCGGGCGCGAGCGTGGCCGCCATCGGCCGCGGCATGCGCGCGGCCGTCGACAAGGTCACCGCCTTCTTCGAGGGCTTCGCCCGGAAGATCGAGACGAAGGACGAGATCCGCCAGGTCGGCACGATCGCCGCGAACGGCGACGTCGAGGTCGGCAAGATGATCGCCGAGGCGATGGAGAAGGTCGGCCGCGACGGCGTCATCACGGTCGAGGAGGGCAAGGGCATGGAGACGGCCGTCGAGGTCGTCGAGGGCATGCAGTTCGACCGCGGCTTCTCGAGCCCGCACTTCGTCACCGACCCGGACCGGATGGAGTGCGTCCTCGAGGACGCGTACGTCCTCATCTACGAGGACAAGATCTCGGCGGCGGCCGACCTCGTGCCGCTGCTCGAGCAGATCTCGAAGGCCGGCAAGCCGCTGCTCGTCATCGCGGAGTCGGTCGAGGGCGACGCGCTCGCGACGCTCGTGGTCAACAAGCTGCGCGGCGTGCTCAAGGGCTGCGCGGTGAAGGCCCCGGGCTACGGCGACCGCCGCAAGGCGATGCTCGAGGACATCGCGGTGCTCGTCAAGGGCAAGCCGGTGTTCAAGGAGCTCGGCCTGCGCCTCGACAACGTCACGCTCAAGGATCTCGGGCGCGCCAGGCGCGTCGTCATCGACGCCGAGAACACGACGATCGTCAAGGGCGCCGGCGCGGCGGCCGACATCAGCGCCCGCTGCGCGCAGATCCGCCGCGAGGTCGAGCAGAGCGACAGCGACTACGACAAGGAGAAGCTCCAGGAGCGGCTCGCGCGACTCTCCGGCGGCGTCGCCGAGATCCGCGTCGGCGCGGCGACCGAGAGCGAGATGAAGGAGAAGAAGGCGCGCGTCGAGGACGCGCTCCACGCGACGCGGGCCGCGATCGAGGAGGGCGTCCTCCCCGGCGGCGGCGTCGCGCTCGTCCGCGCCCGCGACGCGGCGCTCAAGAACCTGAAGCTCGACTCGCACGACGAGCAGCTGGGCGTCCGCATCATCCACGACGCGCTTTCCGTCCCGGCGGTCGCGATCGCGGAGAACGCCGGCTACGACGGCGCGCTCGTGGTGAAGAAGATCAGCAACGGCACCGGGGCGATGGGCTTCGACGCCACGACCGGCGAGACCGGCGACATGTTCAAGCTCGGGATCGTGGACCCCGCCAAGGTGACCCGCTCGGCGCTCCAGAACGCGGCCTCGGTCGCGGCGCTGCTGCTTTCCACCGAGGCGCTCATCACCGACGTGCCCGAGAAGAAGGGCGAGGGCGACGCCGAGGGCCACCACCATCACGACGAGTTCGGCGGCGACGAGGACTGGTAACCGGAGGACTTTGGAGTCATGACGAACATCCGACCCCTAGAGGACAGGATCGTGGTCAAGCCGCTCGAGGGCGAGCAGAAGACCGCGGGCGGGATCTACCTCCCGGACACGGCGAAGGAGAAGCCCATCCAGGGCGAGGTGGTCGCCGTCGGCCCGGGCAAGTACATCGAGTCGAAGGGCGACCGCGTGCCGCCGCCGCTCCGGAAGGGCGACAAGGTCATCTTCGGCAAGTACGCGGGCGCCGAGGTGCGAGTCGCGGGCGAGGAGCTGAAGATCCTCGAGATGAAGGACGTCCTCGCGAAGGTCGAGTAGAGGGGGCCCCGGGGGCCGCCAAGGGAGATCAAGACGTGGCGAAACAGCTGCTTTTCGATGCGGAGGCGCGCCAGCGCGTCTTCGAGGGCGTGAAGAAGGCCGCGGGCGTCGTCAAGGCGACGCTCGGGCCCGGCGGGCGCAACATCATCCTCCAGAAGTCCTTCGGCAAGCCGGTGATTACGCGGGACGGCGTGACCGTGGCCAAGGAGATCGAGCTGGAGGAGCCCTTCGAGAACATGGGCGCCAAGATGGTGAAGGAGGTCGCCAGCAAGACGAACGACGTCGCGGGCGACGGCACCACCACCGCGAGCCTGCTCCTGGAGGCGATCTACGCCGAGGGGCTGAAGGCGCTCGCGGCCGGCGCGGCGCCGGTCCTCCTCCAGCGCGGCATCGACAAGGCGACGGCCGCGATCGTCGGCGCGCTCGAGAAGATGACCACGCCCGTCCAGGGCCGGAAGCAGATCGAGCAGGTCGCGACGCTCGCCGCCAACCACGACAAGGAGATCGGCGGGATGATCGCGAACGCGATCGAGAAGGCCGGCAAGCAGGGCGTGATCACCGTCGAGGAGGGGAAGGGCATCGAGTCGACCCTCGAGACCGTCGACGGACTCCAGTTCGACAAGGGCTTCATCTCGCCCTACTTCATCACCGACGCCGAGTCGCTGACGTGCGTCCTCGAGGACGTCTCGATCCTCTACTACGAGAAGAAGCTCTCGTCGCTGCGCGAGCTCGTGCCCGTCCTCGAGAAGGTGGCCCACGCGGGCCAGCCGATCCTCGTGGTCGCCGAGGACGTGGACGGCGAGGCGCTGGCCGCGCTGGTGATCAACCGGCTGCGCGGCGTCCTCAAGGCGTGCGCGGTGAAGGCGCCCGGCTTCGGCGACCGCCGCAAGGCGATGCTCGAGGACATGGCGGTCCTCACCGGCGGGACGTTCCTCTCCGAGGACACCGGCACGAAGCTCGAGAGCGTCACGCTCGACCACCTCGGCCACGCGGACAAGGTGATCATCGAGAGGGAGAAGACGACGATCGTCGGGGGCGGCGGCAAGAAGTCCGCGATCGAGCAGCGCATCAAGCAGATCAAGGCGCAGATCGAGAAGGCCACCTCGGACTACGACAAGGAGAAGCTCGAGGAGCGCCTCGCGAAGCTCAGCGGCGGCGTCGCGGTCGTCAAGGTCGGCGGCAAGACCGAGAGCGAGATGAAGGAGCGGAAGTTCCGCGTGGACGACGCGCTCCACGCCACCCGCGCGGCCGTCGAGGAGGGGATCGTCCCCGGCGGCGGCGTCGCGCTGCTCCGCGCCCGCGAGGCGGTCGAGAGGATGAAGCTCGAGGGCGACGAGCGCATAGGGGCGCAGCTCCTCAAGGATGCGTTGTCGCTGCCCGTGAAGACGATCGCCCACAACGCGGGCGAGAACGGCTCGCTGGCCGTCGCCGAGATCCTCGACCGCAAGGAGAAGAATTTCGGGTACGACGCGCTCTCGAAGACCTACGGCGACATGATCGAGATGGGGATCCTCGACCCCCTGAAGGTGGTCCGGGTCGCGCTCCAGAACGCCGCGGGCCGGGCCGGCCTCATGCTCACGATGGAGACCGTGATCACCGAACTGAAGGAGAAGGAGAAGGCCGCGGTCGGCGCGACGGCCTGACCCTGGAAACGAGTTCCGGGGGGGCCCCCGCGCCCCCCCGGCCAGAAATGCGATGAGCCCCGTGTCCGACAAGCGCGACTACTACGAAGTTCTCGGGGTTCCGAAGAACGCGGGCCCCGAGGAGATCAAGAAGGCCTACCGCCGGATCGCGCTCAAGCACCATCCGGACAAGAACCCTGGGGACAAGGAGGCGGAAGAGATCTTCAAGGAGGCCGCCGAGGCGTACGAGGTCCTCTCCGACAAGGAGACGCGCGCCCAGTACGACCGGTTCGGCCACAAGGGGGTGGGCGGCGCGCCGCATTTCGGCAGCGTCGAGGACATCTTCAGCGCGTTCGGCGACATCTTCGGCGGGCGCGGCGGCTCGATCTTCGAGCAGATCTTCGAGGGGTTTGCAGGGGGGCGCGGGGGGCAGCGCGCGCAGCGCGGCCGCGGCGCGCACCTGAAGGTCGACCTCGAGATCTCGCTCACCGACGTCGCGGACGGCGTGAAGAAGACGATCCAGATCCAGCGCAGCGAGCCGTGCGACGAGTGCCGCGGCTCCGGCGCGCAGCCGGGGACGTCGCCCGTGCGCTGCCACCAGTGCGGCGGCCGCGGGTTCGTCGCCGTGCAGCAGGGGTTCTTCGCGATGCGGTCGACCTGCCCCGCGTGCCGCGGCGCCGGCGAGATCATCGAGAGCCCGTGCCGCGCGTGCTCGGGCGGCGGCCGCGTGCCGAAGGCGCGCGAGGTCAGCGTGACGATCCCGCCCGGCGTCGAGGACGGCATGCAGCTCCGCCTCTCCGGCGAGGGCGAGGCGGGGCCGCACGGCGGCGGCCGTGGCGACCTGTTCGTCGAGGTGCACGTGAAGGAGCACGCGCTCTTCCGCCGCAGCGGCGAGGACGTCCTCCTCGACCTCCCGGTCGGCTTCACCCAGGCGGCGCTCGGCTCGGAGATCGAGGTGCCGACGCTCAAGGGCAAGAACAAGCTGAAGATCCCGAAGGGCACGCAGTCGGGCACCACGCTGCGGATGCGCGGCCAGGGACTCCCGCGCCTCGACGGCTACGGCGTCGGCAGCCAGCTCGTGCGCGTGATGGTCGAGGTGCCGACGAAGCTCACCGCGGAGCAGGACGAGCTGCTGCGGAAGTACGCGGCGCTCGAGCAGACGAACGTCGGCGCCCGGCAGAAGGGCTTCTGGGACAAGGTGAAGGAGCTCTTCGAATGAAGAAGAAGCACGACCCCGCGTCCGACGCGCCGGAGGGGAGCGCCCCGGGCGAGGGCGCCGCCCCCGGAGCCCCCCCCGATGCCGCCGCCGAGTGGCGCGACAAGTACCTGCGCGCGCTCGCCGAGCTGGACAACTACCGCAAGCGCCAGGAGCGTGACCGCGAGATCGCGAGGATCTACGCGACCGAGACGCTGCTGCGCGACGTCCTGCCGGTGCTCGACGACCTCGAGACCGCGTCGCGGATCGACGCGAGCGCCGACGCGATTCGCGAGGGCGTCACGCTCGCGCTGCGGCACCTCGCGAACGCGCTCGAGGCGAAGGGGATGAAGCCGATCGAGGCGCTCGGGCTGCCCTTCGACCCGCGCT
This sequence comes from Planctomycetota bacterium, assembly GCA_036273915.1. Classification (GTDB taxonomy): domain Bacteria; phylum Planctomycetota; class PLA2; order PLA2; family PLA2; genus PLA2. Next base: position 27,090 of record DASUGR010000024.1, on the reverse strand, counting down.
TCCACGAGGCGATGGGCGTGGTCCCCGCGGGCGACAAGCCGCCGGGGACCGTCGTCGCCGAGCTGAAGAAGGGGTACGTCTTCCACGACCGCGTGCTGAGGCCGGCGAAGGTGCAGATCGCGATGGCGCCGCCGCCCGCGGGCGAAAAGGGGGGGGCTGGGGGGCCGACCTAGCATGCCGACCTACGACTACCGCTGCGACGCCTGCGGCCACGCGTTCGACGCGTTCCAGTCGATCACCGAGCCCGCGCTCAAGAAGTGCCCCAAGTGCGGGAAGAACAGGCTGCGCCGCCTGATCGGCGCGGGCGCGGGGATCATCTTCAAGGGCTCGGGGTTCTACGAGACGGACTACAAGCGTTCGCGCACGTCGTCGGACTCGTCCGAGAAGAAGTCCAGCGAGTCCAAGTCGGCGGACTCGAAGCCCGCGGAGCCGGCCGAGAAGCCCTCGAAGAAGAAGCCCTCGAAATAGCGGCGCCGCTGCAGCCGACGAGCGGCCAGGACGCCGCTCGCGGCCGAGCGGCCGGACCCGCTTGGACGGATCGACGCGTATCATGGCGCCGTGGCGGCGGCGAAGAAGACGGGCGCGGCGCTCCTCGACCAGATCGTGGAGGCGTGGCGGACCAACCAGCGGATCAACAGGAAGCTGATCAGCAGCATCAGCGACGAGGGGATGCGCTCCACGCTCTCGAAACGCGGCGGCCGCGACGTGTGCCGCCAGTTCGCGCACCTCCACAACGTGCGCATCTGGCACCTCGAGGCGCGCGCGAAGGCGCTGGCGAAAGGCGCCCGGAAGTTCGCGACCAAGGAGGAGCCGTCGCGCCGCGAGCTGCTCGATGCGCTCGAGGACTCGGCGAAGCGGGTCGAGGAGCTCTTCCGGCGCGTGGCAGCGGGCGAACCCGGTGCGAGGGCCATGAAGCGCGGCCTCGTCCAGTACCTCGCGTACTTCGTGGCGCACGAGAGCCACCACCGCGGCAACATCCTGCTCACGCTCAAGCAGTGCGGCCACCCGGTCGACCAGGACACGCGCTACGCGATCTGGGACTGGGATCGGATCTGACGCAAGGGCGCAAAGACCGCACCGCGAAGCCGGAGAGGGGACCGGCGGCGGATGTTGGTCGATCGGTGCCAGGCTCCGTACGCCTAGGAAGTGCTACCGAAGCGTAACGTCGCGGGCGGGGGCGGACGCTCTTTGTCTCATGGCGCTTGCGGTACGCTGGTGGCCCTTCGGAGGTCCACCATGAAGCTCATCCGCCACCTCCCCCTCCTGCTTCTGGTCTCCCTCTCCCTCGCGCAGGAGCGCGAAGGCCCGACCCCGCCGAGCGACGGGAAGGGGCCCCCCAACCCGCCGACCGGCGCCGATCGCGAGAAGATGTGGGCCGCCGCCGACGCGGAGGGCTGGAAGAAGCCCTGCCTCATCAAGTGGCAGCGCACATGGGACGACGCGGTCGCGATCTCGAAGGAGACCGGCCGCCCGATCCTCATCTGCATCAACATGGACGGCGAGATCGCGAGCGAGCACTACGCCGGCGTCCGCTACCGGCAGCCCGAGATCGCCGCCCTCTACGAGCCCTACGTGTGCGTCGTCGCGTCCGTCTACCGCCACACGCCGCGCGACTACGACGACGAGGGGAACCGTATCCCCTGCCCGCGCTTCGGCACCGTCACGTGCGGCGAGCACATCGACCTCGAGTCCGTCGTCTTCGAGAAGTACTGCGACGGCAAGCGCGTGGCGCCCCGGCACATCATGGTCGAGCTCGACGGCTCCGAGGTCTACGACGCCTACTACAGGAACGATACCGCGTCGGTCTTCGACACGATCAAGGAGGGCATCGCGAACCGCCCGGCGCCGCCGGCGCCCATGGTCCGCGGCGACCGCCCGATCCTCGAGCGGGTCCAGAGCCGCGACATCGCCGACCGACAGGCCGTCGAGGCCGCCTACCGCGAGGGCACGCCCGAGCAGAAGCAGGCGATCCTCGCCGCCGCGATCAAGGAGGGCCCCGACGCGCAGCTCGAGCTTCTGCGCCTCGCGCTGTTCGGCATGAACGTCGACCAGAGCCGCGAGGCGCGCAACGCGCTGGCGGCGGCCACGAACCCCTCCGCGGTGCCGCTCGTCGCCGACGCGCTCCGCGTCCCGATGGAGGCCGCGGACCGGGACGCGCTGCTCGCGACGCTGAAGCGGCTCGGCGAGCTCTCGCCGGTCGCCCGCTACCTCGCGGTCGTGCACGGCGGCCTCGCGGAGCAGTCCAGGACCGTCGACACGAAGGGCTGGGAGGGCGGCGGCGGCACCTACCAGGCGCCGTGGTACGCGACGCCTGGCCTCGCGGCCCAGATCGAGAAGCGGGCCGAGGACGCCGCGGCGCGCCCGGAGGATCCGTCGGCGCTCCTCGAGGTGGCGGAGGGCACGCTCGCGCTCGCGATGCGCGCGCCCGAGAGCTACAGCGACCCGCGGACCGCCAAGGTCCTCTCCCGCTACCTCTGCGACGAGGCGCTCACCTGCGCGAGGGACGCCGAGGCGAAGGGCGCGAAGGGCTGGCGCGTCGACGCGACGATCGCGCTCGCCTCCTACTACGGCGGCGACGCCGAGGACGCCTACCGGCGCGCGGAGGCCGCGGTGAAGACGATCCCGCCCGGCGACTCCAGCTGGGCCTCGATGGCGGTCGTGACCGTGTTCGCCGAGTCCCGGTGGAAGGCGATCAAGGCCGCGATCAGGGACCAGAAGCCCTGGCCGCGCGAGTGGCTCTCCGACCTGCACGCCGCCTACACCGTGCTCCTCAACCACCCGCTCGGCACGGACGGCCAGGTCGCGTGGCACTACGACTTCCTCGACTGGCTCGGCGCCGACCGTCGCTCGGAGGAGCTCCTGAAGAGGGGCCTTGCCCGGTTCAAGACGTCGGCGGCGCTCCACGCGCGCTTCCGCGAGAAGATGATCAAGCTGAGGGGGCCCGGGGGCCTCGAGAACGCCTACGAGGAGATGCTCAAGGAGCCGGACGACGCGCTCGAGCAGTTCGCGGGCGCCGCCTCGGTGGCGGCGGCCGAGACCTATCGCCGGCAGGGCGACTTCCCGGCCGCGATCGCGTCCTACAGGAAGGCGCTCGCGCACTTCGAGAAGTCCGCCGCGGCCGACCCGAGGAACGCCGAGGAGCCGACGGCGCTCGCGCTCGCGGGCCTCGCGCGCGTCGCGCTGCAGACGGGCGACCACGAGCACGCGACCGAGTGGATCATCCTCTCGCTCGAGCGGAGCCCCCGCTCCGCGGGCACGCGCGACGGCATGGGCATCGCGCCGGGCGAGACCGCGACGATGCTCCTCGAGACGCTCAAGGGAGGGAAGATGGACGCCCTCGCCGCGAAGCTCGAGGAGGCCAACCGGAAGATCGACCCCGAGCTGCTGCGCCCGCCCGACGAGTAGGCCCCCGGAACCCCCCCCGATGCCCGACGTCGAAGCGGTCGCCGCGCGGATCGAGCGCGAGAGCGCCTTCCTGAGGGAGGTCCTCAGGGAGGTCGAGCGGGTCATCGTCGGGCAGAAGCCGCTGCTCGACGGCCTCCTCATCGGGCTCCTGGCCGACGGCCACGTGCTGCTCGAGGGGCTGCCGGGCCTCGCGAAGTCGCTCGCCGTCCAGTCGCTCGCGATCGCGCTCGGCGGGACCTTCCGGCGGATCCAGTTCACGCCCGACCTGCTGCCGAGCGATCTCCTCGGCACGCAGGTCTTCGATCCGAGGAACGCCACATGGTCGGTCCGCCAGGGGCCGGTCTTCGCGAACTTCGTCCTCGCCGACGAGATCAACCGCGCGCCGGCGAAGGTGCAGAGCGCGCTCCTCGAGGCGATGCAGGAGCGGCAGGTGACGCTCGCGGGCGAGACGCGCCCGCTGCCCACGCCGTTCCTCGTCCTCGCCACCCAGAACCCGGTCGAGCTCGAGGGCACCTACCCGCTCCCCGAGGCGCAGATCGACCGCTTCATGCTGAAGGTCGTCGTCGGCTACCCGACCAAGGAGGAGGAGAGGGCGATCGTCGAGCGCATGGCCTCCATGCACACGCCGACCGTCTCGCGCGTCGCGCGGCCGGAGCAGGTCGTGCAGATCCGCGGCCTCCTCGACGACGTCTTCGTCGATCCCAAGATCGTCAAGTACGTGATCGACGTCGTGTTCGCGACGCGCGAGCCCGCGGCGGCGGGCCTGCCCGCGCTCAAAGCCCAGATCCTCTACGGCGCGTCGCCGCGCGCGTCGATCGCGCTGGTGCGTGCCGCGCGCGCCCGCGCGTTGCTCGAGGGCCGCGGCTACGTGACGCCGCACGACGTGAAGTCCGTGGGCTTCGACGTGCTCCGCCACCGCGTGATCACGACCTACGAGGCCGAGGCCGAGGGGCTCACGTCCGTCGACGTCGTCCGCGCGGTGTTCGACACGGTCCCGGTGCCGTGACCGGCGCCCGCGATTCGGCCGCGGAGGCGCACGAGCGCGAGCTCGAGGAGCTGCTCGCCGAGGTCCGCCGGATCGACGTGCAGAGCCGCCGCCTCGTGGCGGGCGCGATGGCCGGCGGCTACGTCTCCGTCTTCCGCGGCGCCGGGATCGAGTTCGAGGAGGTGCGCGAGTACGTCCCGGGCGACGACCCGAGGAGCGTCGACTGGAACGTCAGCGCGCGCATGGGGCGGCCGTTCGTCAAGAAGTACAAGGACGAGCGCGAGCGGACCGTCGTCTTCCTCCTCGACCTCTCCGCGTCGATGACCGGCGGCTTCGGGATCTGGTCGGCGCGCCAGACGGCGGCGCGCGTCGTCGCGTGCCTCGCGCTTTCCGCGGCCCGGAACGGCGACAAGACCGCGCTCGTGACCTTCGGCGAGGAGATCGTCTCGCACGTGGCGCCGCGGAAGGGGCCCGCGCACGCGCTCCGCATCGTGCGCGACTGCCTCGCGCTGCCGGGCCGGGGCGGCACCGCGCCCGCGGCCGCGATCGGGTTCGCCTCCCACGCGTTCCGGCGCGGGGCGATCGTCTTCCTCGTGTCGGACTTCCTCAGCCGCGGCTGGGAGCGGCCGCTCACGCTCTGCGCGCGCCGGCACGACGTCGTGGCCGTCCGGATCCGGGCGCCCGAACTCGCGCCGCCGGACGCGGGCCTCCTCCGCGTGCGCGACCCCGAGACGGGCCGATCGACCGTGGTCGACTGGGGGAGCAGGCGCGTCCGCGCGGAGTACGCGATGCAGGTCGCCGCCTGGAGGGACGAGACCGAGCAGGCGCTCCGCCGCGCGAAGGTCGACCTCCTGGACGTCCCGGTCCCGCGCGCGCCCGACAGGAACGCGATCGCGGGACCGATCCTGCGCTTCTTCACGATGCGCGAGCTGCGGGGGGCGAAGAAATGAGGCGGGCGGCGGTCCTCCTCGCGCTCCTCGCCGCCTGCGGCGGCGGACCGCCGATCCCCGCGACGGACCTCCTGCTCCGCATCGACCCGGGCGCGTTCGAGGTCGAGCCCGGCGAGCCCTTCCCGCTCACGGTCACGCGCGTGTGGAGGAAGGATCTCGAGCCCGCCGCGTGGGACCAGAAGGCGCTGGCGCCGCTCGCGCTCCGCCTCGAGGACGAGACGCGCCGCGACGACGGCACCCGCGTCGAGGAGACCTTCCGCTACGTCGCGCACGCGTTCTCGCTCAGGGACGTGGTCGTCCGCGGCGTGAAGCTCGCCGCGCAGCCGAAGGACGGCGGCAAGGAGCGCAAGGTCGCGGCGACGGGCTTCCGGATCCGGGTCAGGCCCGTGCTCGATCCGGAGGATCCCGGCCCGCCGGAGCTCCCGGGCGAGCCGCCGCCCTCGCGCGGGTGGATCGGGTGGGGGTCCGGGGCGCTCGCCGCCGTGCTCGCGGCGGCGCTCCTCCTCGCGCTCCGCCGGCGTCCGCGCGCGGAGGCGCCGCCGCCCGCGGCCCCCGAGCCCCCCCCGGCTTCCCCGCGCGAGCGCGCCCTCGGGCGGCTCCGCGGCGCGTCCGTCGAGGAGGCCGCCGACATCGTCCGCGCGTTCGTCTCGGAGACGCGGAGGATCCGCGCGCTCGAGAAGACCACCGAGGAACTGCTCCGCGAGCTTCCGCGCCTCCTCCCCGTGCTCCGCCCCGCGGACCTCGCGAAGTTCGCGGCGCACGAGCCGACGCCCGCGGAGCGCGACGAGGTCGTCGCGGCGGCGTCGACGTTCATCCGGGAGGAGCCATCGTGATCCTGCTTAGCCCGTGGCTCCTGCTCCTCGCGCTCCTCGTCCCGGCCGCGCTCTGGCGGCGGCGCGGCGGCCCTTCGGTGGCGTTCGCGCCCGCGATGCTGCTCCGCGTGCCGCGCTCGTGGCGCGTGCGGCTGCTGTCGCTGCCGCGCGCGCTGCAGGCCCTTGCGCTGCTGCTGCTGATCGTCGCGCTCGCGCGGCCGGCGCGCCGCGAGCCGCTGCCGCTGCGCGCGGAGGGGATCGACATCCTGCTCTGCCTCGACACTTCGTCGTCGATGACGGCGCGCGACATGGACCGGCAGCGGACGCGGCTCGACGTGGCGAAGGCCGCGGCGGCGGAGTTCGTGCGGGGACGGCCCGAGGACCGGATCGGGCTCCTTTCGTTCGCGCGCTACCCCGACCTGCGCTGCCCCCTCACGCTCGACCACGAGGCGCTGCTCGGGATCCTCGACCGGGTGACGACGGTCTCGAGCGACGGGCCCGAGGACGCGACCGGCCTCGGCACCGCGGTCGCGCGCGCGGCGCAGGTGCTCTCCGGCGACGACCGGCGGGAGCGCGTCGCGATCCTCCTGACCGACGGCGACGAGAACGTGGCGGTGGAGGGCGCCGCGGGCGAGATCGCGCCGTCGCACGCCGCGCAGCTGTGCGCCGCGCTCGGCGCGCGCGTCTACGCGGTATCGGTGGGGGTCCGGGGGCCCCGCGTCGACACGGGCGCGCTGAAGGGCATGGCGACGCGGACGGGCGGCGAGTTCCACGAGGCGCGCGACGCGGGCGCCGTCGCCGCGGTCTACCGCCAGATCGACGCGCTCGAGAAGACGGGCATCGAGAAGCCGCGCTACGTGATCGAGGACCGCTTCCTCCCGTTCCTGCTCCTGGGCATCCTCCTCATGCTCGCCGCGCGCGTGCTCGACGCGACGGTTCTTCAGGTGTTCCCGTGAGGACCGAGCTGCTGCCGCTCCTCCTCGTCGCGCCCGCGGCGTGGCTCCTCCTCGCGCGCGCCGACCGCTCGCGCCGCCGGAGGGTGGCGCCGGCGCTCGGGCCCCGGTACCCGCTCGCGCCCCGCCGCCTTGCGTACGTCGTCGCGGGGCTCCTCCTCGCGCTCGTCGCGGTCCTCGGCCCGGCGTGGGGCGCGGCGAAGAGCGACGTGCGCGGCGCCGACGTGGTGGTCTGCCTCGACGTGTCCCGGTCGATGCTCGCGCGCGACGTCGATCCGAACCGGCTCGCGCGCGCGAAGGAGGACATCAAGGCGCTGGCGGCGGGGGCGAAGGGCGACCGGCTGGGCCTCGTCGTCTTCGCGGGCGAGGCGCGGGCGATGGTGCCGCTGACGGAGGACATGCGGTCGTTCGCGGAGCTTCTTGACCTCGCGGACCCGACGTCGGTCAAGCGCGGGGGCACCGATCTCGGCGCGGCGCTCGAGACCGCGCTCGACGTGCTCAACGGCCGGCCGGGCACGGTGATCCTCTTCACGGACGGCGAGGACCTCGGCGGGCGCGGGCTCGCGGCGGCGAGGCTGCTCGCGGAGCGCGGCGCCCGCGTGCACTGCGTGGGCCTCGGCACCGAGCTCGGGAGCAAGATCGCGACGGACGGCGGGTTCGTGCGCGACCGTTCGGGAGGGGACGTCGTGTCGTCGCTCGACGTGAAGGGGCTCCGCGCGATCGCGGAGGCGACGGGGGGGACGTTCGGGGGCGCGCCGCCCGCGCTCACGGTGGCGCGGCGCGCGTCGGAGTCGGACCGGCGCGAGAACCGCTACCAGTGGCCGCTGGGCGCGGCGGTGCTTCTCTGGCTCTGGGACCTCGCGAGGAGGCGCCCGTGAGCGGCCCCCGGACCCCCTCCGTTTCGGAAACGAACATCGTTCGAATCGGCCTCGTCCTGCTCCTGCCGCTGTTCATGGCCGCTTGCGGCGATCCGTATGCCGAGACGACCGCGGCGCTCCGGGCGGGCGACCTCGACCGCGCCGTGGTCGCGTCCAAGGGCACGGCGTGGGAGGCGTTCGTCCGCGGGAACGCGGCGTACGCGCGGTGCGATCAGGTGGAGCAGCTCGACAGGAAGATCGCGCTCGCCGAGGACGCGCTCGCGGCGTGGCGCGTGGCGGCGATGTCGCGCGACTGGCCCGAGGCGCGGCGGAACGTCGAGCGCGGGCTCCTCAGGCTGCAGCAACTCTACGAGAAGCGCAGCGGGAAGGAGAGCAAGCCGCCGCAGCCGAAGCCGCCGACGCCGCAGCCGGGCCGTGAGGAGGGGCCCGAGACCGAGGCCAAGCTGCAGAAGGGCGAGCTCGCCGACGCGCAGGTCCTGAAGCTCCTCGACCTCGTCCGCGAGAAGGAGAGGAAAAAGCTCGCGGAGCGGCGGGCGCGGCTCGGCGCCCCGCAGCCGGGCGTGGAGAAGGACTGGTGAGGGCGCGCGCGGGCGTACTTCCGCTCCTGGCTTTTCTCTGCGGCGCGGCGCTCGGGCAGGAGCGCGCGTTCGTCGAGGTGACGGCGGAGAAGGACGCGTACTACGTCCGGGAGCCGGTCCACTTGAGGCTCCGGTTCGGGTACGACCGCGACTTCTTCCGGGACCACGCGGTGCGGCTCTTCGCGCGCGAGATGGACGTGCCGGTGCAGGTGCAGGCGCGGCTGCCGGGGCAGCGGACGTTCGACCCGAACGACCGTCCGAAGGGGCCGACGTTCGCGCTGAACGACGATGTGATCCAGGCGAACGCGGCGACGGAGGAGATGCGCGACGGACGGGTGTTCGTGATCGTCGAGATGCGCCGGGACTTCGTGCCGTCGGAGCCCGGCGACGTGGACATCCCGGCGCCGACGCTCCGCTACGCGTACGCGACGGAGTTCCACGAGGACTTCGTGGCGGGGCGGGTGGCGAAGGACCCGAAGCAGGAGGTCGTCTCGGGCGAGGCGCTCAAGCTCAAGATCCTGCCCCTGCCCGAGGAGGGCCGGCCGCCGGGGTTCAAGGGCGCGGTGGGGCGGTTCACGGTGAGCGCGGAGGCGAGCCGGACGAGCCTCGCCGTCGGCGAGACGCTCGTCCTCAAGCTCAAGATCGAGGGGGACGGAGTCCGCATGGTTCCGCCGGACCTCAACCTGCCGGGGCTCCACGTGCTCGGGGCGCTCCACAAGGACACCTCGACGTCTACCCGCGTGACCTACGACCTCAAGGCGCTCTCCGCGGACGTGAAGGAGATCCCCGCGATCCCGTTCGCGTTCTTCGACCCGGAGCCGCCGGCCGGCTACCGGGTGGTCCGCACGGACCCGATCCCCCTCGATGTCCGGCCGGCTCCCGGCGGGCCGGCGTCGTCGGGGTCGAAGCCGCCGCCCGCCGAGGCGAGCCCGACGCTCGTGCCTTGGTTCCTCGGGGCTGCAGCCGCGGTCGTCGCGCTGCTCCTCTGGCTGCGCTTCCGGCGGCGCCCGGAGGCGGAGCCCGACCCCGAGGCGCTTCGCCTGCGCGAGGCGTTCGCGGCGCTCAAGGCGCGCGTCGCCGGCGGCGGCCCCGGTCTCGCGGACGCGTTCGCCGACTTCCTCGCCGCCTACCTCAAGTGCCCGCGCGCGGCCGTGATCGGCCCCGACCTCGCCGCGCGGCTCCTGGCGCGGGGGTTCCCGGAGCCGCTCGCGGCCCGCGCCGCTGCGCTGCTGGAGCATCTCGTCGCCGCGCGGTACGGCGCGGGCGGGGTGTCGGCCGGCGAGGTGGCCGCCGTGGTCGACGGCATCGAGGCGGCCCTGCCGCCCGCACCGTGACGGACGCCCGCGCTACCGCACGTGCGGGATCGCAGCGGTCAGGACCTCGGGCCCCGCGTCCGTCACGTGGACGTTGTCCTCGAGGCGGATGCCGCCGAAGCCGAGCATCCGGTCGACGCGGGCCCAGACGACGGCGTCGCGGTACTGCTTGCGCTTCTCCGCGTTCGTGAGGAGTGCCGGGATGAAGTAGATGCCCGGCTCGACGGTCATGACGAAGCCCTTGTCGAGCGGCAGGTCGACGCGCAGGTGGCGGATGCCCGGCTTCTTACTCTTGCGGCGGCCCGGCAGCGCGCCGCCGGCGTCGCGGACGCCGAGGCCCAGCATGTGGCCGATCCCGTGGGGGAAGAAGAGCGCCTGCGCGTCCTGCTCGAGCAGGCCCTCGGCGGTCCCGCGCAGGATCCCCATGTCTGCGAGGCCCCGCGCGATGTCGAGGCAGGCGCCGAGGTGCACGTCGCGCCACTCGACGCCGGGGCGGCACTTGGCGATCCCATTCCGGCGCGCCTCGTCCACGACCGCGAAGACGTCCTTCTGCTCGGGCGTGAACGCGCCGCCGGCCGGGTAGGTGCGCGTCACGTCGCACGCGTAGCCGTCCACCTCCGCGCCCGCGTCGATGAGCACGAGCTCGCCATCCCGCGCGGCGCGCGCGGTCGGCATGAAGTGGAGCACGGCGCTGTTCGGGCCGGTGCCGACGATCGTGTCGTAGGCGGTCCGCTGCGCGCCGTTGCGGAAGAACTCCGCCTCGATCTCGATCTCGATCGCGCGCTCGGTGGCGCCCGGCCGGATCAGCGGGACCGCCCGCGCGAAGGCCGCGGCGGTCGCCTGCGCGGCCGCGCGCATGCGCCGCATCTCCTCCGCGTCCTTCGGTCGCCGCACCGCGAGGAGGTCCTCGCGGAGGCGCTTCGCGAGCGTCGCGTCGGAGCGCACGCCCTTGACGCGCGCGCCGAGCACGGCCAGCGGGCGGCTCCTGCGCTTCTTCAGCCACTTCGCGAGCCCGTCGAGCGGCACCCCCTCGCCCTCCCCCGAGGCCCCTTCCCACACCCGCTGCGCCTCGGTCGCGGCCGGCACGAAATCCGTCCAGCCCTCCTTCGGGTCGTACGCGAGCACACAGCCGGGCTTCTCCCGGTCGGTGAGCCAGACGTACTCCGCGTGCGCGCGGAACGGGTAGGTCTGGTCCTGGTGGCCGGGCAGGAAGACCGGCTCGCCCGAGCCGACGAGGACGATCTCGCGCGTGAGGCCCCACGCCTTCGCGGCGCGCGCACGGCGGTTCCGGATGGCTTCCATGGGCGCGACATCCTATCGCGGCCGTGCGGGGGCGCCTCGCCATGCCCATGCGCGTGGACGTCGCCCCCCCGCGCCCCCTCTCTTCCACTACCCTAGGGCCGTGGACGATGTCGCGCTCCTCTCCCGCCTCGTCTCGTTCGACACGGCGAGCCACCGGTCGAACCTGGCGCTCGTCGACTTCCTCTGCGAGTACGCCGCCCCCGCGCGCGCCGAGCGCGTCCCGTCGCCCGACGGCACGAAGGCGAACCTCGTGCTCCGCTTCGGGCCCGACGAGGGCGAGGGCCTGATCCTCTGCGGCCACATGGACGTCGTGCCCGCGGAGGAGGAGGGGTGGCGGAGCGACCCGTTCCGCCTGCGGGAGGAGGAGGGCCGCCTCTTCGCGCGCGGCGCTTGCGACATGAAGGGGTTCCTCGCCGTCGCGACGAACCTCGCGATGGCGGAAACGGGGGGGCTCCGGGGGCCGCTCGTGCTCGTGCTCACCTACGACGAGGAGACGGGCACGGCGGGCGCGCGCGATCTCGTCGAGCGCTGGCCGCTCTTTGGCACGCTGCCGCGCCGCGCGATCATCGGCGAGCCGACCGAGCTCTCCGTCGTGCGCATGCACAAGGGCCACGTGCGCGTGCGGATCACCATGCGCGGCGTCGCGGCGCACTCGGCGCTGCCGCACCTCGGCCGGAACGCGATCGAGGCGGCCGCGCGCGTGCTCGCGTCGCTGCGCGGGCTCAGGCACCGGCTGGAGCGGGCGGGCGGGCCCAACGCGTCGCACTTCCCCGAGGCGCCCCACGTGACCCTGAACGTCGGGCGGATCGAGGGCGGCGTCGCGACCAACGTCGTGCCGGACCGGTGCCTGATCGACGTGGGGGTGCGCCCGCTGCCGGGGATGGAGGCCGCCGAGGTGGTGCAGCAGGTGCGCGAGGCGGTCGCGAACGCGGCCGGCGACGCGCCGTTTCAGGTCGACGTGCCGGCCGAGAGCCCGCCGATGCTGCTCGACCGGGGCTCGCCGCTGCACGGCGCGCTCTGCGCGGCCGCGGACCAGCACGGCGAGGCGGCGATGCCCTACGCGACGGACGGCGGCTGGCTCGCGAGGGCGGGGATCTCGTGCGCGGTCTTCGGGCCCGGCAGCATCTCGGTCGCGCACAAGCCGAACGAGTACGTGACCCGCGCCGACCTCTCCCGAGCCCGCACGGTACTACGTACCGCCCTAGGCAGATGCAACCTGTTGTGAAATAACGGGTTGTGTCGTCGACGCCCGGACCCAGGGTCCGGGTTCCCGGAGGCGCGGGAGGCTCTTTGCGCTTGGCCCTTTGTCGTAAGGTATGGGCGTGATCGTCATCGCCAACTGCGGCGGGTTCTGGGGCGACGACCCGACCGCCGCGCGCCGGCAGGTAGTAGGCGGCCCCATCGACTACCTCGTCATGGACTACCTCGCCGAGGTCACCATGGCGATCCTCCAGAAGCAGCGCGCGAAGGACCCGGCCGCCGGCTACGCGCGCGACTTCCTCGTCCAGCTTCGCGACGTGCTGCCGCAGTGCGTGGAGCGCGGCATCACGATCATCAGCAACGCGGGCGGCGTCAACCCGCTCGCGTGCCGCGCCGCGGTCGAGAAGCTCGCGAAGGAGCTCGGCCTCGAGGACGAGGTGAAGGTCGGCGTCGTGCTCGGCGACGACATCTTCGCCGACCTCGACGCGCTGCTCGCCGCCGGCGAGCCGCTCGCGCACATGGAGACGAGGGAGCCGCTCTCGACGATCCGCAAGGACGTCCTCTCCGCGAACGTCTACCTCGGCGCCGCGCCGGTGGCGAAGGCGCTCGAGATGGGCGCGAACGTTGTCATCGCCGGCCGCGTCACCGACACGGGCGTCACGCTCGCGCCGATGATCCACGAGTTCGGCTGGAAGCTCGACGACTGGGACAGGCTCGCCGCGGGCGTCGTCGCCGGCCACATCATCGAGTGCGGCACGCAGTGCACCGGCGGCAACTTCACCGACTGGAAGCTCGTCCCGACCTTCGACAACATCGGCTACCCGCTCGTCGAGGCGAGACCGGACGGCTCCTTCACGGTCACGAAGCACAAGGGCACGGGCGGCCTCGTCTCCCTCCACACCGTGAGCGAGCAGCTCGTGTACGAGATGGGCGCGCCCTCCTACATCTCGCCCGACTGCGTCGCACGCTTCGACACGATCCAGCTCGCGCCCGACGGAGAGAACCGCGTCCGCGTGTCCGGCATCCGCGGCGAGCCGGCGCCCGAGAAGCTGAAGGTCTCGGTCAGCTTCGCGCAGGGGTACCGCGCCTTCGGCCGGCTGATGATCACGGGGCCCGACACGCTCGCCAAGGCCCGTGCGGTCGCCGCCGCGTTCTGGGAATCGGTGGGGGGTCCGGGGGCGTACGACGACGCGATCACGCAGGTCGTCGGCTGGGACTCCTGCCACCCGCCGCTCGCGGGGACGGAGCCGGGCGAGGTCCTCCTCCAGGTCGGGGTGCGCGACCGCGACGAGGCGAAGATCCGCGACCGCTTCGCGCCGCAGCTCGTCCCGAAGGTGCTCTCGACCGTCCCGGGCATCACCTACCTCTCCGACCAGGGGCGCCCGCGGGCGTCCGACGTGGTCGGGTACTGGCCGGCGCTGATCGCGCGCGAACGCGTGCCCGTGCGCGTCGAGGTCGGCGGGGAGACGGCGGAGGTCGCGGGGCCGCCGCCGTCCCGCGCGAAGGCCGCCCGCGTGTCGGTGCCCCCGAAGCCCCCTCCCACCCTGGTTCTCACCCAGCGTCGCCAGCGCGTGCCGCTCTCGCGCATCTGCCTCGCCCGCTCCGGCGACAAGGGCGATACGGCCAACATCGGAGTGATCGGCCGGTCGCGCGCGATCTACGCGTGGATGCTCAGCAAGCTCACGTCGGAGTTCGTGAAGATCCGCTTCGAGGAGATCTGCAAGGGCGAGGTCGAGCGCTTCGAGGTGCCGAACCTCCTGGCGCTCAACTTCCTCCTGCACGAGAGCCTCGGCGGCGGGGGCACGCTCTCGCTCCTCCTCGACGCGCAGGGCAAGACCTACGCGCAGTACCTCCTCGCGGCGGAGGTCGAGGTGGACGAGGCCCTCCTGTGACGCTGCTCGAGCGGATTCGCGAACGGGCGCGCGCGCGCCGCGCGCGGATCGCGCTGCCGGAGGCGACCGATCCGCGCGTGATCGAGGCGGCGGGGATCCTCGCGCGCGAGCGCCTCGCCGAGCCGATCCTCGTCGACGACGATCTGGTCGACCGGCGGCGCGAGGAGTACGGCGAGCTGCTCTGGCAGCGGCGGAAGCACAAGGGGATGACGCTCGACCAGGCCCTCGCGGCGGCGGAGAACCGGCTCATCTTCGCGGCCCTCATGGTGCGCGCGGGGGACGCGGACGGGTTCGTCGGCGGCGCGGTCGCGACCTCGGCGGAGACGTCGCGCGCGGCGATCCTGGGCATCGGGCCGGCGCCGGGCGTCCAGACGGTCTCGAGCTTCTTCCTCATGGTCTATCCGGGAGAGCGCGCCTACCTCTTCGCGGACTGCGGCGTGATCCCGAACCCGACCGCGGAGCAGCTCTGCGACATCGCGATCGCGAGCGCCCTCTCCGCGCGCACGTTCCTCGAGGAGGAGCCGCGCGTCGCGATGCTCTCGTTCTCCACGAAGGCTTCGGCGGAGCACGCCGACGTCGAGAAGGTGCGGCGCGCGACGAGGCTCGTGCGCGAGCGGCGGCCGGACCTGCTCGTCGACGGCGAGCTGCAGGGGGACGCGGCGCTCGTGCCGGAGGTCGCCGCGCGGAAGGCGCCGGGGAGCCCGGTGGCGGGCCGCGCGAACGTGCTCGTGTTCCCGGACCTCGACGCGGGCAACATCGCGTACAAGCTCGGCCAGCGGCTGGGCGGCGCGGTCGCGCTGGGCCCGATCCTCCAGGGGCTCGACCGGCCCGGGAACGACCTCTCGCGCGGCTGCACGGCGGGTGACATCGTCGACGTCGCCTGCATCACGTCCGTCCAGGCCGGGGCGGGATAGGGATGGGCGCCGGGAAGGGAAAGGGCCGGCGCGGTAGACTCTTGGCGTGGCCCAGACCACCCGTTGCCCGACCTGCCGCAAGCCCGTGGAGGCCGAGCGCGAGCGGCGCACGAGGGACTTCCCCTTCTGCTCCGAGCGGTGCCGGCTTGTCGACCTCCACAAGTGGCTCTCCGGCGCCTACGTCGTCCCCGGCGAGCCGGCGGCGGCGCCCGAGGAGCCCGGCGAATGACGCGCCGCCATCGTGCGTCCCGCGGCGGCCGCGGGACGGTCTTCTCCGAGGAGGCTCCGCGAAGGGCGTCGGGCTGCCGCCGCGGGGGCATCTCCCGATGATGGAAGGCCAGCGCGTCGAGGTTCTCGAGCTGCTCCGGAAGATCCAGCGGTCGGCGGGCGACCAGAGAAAGATCTTCCTCGCGCTCTACGGAATCCTGCTCTTCGTGCCCATGGCCCTCGTCGTCGTGGCGGCGGGGCGGGCCACGCTCTCGGGCGGGTTCGCGGCGGAGATGGAGGCGTGCTTCCTCCGGCCCGTCGCGGCGACGTTCGGGCTCTTCTCCGCGGCGTTTCAGGCGGGCCGCTGGGGGCTCATGGCGGGCACCGTCCTCGCCCTCTGGTTCGTCGCGGTCGCGGCCGGCTCCTTCTTCGGCCTCGCGATCACCCGGATGGCGGCGATCGAGCTCACCTGCGAGCGCCGCGCCGAGGTCAAGGAGGCGCTCGCGTTCGCGCGGCGGCACTTCCTCTGGGCGTTCCTGACGCCCGCGGGCCTGCTGCTGGCGGCGATCCTCCTCCTCGGCCTCGCCGCGCTCGCGTTCTCGCTCGGCCGCATGTCGGAGCTGCTCCTCGTCGTCGCGGCGCCGGCGGCGCTCGTGCTCTGCCTCGCGAGCGTCGTGCTCGTCGTGGGCCTCGTCGCCGGCGGCGTGCTCGCCTGGCCGACGATCGCCACCGAGTGGTCCGACGCCTTCGACGCGATCACGCGCGTCTACGGCTACAGCTTCTCGCACTCGCACCGCGTGCTGCTCTACCGCGTCGGCGCGGGCCTCGTGCTCATGGGCGCCACCATCGCGCGCGGCATCCGCGCGTCGTTCGCGCTCCTCTGCCTCTACCTCGCGCTGGTCGTCGGCTTCGGCCTCGACCGCTCGAACCAGCTCGTGGACGCGGTCCTCCTGGAGCCCGCCGCGGGCCCGCCGTTCCCCCGCACGGTCGCCGCGTGGACGCTCGTCGCCTGCGTCGCCGTCCTGCTGACGCTCGCGGTCGCCCGCCTCGCGGTCTACCGGATCGTGCTCCAGCAGGCGGTCTACCTCCTCCTGCGGCTGAAGATCGACCGCGTGCCGCTCGCGACGATCGACGGCTACCGCCCCGACGACTCCGCGTACGACCCGATCGCGCAGGGGTTCGAGCTCGTGGAGGTGGAGGAGGAGATCCCGACCGGGGGGACGGCGCGGCCGGCGTGAGCGATCGCGCGCCGCTCTTCGAGATCTTCAGCTCGATCCAGGGCGAGGCGACGCGGATCGGCGAGCGCCATCTATTCGTACGGCTCGCGGGGTGCGACCTCTCCTGCGCGTTCTGCGACACGCCGGCGTCGCGGAGGATCCCGGAGGCGGCGCGGGTCTTTCTCCCGGGGAAGTTGGGGGAGGTGCGGAACCCCCTTACGCGCGAGGAGCTCGACCGCCAGGTGACGGAGCTCGACCGCGCGGCGGGGCCGCACCACGCGATCTCGCTCACGGGCGGCGAGCCGCTGCTCTTCGTCGACTACCTGCTGCCGCTCGCGCGCGGGTGGCGGGCGCGCGGGTTCAGGATCCTCCTCGAGACGGGCGGTCACCGGCCGGCGGAGCTCGCGCGGATTCTGGAGGAGGTCGACATCGTGATGGCGGACGTGAAGATCGAGTCGAGCGCGGGCTTCGCCACGGACCGGGCGGTGGCGGAGGAGTTCCTCTGGATGGCGGCGCAGCGCGAGTGCGCGGTGAAGGTGGTCGTGTCGGCGGGAACGACCGAGGAGGAGATCCGCGCGGTGGCCGCGATCGTGCCCCCGGAGCCCCCCCTGATCCTCCAGCCGGTGACGGGCGCGGCCTTCATGCCGCCGTCGGGCGACCACCTGCTCGCTCTCCAGCGCGCGGCGATGTCGCTGCACAAGGACACCCGGGTGATCCCGCAGGCGCACCGCATCCTGCACGTGCGCTGAGGCGGGCAGAATCCTCATCGGCCGAAGCAGGATCGCACGATGACGCTTCCCGGGATCGAGCGAGCGGCGGTCGATGAGATTCAAGGAACTCCAGACGGTTGTCCTGGACCGGGACCTTCCCGAACACGGGCTGCGGAAAGGTGACTTGGGGGCCGTCGTCCATATGTACGAGCCAGACGGGCTGGAGGTGGAATTCGTGAGCGCGTCCGGAAGGACGGAAGCTCTCGTGACGCTGAAGGCGAGCGATGTCCGCGCGGTGGCGGGGAGCGACCTTGCCGCCGTGCGGCCACTCAACCGGTCGGCATGAGCGCCGAACGTCACGCGGGTTGATCCACCCAACCCACCGGCACCGGGAACGAGCGCGGCGATGGCGATCCACAAGGACAGCCGGCGTGATCACGTATCCCCATTGCATCCTGCACTTGCGTTGATCCCGGTAGAATCTCCCTCGGTGCACGCAGGGAGGTCGGAACGCCGCACTCGACGGGCCGGGGGCCGGCGCGGCGCCCCCGCGCGCCGGATGCCCGAGGCGCAACCGGCGCCGCGATCCGAGGTGCCGCCGCCGGAAGGTCGTTCACCGGTGCGGCACCGTGCGTTCGTTCCCGGGCTCCTCGCGCTCGTGGTCGCGCTGTTCCTGCAGTGGCGGGAGCATCCGGCCAACCAGCTCCCGGCTCCGTTCCAGGGGATCGAGCGGGACGAGGCGGCGGTCGCGAGCCTCCGGCAGGTCTGGTCGCGGAAGCAAAGGAAGGACTACACCGGCGAGGCCCAGGCGCGTCTCCGCCGGCGCGCGGCCGAGATCGGCGAGCCCGCGTCGCGTGCGCTGCTCCAGATCCTCATGGAGGCCTACGTGATGCCTCCGGCGGAACCGGGCGCGGTCGTGGTCCTCACGTGGTCGGACAGCTGGAGCAGCGCGGATGGCGACGCCAACTGGGAGCCGGAAGGCGACCTCATCGGCGAGCTCTGCACTGACCGGACGGCGCGCGTGCTCGCCTGGGCCGTCGCCGACCGGAATCTGGCGTGGGGGCTGCGGCGTGCGCTGGTCGTCGCGCTCAGCCGGCCGCGGTTCGCGTTCGCGGCGGACGCGCTTGCCCGCGTCGCGTGCGACCGGCGCGAGAAGCCGGAGATGCGGCGCGCCGTCCTGCTCCGGTTCCACCGGCTCGGGTGCGCGACGCCACGCCCGATCAAGGACCTCCTGTACCAGTCCTATGCAGGGATCGACGTCCTCGCCGCGGCGACGCTCGCGATGTGCGGGGAGCCCTGCGCGCCCTCGCTCCTCATCGAGGGGTTGGCGGCGGGCCCGGACAGGAACGCGGAGACATGGAACCTCTGCGCGCATGCGGCTTACCGCGTCCTGCGGCGCCCGCTCGAGCTTCCGGCGGCGTTGGAGACCACGACCATCACACGCACGTCGGGGCCGGACGGATGGGCGGAGCGGCGGGAGGGAACCGTGAGGAGCAGTCTCGGGGGGCACGATGCGGAGGCCCTCGTCCGCGCGCTCGAGGAATGGAGGGTGGCTCACGACAGCGCGTTCGAGCGCGAGCGCAGGGAGTACCTCGCGAGCGACGGTCGCCGGCGCGAGATGGCCCGGAGGACGCTTGAGGAGATCGCCGGCGCGGGAGACGATCTCGACCTGGCGGCGGCGTCGCTCTGGCTCACGTCGCCTTCGGAGGAGGAGACGGGCATCGCCCTCGAGCGGCTGCACCGGCTGTGCCTCCTCTGCGAACGGCGACTCGCCGGGGCGAGGAGCGTGGAGACGCGGATCCGCGTCCTCAACGAGCTCCTCAGCTGCATGGGCAGGAGGGCGCACGACGATGCGTCCCATCTCCCGCTCCTGCTGTCGGAGGACGACGGCAACTGCCTCGCCCGCTCGACGCTCTACCTCTCGGTTGGCCAGAGGCTCGGGTTGCCCCTCCACGCCTACGTCCTCCCGGGGCACGTGTTCGTCGCCTGGGAGGAGGATGGGGAGCGCCGGAACATCGAGACGACCGATCGGGGGAACTCGCGACCTGACGAAGGGACCGCGATGTCCCCACGGGCGGTCTTGGGCCGCCACCTGAGCAACCGGGCGTGGGCGCGATACGACGCGGAGGCGTTCGCGGAAGCGATCCGGTTGGCGGACGAAGCGCTCATGCTCGATCCCGCGGACGAGGCGGCCTATCTCGCGCGTGCGAACGCGACCTGGGAGCTTGACCTCGACGCGGATCCGCGACCGGACTACGACCGCGCGTTGGAGATCGTGCCCGACCAGGCGTCCTGGTGGATCGAGTCCGCGGAGATGGCCTGCAAACTCGGCTTCGCGGACGACGCGCTGCGACGCGCGCAGAAGGGAAGCACGATCGCGCCCTCGCCGGACGCGTCCGCGGCGCTCATCCGGGCCCACCTCGCGTCGGGCAATGCCGCCCGCGCCCGGGAACTCGCGGAGGAGGCCGGGAAGCGCTGGCCCGACGCACGCGGCGCCCTCGCGTTCGCGAGGTTCGAGCTGTCGCTCGATCGCGAGGGAACCGCGCCTCTCGAGCGCGACGACATCCCCGTCTTCTGGAAGGCGCGCGCGCTCCTGGTGCGAGCCTCACCGAACCGCGCGCTCGAGCGCCTCGAAGGGGAGCGCAACGTCATCCTCCACGGGATCGACGCCCGCACGCACGACGGGGGCACGATCCACATCCCGCCGAGGAAGGGGGAGCCCCGCGAATTCCACCTCCTCGAGGCGAGAGCGCTCGCGCAGCTCGGCCGCCTCGACGAGGCGCGCGAGGTGCTCCGCGCCGCCGAGGAGGCGGGGCTCCCGAACCGCGAAACGCTCGAGGTGCGGCGCCTTCTCGCCGCGAAGTAGTGAAAGCCCTCGACGAAGGGCCGCTGCGGCGCGCGGTGCTCCACGTCGCGCTCCCGGCGACCGCGTTCCAGCTCCTCATCTTCTTGAACAACTTCGTCGACTACTTCTGGCTCCAGCGGCTCGGCAACGCCGCGGCCGCCGGCCAGAGCCAGGGCTGGACCGTCTTCTGGGTCCTCACGTCGATCGGGCAGATCTTCTCGACCGGCATCACCGCGGTCGTGGCGCGGCGCGTCGGCGAGCGGCGGCTTGGCGACGCCACGCACGCGGCCACGCACGGGCTCCGCGGCGCGCTCCTCTCCGCCGTCGCCATCGGCACGATCGGCTGGATCCTCGTGCCGCCGGTCGCGGCGGCGAGCGCGTCGTCCGCGAAAGCTGCCGGCTACACCGTCGACTACCTGCGCACGCTCTGCGCGGGCGCGCCGATCCTCTTCCTCTTCTTCGCGTGCGAGGGCACGTTCAAGGGGCGCGGCGACATGCGCCGGCCCATGCGCGCGTTCGGCACCGCGGTGCTCCTGAACGCCGTGCTCGACCCGCTGCTCATCTTCAAGTTGCACCTCGAGGTGCTCGGCGCCGCGCTCGCGACCGTGATCGCGCTCGGCGTCACGGGCGGGCTGCTCGCGTACTCGGGCCTCCGCCGCGGGTGGATTCTGGGGGGGCTGGGGGGCGTGGACTGGGCGCTCTTCCGCCGCATCGTCAGGATCGGCATGCCCGTGTCGCTCCACGGGATCGTCTTCAGCCTCGTCTACATCTTCATTTTCCGCGAGACGAACCTCGCGGGCGGCGACGCGGCCGGCTCCGCCTTGGGCCTCGGGCTGCGCCTCGAGGGGGTCGCGTACCAGACGTCGGTCGGGTTCGCCAGCGCGGCGGCGGCGGTCGTCGGCCAGTGCCTCGGCGCCGGGAACGTGCCGCGCGCGGGCGAGGGCGCGTGGACCGCGGTGAAGATCGGCGCGTGGATCGGCGGGACGTGGGGGTTCGTGCTGCTGGTGCTGCCGGAACCCGTGGTCGGGTGGCTGAGCTCGAGCGATGCCGCGGCGCTCCACGCGTTGGACTACTGCCGGATCGTCGCGGTGTCGGTCGCGTTCACGTCGGTCGAGATCATCCTCGAGGGGGCGTTCTCGGGCGCGGGCGACACGCGGCCGGCGCTCTTCCTGGGCCTGCCGCTGACGGTGGCGCGGATCCCCGCCGCGATGCTCGCGGTGCGCGTGCTCGGGATGGGGGTTTCGGGCGTCTTCTGGGCGCTGACGTGGACGAGCGTGCTCCGGGGCCTCGCGATGGCGCTCTGGTTCGCGCGCGGCCGCTGGGCGGCGGCGCCCGCGTAATCGGTCGACTTTCGTGGACAGATTCGCGCTCCGGCGCGGTTCGCGCGCGGCCGGCCCGCCTGCCCCCCGGACCCCCCTTCTTAGAATCTCCGTGGTGCGGCGATTCCTCGGCCTCGCGCTCCTTGCCGCGGTCGCGATGGGCGACGTCGGCGATCCCCAGGTCCGGACCGACCACCCGTGGTACCCGGGAGAGCTCGCGTTCTCGACGTTCGAACGGCTCTTCGCCACCGAGGCCGAGATCTACGAGCGCGTCACCGGCGAGAAGGTCGAGACCGACGAGAGAAAGGCGCTCGCGTCGTGGCTCTTCCGGAGCACACACTACTTCCACTGCGCCGAGGCCGGCGAGCACCAGTGGGACGAGGGCGCGGCGCCGCCGCAGGATCTCGAGCGCCGCGAGTGGCCTCGCGAGTACTGGACCGGGCTCTTCGCCCGCGGCTTCGGCCTCTGCTACACGACGCATGCCGAGTGGGCCGGCGAGATGGAGTACCTGCTCGGGCACGGTCGCGCACGCGCGAACGAGCACGGCATCCACACGTCGTTCGAGGTATTCCTGAAGGGAGGGGCGTACGGGGAGGGGCGCTGGGCGCTCCTCGACCACGACATCTCGAGCGCGCTCTTCGACGCCGAGGGCACGCGGCTCATCTCGCTCGCGGAGGCGCGCGCCGATCCGCGGCTCGAGCAGCGCGACTTTTGTCCCGAGCGGCAGCGCGGCTGGCTCCCGCACGGGCTCCACGAGGACGACACGGGCGCATACGCGACGTGGTCGTTCTCCGAGGCGCTCCCCGGCTACGCGGGGCCGCCGCCGATGGTGCACCTGCGGCGCGGCGAGACGCTCCGCCGCTACCCCGAGCCGGGCCTCGGCGACGGGCGGACGTTCGTCTTCTGGGGCCGCAACATGGGCGTCGGCCGCGTCCCGGGCCCGGAGCGCGACCGCACGTGGGTGAACCGACCGGACGAAATGCGCGGCTCCCGCGCCGGCGCGACGCCGAAGCCCGGCCTCGCGCGCTACGGCAACGCGGCCTTTTCGTACCGGCCCGATTTCGCGAGCGCGGACTACCGCGAGGGAGTCGCGGACGAGGGGCCGGACCACGTCGTCTTCTCCTTCTCGTCGCCCTACCTGATCGCCGCGACGCCCGCTGGCGACGGGCCGTGGGGCGTCACCGAGCCCGGCTGCACGAACGGCCTCGTGCTGCGCGGGAAGGCGGCGTGCCCCGTGGCGCTGTCGGTCGACCGCGGCCGCACGTGGCAGGAGTGCGGCGCGTTCAGGGACGGGCTCGACCTCACGGATCGCGTGAAGGGGCGGCGCCAGTACCTGCTACGCCTCGGCGCGGGCGCGAAGGATCTCGCGGGCAAGGGGCTCGTCCTCACGACGGTCTGCCAGGCGAGCTGCGCGGTCGTCCCGCGGCTCAAGGACGACGGCGCCGAGGTGACGTTCTATTCCACCGGCCAGGCGGTGGTCTCCGCGGGGCCGTGCCTCGACCAGGCGGGCGTCGTGGACGGCGCGTTCAATACGCCGTCCGTGACGCTCGAGGTCGCGACGCCTCACGGCGAGCCCGCGGTCGCCGTCTACGCCGCGGCGCAGGTCGAGTCGGGGAACCCGCCCGACCCCGAGGCGCGCTACGCGATCGACTGCTCCATCGACGGCGGCAAGACGTGGCAGCCGGTCGTGAAGGATTGGACGGTGCCGCGGCTCGGGGAGGAGCCGCCGGCGTTCTGGCCGTGGAGCCTCTGCTTCGGGTCGAGGGAATTGGAGGGGGGCGGGGGAACGGTCCACGTCCGGTTCTCCAACACGGCGGGCAGGAAGATCGCGCGCGCGGAGGCGCACCTCGTCTGCCGGACGCCCTCGAAGGACGCGACGAAGGTCACGTTCGACTGGGCGGACAAGAAGGGCGGCCACCGCGCGTCGCAGGTGTTCGCGCCCGGGGTGCCCGCGACATGGAAGCTCGACACCGGCGCGAACACGACGACCTGGTGGGTGGAGTTCGAGCCCGTCACCGTGCGGTAGCGGCGCGGCCGCGGCTACGCCGACGTCGGGTCGTTGGATCCCTACCGGGCGTTCCGGATCTCTACCAGCGGCCCTCCGCCGCGGACGAGTTCCAAGGCTGCCGGCAGCGTCCCCAAGAGGATCACCTTGAGCCGAGCGTTCGACGTGTTGCCGCAGGTGACCCAGAGAACCGCCGGTGGTGGTCCGAGGCGGTTCACCAGATCCGCGAAGTCCTTGTCCTTGCTCATGACGACGCCCCGCCTTGCCTGCCGCCACGAAGATGGCCCTATCGGTCGCGCCCAGCAGGCGAGCTTTCGGACGGGCCGCGAGTCGGTCTGTTCTCCGCACCGGGCGGGATCGACGGTGATGCGCTCGGCGACCTCCAGCATAACAAGCCAGATTCTGCCCGATTGGCCCCGAGCGCAGGCGACGAGATCGGGTGCGTCAGCTTCGGGTCAAGGGAACCGGACGGCCGGCGAAGGGCGCCCACCGCGAATCGCACGTGTTTTCGTCCGGGCGTGCCCGCGACGCGGAAGCTCGACACCGGCGCGGGCACGACGACCTAGTGGGTTCGAGTTCGAGCCGGCGGCGAGGTAGCCCGCCGCCACGCGACGCGCTCTCGGAGTCTGTCCGGGAGTCGCCGCGGCATGCTCCGGGTGTCAATGGCGATGAGGCATGACCACGAGTGGTCGGAGGGGTGCGTGCGGGGCAGCGCGGAGAAACCGTAACGGACGACGGGGCATGAGGACACCTACCTACTTTCCGTCCCGGCAGGGTCTAGGCCCCCGTGCAGTGGCTTCTCCGCCGCGGACCTCAGGCGGTTTCAGCGCCACGAAGGACCGGCGCAGAGGCGCATATCTCTTCATTCCGCGGCACTCCTCGCAGGAAATAGTTGCTATCCTGCACGCGGATGGCGAAGGAGACATGCTGGGAGATACCCGCGGCCGGGGACTTCTGGCGGAGGGCCTACGAGGCCGCAGAACACGAAGCCTCGAAGTGGATCCGAAGCGCGTCGGAGCGGGAAGCCATCGTTCAGGAGGCGGTCGTGCGCTTCTGGCTTGGCGCGCGCAACCGGGCCCCGGGGGAATGTTCCGCGCCGATGGCGCTCGTCGTGTGCGGGATCGTCCGTCACGTCACGTGGGACCGCTTGCGACGCCGGAGACGCGCGCCGGTGTCACTCGAAGGCCAGGACACCTCGGAACCGGTTGCCGTCGAGGTCGGCCCCCCCGATGCGGTGGAGCTAGTAGAGCTTGTCCGACAGCTGCGAGGGGCCTGCGCTCTCCTGCCTCCGCCCTACGACCAGATCGCCGTACTGCGCCTGCGCGGGGAAGCCCGCTGCGGGGTCGCAGCCTACCTGCACGCGTGGCGTGGCGTTGGTCCGCACGAGGCCCGGCGCCTCGAAAAGGAGATGCACCGGATGGTCCGCCTCGCACTGGAGGGAATCGACCTCCGCCGTCGTTTCCCGCGTCGATTCGCCGGAAAAAACTCGTGGAAGACTACCCCCCCCCCCGCTTCCACGATAGGCAGGTAGGAGGGCTGCGGTGGTCCTCGGACGGAGAACCTACGAAAGGCAAGTCGGATGAGCCTGTCTGTGAAATTGTCCATGACCCTATACGCTGCTGTATTGGTCTTGGTGTCCCTCGTGGGCGTCGCCTTCGCGGAGAATGGCGCCGCATGCGCTGCCACGTGGACGAAGACGTTGTACCCTGACGGAAGTGCGGTCTTCGGGCTCTACTGCGAACAGGCTAGCTGCCCCGAGCCGTGCATGCAGACCGGCAACGCGGGCTTCGGGACGCAGTTCTCAACCTGTCGGTGCCCGGGGCAGCTCATCTACTGCAACGCGGCGATCCGCAACATCGACGGCTGGTCCAGCGAGGAGCAGTGTCTCGGGGGGTGCACCCAGTCATCCAGCGAGCTGTGCCCGAACGTGGAGGAAGAACCGTGGACCTTCGAAGGTTTCGACCAGGACGACAATCCCACGTTCGCGTTCGTGTGCGACTGTGCGTAGCCATTCGCGCAACAACTGGTGCGTGCGGTTGATCGCCGGTCTTCTGGCCCTGTCAGGGGCCTCGAAACTCTTGCCCGCCCCCGAGATCAAGGCGACCCTTCTCGCCGACGCGACGGTACGAACACTCGTTGCGACCACGGAGCTTGGCTTGGCAGTTCTCCTCCTGTGGACACGTACCACCAACCGCGCAGCGAATTGCACGCTTTGGTTATCGAGTGCCTTCGGTGCGGCAGGAGTCTACCGGTTGACGCTGGGCGATCCGACGCCGTGTGGGTGTCTTGGAGCTTGGGTTCCGATTAGCCCGTGGTTGAATGTCCTTGTCGCGGGGATCTTGATTCTGCTTGTGGTGAACGTCCTCCCGCGCCGAGCGGAGATGAAGTAGCGATGGGGCGGCAATCGCATCGCCGGGCCAGCCTCGCCGCGGCGTTGATACTCACACTGGCGAGCGCAGTGCTTGTCCTTGGTGGCCGGTTTGTCGCGTCGCGCTCGGAAGACGTCCGTTCTAGGGCAAGGGAGTCGCCCGGACGTCGCCCCAAAGTGGCGGTGGTGGACCACGGAACGGCCGTCCCCGCCAGCGACGCGATTCGAGCGGCCCTGGAGGGCCACGCCTCCGGGGAGGGGCCCGCGTGTGTCGATGGCGTCGTGACCGACGAGGCGGGCGGCCCGATCGAGGCTGCCGTAGTGGCGCTATTCGGGTCGGATCAACCCGCATCCGACGCGGGGGAGTTGGCTGCCGCGGGACAGCTGGCGCTGACCGATGGCGAGGGCAGGTTTCGCGTGACTCGTCAGATGAGGTTGCCCGGCGGATCCGCCACGATCATTGTTGTGCGGCATCGTGAGTACGTTGGTTACAGACAGGAAGTGACGCTGCCGAGCACCGTGAGGATCACGCTGCGGCGAGGTCTCACCATAGGTGGGAGGGTTGTGTGCGGGTTGGATCGCATTCCGGTGCCGGGAGCGGCCGTCGTAGCGCGAGGTGCTGGTGCTGCTGTGGGATGCGGAATGCCGACGGTCATTGCACCGCCGCGCGCACGCGTGCAGGCGGCGATTTCGGGCGTGGACGGCCGCTTCGTGATCGACGGATGCGAGTCGGGGGGGTACGAGGTCGATGTCGTTGCCGAGGGCTTGGCGTCCTTGTATTACCGGCCACCTGGACAGACAGACGCTGCCACCGGCACCCGGTGGGCACGCGCCGGAGAGAGTTCGCTTGAGTTGATGGTGATGCCGCTTGCGGTGACTGCGGTCCGCCTCGTGGACGCGGTGTCCGGTGGCAGGATCGATCAGGCCGACGTGGAGTTGAGGGCGAA
Source organism: Planctomycetota bacterium (assembly GCA_036273915.1). GTDB lineage: Bacteria > Planctomycetota > PLA2 > PLA2 > PLA2 > PLA2. The sequence goes on along the minus strand of DASUGR010000024.1, from coordinate 290 downwards.
GGCGCCGGCAGGGTACACGAGGGTCTTTCCGTTCCCTGAAGTTGTGGCGAACGGCCGCGCGTTCGGAGGTCGTCGGCGTGATGATGTGATGATGTTCGGGTTCTTGGCGCCGGAGTGGCCCTTGCCGAGGACGGTCATCGACCTGCGCGTGAGGGCCGAGGGCTATGAGGAATTCGACGGATCAGCGAGCCTCATGGCAATCGGTTCGGATACGGTACCGGAAGTGATTCGGATGAGACCGGTCGGGGATACCGGTCTCTGCCGCTGCGAGCTGCGCGACCGCGAGGGGC
>DASUGR010000023.1:0-26045 GCA_036273915.1 Planctomycetota bacterium | reverse complement strand
GATGATGCGCTTCGGCACGCTCCTCGCCGTGATCGCGCTCTTCGGATGCGGAAAGGACGAGGCGCCGCCGCCCGCCATCTCCGCGCCCGCGCCGACGTCGCAAACACCCGGGCGCCCGGCGGAGTCCGTCGCGGCCGAAGCGGCTCCCGCCGCGGCGGCTCCCGAGTCCGCCCCGGCGCCCGCCGCCAGGGAACGCAAACCCCCCAAGGGCCCGCCCGAGCGCGACCCGGTTCGCGACGGGCCTCCGCCTCCTCCCTCGGCCCCCGTCGTGTTTCTCACCGTGAACGGCCAGGACCACGATCCCCAGGTCGTGCCCGGCTGGCCCGTGGTCGTGCGTCTCGAGCTGACGTCGCCCGACGGCAAGCCGTGGCGCGTGTCGGGAGGCGCCGCTTCGTGGTCGCGCCTCGCCCGCCTCGAGATGCCGGGCGACGCCCCCTGGGGGTTCGAGATGCCGCTCTCCGCGCCCAGCGAGGTGACGGTGGACGAGCGGACGTCGGCTTCGATCTACTGGACGATCGCGCCGGATGCGTCGGCAAAGCTCGCGCGCGGCGAGCGGTCCCTGCGCGCCGTCCTCGAGTGCAAGGAAGGCGCGGGCGGCGCATGGACGGGCCTTGCGACGTCTCGCGAGCTGCGCGTGAGCGTCGTCGACGAGCCCAGGCCGCTTCCGCCGGCGTGGGCGGAGTGCAAGGCGGAGACCGAGATCGACTATACGTTCTGCCGTGAGGGCACGTCGGCCGCGCTCGCCCGTGCGGAGGAGGCCACAAAGGCGCAGCCCCAGAGCTGGCGGGTCCTCTTCGCGAAGGGGAGGCTGCTCGCGGCTGCCGGCAGGCGCGCGGAGGCGCTCGCGGCGGTGGACGGCGCGCTCGCGCTCTGGTCCCAGGGGAATCCGGACGGTTGCGCGCCGCCGTGGGAGCTGGCTTCGCAGCGGGACGCGCTGGCGTGGAGCGCGGCCGAGGTGCTCGATGCCGCCCCGGCCACGGACGTCGCCCCCGCGCCGCCGCCGCAAGCTCCCGCGGCGCCCGCGGCCCCAGAACGGGCCGCCGCACCCCCGCCCGCCGTGCCGGCACCGCCGGCCCCCGGAACCCCCTCGACTCCCGAGCCGAAGCCCGTCGCCGTGCAGGTCTCGGGGCTTCTCCTCACCCCGCCGCCTGCGTGGACGCGCGAGGACGCGGGCGGCGTCCCGGCGTTCCGGCCCGCGACGGATCCGTGCCGCCTCTACGTCCTGCCGGCGCGCGAGCTGCAGGGGACGGCGAAGGACACGCACGACGCGCTCGTCGCCGCGATCCTCGCGGGGAACACGCCGGTCGGCGCCGGCGCGTCCGGCGAGCGGCACGGGTTCCGCTGGAGCGCGGGCCGGATTCGCGACGCGAGAGGGATGGAGGCCTGGTTCACGCTCTTTACGATCGAGCGCGACGGGCGGCTGGAATCGGTGCTCTTCCAGGCGGACACGCGCGAGGCCTACGAGGCGAATCGCCGCGCGGTCGAGGCGATGATCGACGACGCGTCGCTCGCGCCGGCGGCGGGAGAGGCGGTCGAGGAGGCGGGCAACGTCCGGTTCGTGCGGCCCGCGGGGTGGACGCGCGAGGAGCGCGAGGGCGCGATCTGGCTGCGCCCGTCCGGTCTCGCGCCGCAGCGCCAGTGCGCCGTCGTGATCCCCCCGGGCGAGGAGCTTGCCGGCGGCGTGCGGGAGTGGTTCGACAAGACGTGGAACGAGATCGCTGCCGGCGGGAAGGTCGCCGCCGGCGAGCTCGACGTCAGGAGGGGCGAACGGTTCGACGTCCTCGTCCGCAGCGGGACCGTGGAGCGGGAGGGCCGCTCGCTCGTCTTCACGGTTGTCGCGTTCACGCCGGGCACCCGCGTGGAGTGCGTCCTCTTCCTCGCCGACAGCCGCGAGCTATTCGACCTTCACGTCGCGGCGGCGGACCGGCTGGTCTCGGGCATCGGCTTCAAGAACCTCGACGTCGCGCGCGGGAAGACCCGGATCGAGGGAGCGTGGATGCGCCGCGCCTTCGTGTTCAACGTGACGACCCGAACGAAGGACCCGCAGGACGACTACGTGTTCTTCTACGAGGGCGGACTCGCGTGCCGCGCATGGAGCGCTGCCGGGCAGGACGGGATCGACCCGGCGCGCGAGATGGCGATCGCCGATCCCAAGTACGGGGAGTGGGGCCGGCGAACCGAGACGGGCGGCACCGTGACCGTCCGCTGGACCAACGGCGGCGAGTCGGCGTTCGTGCGTGGGGAGGAGGGCACGCTCCGCGAGGGGACTTCCGCCCCCTATCACGCGATGCCGTCCGTCGACGGGCTCGTCCTCGACGGACTCTACCGGTACGGCGACGGCAAGCCGATGCAGGGCGTCGTCCAGTTCGAGATCCGGTTCACGCCCGACGGCCGCTTCGAGGAGACCGACTTCTGCGGCTGCGTGCAGCGCGAGGGGCCGCGGCGCGGCGCGGGGAAGTACCGGATCGCCAGCTATACGCTCCATCTGGAGTACGACGGCGGCCAGAGGGTCCGGATGGGCTTCTTCGTGCTCGGCGAGCCCGGGCGCACGGTCGAGCCGATCTACGCGAACACGTTCGCGTTCTCGCGGGCACGGTGACCCGGCACCGGCCGCCGCGCGTCTCCGTCCGCGCCTCCCCCCGGAGGCGCTGCGCCAGCGGTGGCGCAGCGTGTTCCACGCAACTCCTTGGCCCACTTGGACTTCCGTCGCCCGCGCAGGTCAACCGTTGACCTGAAACCTGTCGGCCGCCGCGAGAACAATGATCTTCGCGGGGGGTAACGTCCGATAGGACCGTAACCGCCGGTAGAACGGAAAATGGTGAGCTTGAAGGACCTGCCGATCCGGCACAAGGTGCTGATCGTGGCGCTGTTGCCCCTCGCCACGGGTCTGCTCCTCGCCTGCGCCGTCTACACCATCCGGGAGACCTCCGCGTCGCGGGAGGATCTCGCGACCAACCTCTCCGCGCTCGCGAAGATCGTCGGCAAGAACGCGGCCGCCACGCTCAACGACGAGTCGGCCACGCTGAAGCTCCTCGAGACCCTGGGCGCCGACCCGCATCTCCTCGCCGCCGCCGTCTACGACCGCGACGGCAAGGTCATCGCGCGGTTCGACTACCGGCGGGCGGACACGGCCGAGGTCCCGCCGCTCCGGCGCGGGGAGACCGTGATGGGCGAGGACAGCCTCGCCGTCTACCGCCCGATCGTCTACGAGGGCAAGGAGGCCGGCCACGTCTACCTCGCGTCCGACCTGAAGCTGCTCGAGGACCGGCTCTCCCGCTACCTGGGCGTCACCTTCCTCGTGCTCGCCGTCGCCGGGCTCGTCGCCTTCTTCATCGCCATGTACCTGCGGCGTTGGATCTCCGTGCCCCTGCAGCGCGTGCGCGCGCGCCTCGAGGCGATCGCGCAGGGCGAGGCGGACCTCACGCAGCGGATCGAGTCGGAGGGCAAGGACGAGGTGGGGGACCTCGCCCGCTGGTTCAACACGTTCGTCGAGGCACAGCGCGGCCGCGTGCTCGCGATCGCGCAGAACTCCCAGCTCCTCGGCGCGTCGTCCGACCAGCTCGCGACCGTCTCCGAGCAGATGAGCGCGAACGCCGAGGAGACCTCGACGCAGACGAGCGTCGTCCAGAACGCGTCCGAGCAGGTGAGCGGCAAGCTCCAGCGCGTCGCGACCGCGGCCGAGCAGCTCCACGCGTCGATCCGCGAGATCGCGAAGAGCGCGGTGGAGGCGGCGCAGACCGCGGGCACGGCGGTCGCGGAGGCGGAGACGGCGGGCAAGACCGTGGCGCGGCTCGGCGAGAGCGGCCAGTGGATCGGCGACGTCGTCCGCGTGATCAACTCGATCGCCGAGCAGACGAACCTGCTCGCGCTCAACGCGACGATCGAGGCGGCGCGCGCCGGCGAGGCGGGCAAGGGGTTCGCGGTCGTCGCGAACGAGGTGAAGGAGCTCGCGAAGGAGACCGCGGCCGCGACCGAGGACATCGACCACAAGATCAAGGCCATCCAGGAGGACACGCGCGCCGCCGTCGAGGCGATCGAGCGGATCCGCAAGGTCATCTCGCGCATCAGCGACATCCAGAACACGATCGCGACGGCCGTCGAGGAGCAGACCGCGACGACCAACGAGATCGGCAAGAACGTGCTCATGGCGGCCGGCAACAGCGGCGAGATCGCGCGCTCCATCGGCGGCGTCGCCGAGGCCGCGCGGCTCACCGCGTCCGGCGCGCACGAGACCCGGAAGGCCGCGGCGGAGCTCGCGAAGATGGCGTCGGAGCTGGAGCAGATCGTCGGCCGGTTCCGCTACGAGGGCCCGGAGGAGTCGGTGGCCTACGAGGTGGCGGAGGCCGCCCACGCCGGCTGGAAGGCATAGGGACGACGAAAGCACCGGGGCACAGGAAGACGGGACATGAACCGGAAGCGGAGGGGGCGCGGGGGCGGAACCCGCCTCCCATCCCGGTGCGCCCCGTCCCCGTGCTCCCGTGGTGAATCCAAGTGGATGATCTGCTGCGCGAGTTCCTGGTCGAGAGCCACGAGCACCTCGACCGCATGGAGGCCGACCTCGTCGCGCTCGAGGCGGCCCCCGGCGACGAGGAGGCCCTCGCGCGCGTCTTCCGCGCCGTGCACACGATCAAGGGCACCTGCGGCTTCTTCGGGATGCCGCGCCTCGAGGCGCTCGCGCACGCCGGCGAGAACGTCCTGACGAGGCTCCTCGGCGGCGACCTCGCCTTCTCCGCCGCCGTAGCCGGCGTGCTCCTCCGCTTCGTGGACGCCGTCCGCTCCATCCTCGCCACGATCGAGAAGACCGGCAAGGAGGGCACGCCGGACGCGGCGGCGCTCGTGCGCGACCTCGAGGAGGCCGCCGCCGGCCACGCCCCCGCGGAGGCCGCGGCCCCCGAACCCCCCCCCGATGAGGCCGCCGAGACGCCCCGCGGCCCGAGGAGCGTCCGTCTCGACGTCTCCGTGCTCGACGAGCTCATGGCCGGTGTCGGCGAGCTCGTGCTCTCGCGCAACCAGATCCTCGAGGCGTCCGAGAAGCGCCGCGACCCCGCGCTCGGCCGCGCCGCGCAGCACCTCTCGCGCATCACCGGCGAGCTCCAGGAGTCGGTGATGCGCGCGCGGATGGAGCCCGTCGGCCGAGCGTGGGCGCGCGTGCCGCGGCTCGTCCGCGACCTCGCGGCGCTCTTCGGCAAGCAGGTGCGCGTCACGATGAAGGGCGGCGAGACCGAGCTCGACCGCACGATCCTCGAGGCGATCGCGGATCCGCTCACGCACATCGTCAGGAACAGCCTCGACCACGGCATCGAGCGGCCCGACACGCGCAAGGCGACCGGCAAGCCGGCGACCGGGCGCCTCGCGCTCTCCGCCTACCAGGAGGGCGGCCACGTCGTCATCGAGATCCGCGACGACGGCGCCGGGATCGACCCCGAGCGCGTGCGCGCCGCCGCCGTGAAGAAGGGGCTCCGCACGCGCGAGGAGGCGGCCGCGCTCTCCGACGCGGACGCGACGAGGCTCGTCTTCCTGCCGGGGTTCTCGACCGCGCGCGAGGTGACGCCGGTCTCGGGCCGCGGCGTGGGCATGGACGTCGTGCGGACCAACGTGGAGGGGGTCGGGGGGACCGTGGACCTCGTGAGCGCGCCGGGCAAGGGCACGACCATGCGCATCCTGCTGCCGCTCACGCTCGCGATCCTCCCGGCGCTCGTCGTCTCGGCCGGCGGGCAGCGGTTCGTGGTGCCGCAGAGCTACCTGCGCGAGCTCGTCCTCGTGCAGGAGCGCGAACGCGGCGTGCGCATCGCGCGCGTGCAGGACGCGCCGGTGCTCCGGCTGCGCGGGCGGCTCCTCCCGCTGCTCCACCTCGACGAGCAGCTCCGCCTCGCGGGGCGCGGAACGCCGCGCGCCGGCTCCGCGTCGATCGTCGTGCTCGACCTCGAGGACCGCCGGTTCGGCCTCGTCGTCGACCGGATCCTCGACACGCAGGAGACCGTCGTGAAGCGGCTCGGCCCGCCGCTCGACGGGATCCCGGTCTACGCGGGCGCGACCATCCTCGGCGACGGCAGCATCGCGCTCATCGTCGACGTGCCGGGGCTGGCGGAGGCCGCGGGCATCCTCGACGAGCAGGGAGCGACGTGGCAGGAGGAGCCGCCCGCGCCGGAGGAGAAGCGCGAGCGCTTCCTGCTCGTGCAGGCGCCCGACGACGGCCGCGCGGTCGTGCCGCTCGGCGCGATCGCGCGCCTCGAGGAGTTCCCGGCCCGCGCGATCGAGCGCGCGGGGCGCCATGAGGTGCTGCAGTACCGCGGGCGGATCCTGCCGCTGCTGCGCGTGTCGGACCTCCTTGCCGAGCGCCGGACGAGGAAGCGCAAGCCCGAGGTGCTGGACACGGAGGCGGAGCGGAAGAGCGTGCAGATCGCCGTGCTCGGCGACGGCGGCGTCGGGCTCGTGATCGACCGGATCCTCGACATCGTCGACCTGGCACCCGAGGCCCAGTCGCCCGGCAGCCGCGACGGGGTGAAGGGCACGATGATCGTCCAGGGCCGCGTCGCGGAACTGCTCGACGTCGAGGGGCTCCTCCGCATGGCAGGGGGAGTGGGGGGGGCCGGGGGACCGAGGGGGCGCGCGTGAGGATCTGCACGTTCCACCTCGGCGGCATGGTGCTTGCGCTGCCGTCGGACGACGTGCAGGAGGTCATCCGGCACGACGCGCCGACGCCCGTGCCGCTCGCGCCGCCGGACGTCGTCGGCCTCATCAGTCTGCGCGGCGAGATGGCCACGGTGGTGGACCTCGCCCGGCGCCTCGGGCGCGAGCCGCCCCCGCCGGCCGGGATCGGCCTCGTGCTCCGGCGCGAGCGGGGGACCCTCTGCGTCCGCGCCGACCGCGCCGGAGACGTCCTCGAGGCCGACGACGCGACGTTCGAGCCGCCGCCGGAGACGCTCAAGGGCGCCGCGCGCCAGCTCGTCCGGGGCACGTTCAAGGTCGGCCCCGCGCTCGTGCTCCTGCTCGACGGCAACCGTATCTGACGGATCCGGTTACGCGGGAGCACGCGAAGCGCCGGGCCCAGGCGTGTCTCGCCGAAGCCGCGCCCCCCCAGCCCCCCCGGATCCCCCCGAAAGGCGCCAACGTTGGCACGCGCGCTTACCCTAAAGGGTCCATAGTCGCCCACCGTCGAGGCGACGGATCGGAGGAGAGATGAACCGCACCTTCCTCGTGGCCGCGCTCGGCCTCGGGCTCGTGCTCGCCCTCGGCCCCGGCGCCCCCGCGCAGGACCAGGAGAGCGGGGCGGAGGCCCAGAAGACCTTCCCGCCCGAGCAGATCGAACAGCTCGTGGCGCCGATCGCGCTTCACCCGGACGATCTCGTCTCGCAGATCCTCATGGCGGCGACCTACCCGCTCGAGGTCGTCGAGGCCTCGCGCTGGGCGAAGACGAACAAGAGCCTCAAGGGCGACGGCCTCGCGACCGCCCTCAAGTCGAAGCCCTGGGACGCGAGCGTGAAGTCGCTGGTCAACTTCCCCGACGTCCTCGAGATGATGGACAAGAAGCTCGACTGGACGCAGAACCTCGGAAACGCGTTCCTCGCGCAGCAGAAGGACGTGATGGACGCGATCCAGAAGCTCCGCAAGAAGGCGATCGACGAGGGCAACCTGAAGTCCACGAAGGAGATCAACGTCACGACCGAGGGGGACACGATCGTGATCGTCACCACGGACCCGGACGTCATCTACGTGCCCGTCTACAACCCGACGGTCGTCTACGGCACGTGGCCGTATCCCTCCTACCCGCCCTACTGGTACTACCCGCCCTACTACCGCCCGACCCCGACGCCGTACGCCTTCGCGGCGGGGATCGCGATCGGCGCGGCGTGGGGATACGCGTGGGGCCACTGCAACTGGGGCCACTGCGACGTCGACATCGACATCGACCGGAACATCAACCGGAACAAGAACATCGACCGCAACTGGTACAAGAACAAGATGAGCATGGCCGACGGCCGCGGCACGTGGAAGCACGACACGGCCCACCGGCGCGGCGTGGGCTACGCCGACCGGGCGACGGCGCAGAAATACAACCGCGGGCGCTCGCCGAGCGCGTCGTCGCGGGAGGCCTATCGCGGCCGGTCGGGCTCGACCGGGGCCCGGCCTTCGGCGCAGCCGCGTTCGACGGGCCAACGCCCGTCCGCGTCGCGAGGCGCCTTCAACGGCTACGACAAGGGCAGCAACGTCCGGCAGCAGAGCGCGCGGGGGCAGTCGAGCCGCCAGTCCTATTCTCGGTCCCACGGCGGGTCGCGCGGCGGCGGATCCCGCGGCGGCGGATCGCGGGGCGGCGGCGGGGGCCGGGGCGGCGGGGGCCGGCGCTAGCCGGGCGGAGGACGAACGATGAAAACCACCAAGCGAATCGCGGCGGTCCTCGCGCTCCTCGCGGCCGCCTGCGCCTCGAAGAAGCAGCCCGGGTTCGAGAACGCGGACGAGGCGGCGCGCCAGCTCGTCCAGGCGCTCCGCGAGAACGACGTCAAGAGGGCCGAGGAGATCCTCGGTCCGGGCTCCGAGGACCTGCTCAACTCCGGCGATGAGGTCGCGGACAGGAACGGCCGGCAGAAGTTCGTCGAGCTCTACGACGAGAAGCACCGCCTCGAGCAGGACGCTCCCGACAGGTGCACCCTGTGCGTCGGGGAAATCGACTGGCCGCTGCCGATGCCGATCATCCGCTCGGGCGACGTATGGGTGTTCGACACCGCGGCCGGCGCCGACGAGCTCATCAACCGCCGCATCGGCCGGAACGAGCTCGGCACGATCCAGGTCTGCCTCGCCTACTGCGACGCGCAGCGCGAGTACTTCGAGGCCGACCGCAACGGCGACGGCGTGCTCGAGTACGCGCAGAAGATCAAGAGCTCGGAAGGCAAGCAGGACGGCCTCTTCTGGCCGGCCGCGGAGGGCGAGCCCCAGAGCCCTCTCGGCGACCTCGCCGCGCAGGCGGTCAAGGAGGGCTACGGCGGCAACGACCCGGACAGCGGGCCGCACCCGTACCATGGGTACTTCTACCGGATCCTCACCGGGCAGGGCAGCCACGCGCAGGGCGGCGCCTTCAGCTACGTCGCGGGCGGCCACATGATCGGCGGCTTCGCGCTCGTGGCCTATCCCGCCGAGTACGGCAACTCCGGCGTGATGAGCTTCATCGTCGACCACGACGGCGCGGTCTTCCAGAAGGACCTCGGCGACGACACGGACAAGATCGCCGAGGCGATGAAGTCCTTCGACCCCGACCCGACCTGGAAGGCGGTCGGCAAGGAAACCGAGTAGGAAGCGGGGGGGCGCGGGGGCCGCGCCTCCCTCCCCTCTCCCCTCCTCAGGAACGGCCCACCGGCCGATAGGGAACCCTTATGCGCTCTCTCTTGACGGTCTTCCTCCTCGCGGCCGTGTCGTTCGCGGACGACCCCCCCGCGCCCCCGAAGCCCCCCGAGACCCCCCCCGCCGCGAACCCCGTCGCGGTCATCACGACGTCCATGGGCGAGATCCGCGTTCTCCTCTACGCCGACGAGACGCCGAGGACGGTCGAGAACTTCCTCGCGCTCGCCGAGGGCACGAGGGAGTGGAAGGACGCATCGACCGGCGAGATGGTCAAGCGGCCGTTCTACGACGGGCTCACGTTCCACCGCGTGATCGCGGACTTCATGATCCAGGGCGGCTGCCCGAAGGGCGACGGCACCGGCGACGCCGGCTACAAGTTCGCGGACGAGATCAACGCGAAGTCGCTCGGCCTCGACAAGGCGAAGGTGATCGACGCCAACGGCGCGCACCCGGTGATGCAGCTCCGGAACCGCGAGGATTTCCAGCGCAACGTCGTCATGCCGCTCTTCGAGAAGATGGGGATCAAGTCGCAGGAGGAGCTCGACAAGCGCGTCGAGGAGGTGCAGAAGCGGATCGACGCGCTCACCGTGATGGAGGCGCTCGAGAACCTCGGCTACTCCTTCGAGGACGCGCACCCGTCGCACGCGCCCATGAAGGGCTCGCTCGCGATGGCGAACGCCGGGCCGAACACGCAGGGCAGCCAGTTCTTCGTGAACCTCGCCGACACGCCTTGGCTCACGGGCCGCCACACGGTCTTCGGCGAGGTGATCGGCGGGATGGACGTCGTCGAGGCGATCGGCGGCGTGAAGGTCGGCGAGGACGCGAAGCCGGTCGCCGAGGTGAAGATCCTCTCGATCCGGCGGTTGCCGCCGGAGGAGTCGGCGAAGGCGGTCGCGGCGGCGGCGGCGAAGGCCAAGGCGAAGCCGGACGCGGAAAGACCCGCCGAGGAGCCGGCGCCCAAGCCGGAAGCCGAGACTCCGAAGCGCGAGTAGCGCAGCGCGGGAGCCGGGGCGGCGGGACCCGGTCGAAGCGGTCCCGGGCCCAGGCGTCGCTCCGTCGCCGTGTGGCAGGTGTGACGGGCCCGTGCGGTGGCCCTGCTAGTCACTTGGGCATGGGCGACGCGGATCGGCGCCTCCGGGTTGGGTTCGGGGACGGGGGATCGTGGACCGGGCAGGGGGGCCAGTGGCCGGGGACCGGGATCGGCGTTCCCGCCGGCGCTTGGTGTGCGAACATCTGCCGCTCCGACGCTCGGACACGCGGCCCGCCCTGTCGAACGATCGATCGGACGCGGTGGAGCCTCCGGGCCGGTCTGCGAACATCTGCCGCTCGGGGCGCCAGGGCGCAAGGGCCTTGCTGCGCGGCAACTGCGAACATCTGCCGCTCGCACGGCGACGGGGCGAAGCCGGGGCGCACCTGTCGGACGATCGATCGGGCTGCGGTGGAGCCTCGGGCCGCGTGTGCGAACATCTGCCGCCCCCCTCCGGGTGCCGGTAAACCTCGGGCGGGCCGCCCAGCCGCGCCGTGGGCCGCTGCCGGGGCCGGAGACGCTCGGCGAGAACCGGATTCCGCTCCCCCCGGTCCGCATTCCATAATAAAATACTGGACTAGGCGGACCGATTCCGGCGGTTCTGCCTGTTCGGGTGGGAGAGGCCGGGGGGTCTAACCCACGCGGCCCCGGAGCGCGATCTCGATCTTGGGGATCGTGCCCGCGACCACGTCGACCTCGACGGGCGCGATCGGCTCGTACCCCTCGATGTCCGGGAAGGTGATGCGGTAGCGCCCGGGCTTTGTCACATGGATCCGGAGGCCGTTTTGCCGGGTGTACTTCTCCTCTTCCGCGCCTCCGCCGCGGAGCGCCGCGACCTCGACCTCGCGAGCGATCGGAGCATTGACCGGAACGGGCATCACGTCGTCGAGGAGAACAACGTCGAAGCAGAAGATCCATCCGACCTTGACCTCCACTTGGTTGAGGCCCGGCTTCAGCTCGACCTCGGCGTCGCCCTGTCGCTCGGGCTCATCCGAATCACCTTCATCGAGGTACCAGACGCTCAAGACTCCCTGCGGCGCGCGGAACCTGTAGACGCCCGGCTCCGTCGGGTCCTCCGTCCGTCCGTCCCTGCCCGCAAAGAAGGATCCCAACAACTCCTCGTCCACGCCCGCTGCCCTCGTCCGCCACGCGATTTCGCCATCCGAGGGGACAGGCTCTCCCGTCTCGTCGACGAGCCGCACCACGACCTCGCACGGCGGCGGCACGGAGAGCCGCACGTCGCGGGCTCCCTGCGGCCCGACGTCGACGGCCTGGACCCACGTCCACGCGTCGATGCGGAATGCGTAGGTTCCCGGGCGGACGTCGCCGGCGGACCACCGCCCCTTCTCGTCGGGCGGGTCGATGTCGAGGCTGTCGTCCGCGCTCCATGCGCTGACGGAGGGCGTCATGCAGCTCGAGGGCGCCTCGTCCTCCTCGGTCCAGCCGGGCGCGACCTCGATCGTGCCCGCGAGCGGCACCGACTCGGGCTCCGCAGGAAGCGTTCGGATCGGGAGGACCAGCTCGGTCGTCCGGCCGGGTTCGACCCTCGCCGTGGCCTCGCCCACCACCTCGAAGCCGCCGACCCGGACCTGCGCGAGGACCTCGTGGTCTCCCGGACGGAGGCTCTTGACCTGAACGCGCCCCGTTTCGTCCGGCTCCCAGTAGCAGTCGGTGTCTACCCGGACCGTGATCCCCGCCTCGGGGTCGAACGGAGAGAGCCGCACGTCGAGCGTGCCGGCGCGCACGAGGCGCACGACGCGCTCGCCACCGAGGCCGACGAAGACGGAGATCCTCGACCACGCGTACCCCGGCGCGCGCACGAGGTACGTGTGGGTCCCCTCCGCGCCCGCAAGCTCGATCGGCGAGGCTGCCGGCGTCGCCTCCGGCCAGCCCGGGCCCCAGTCGTCGTAGTCGCCGGTCTCGTAGGATTCGACCTTCTCGATGTCCTCGCTCTTCTCGCCGATCACGCGCAGGAGCGTGGGCACGAGCCAGCGGCACACGATCTCGACCTTGCCGTCCTCGGGCACCGTGACCGTCGCCGGCGTCGCGACGGCCTTCCGGTCGCCGAAGAGGATCTCCTCGACGGAGAGGGTGGCCCCCCTCGACGCGCTCGCCTCCCACTCGCCCTCGTGGATCGTCGCCTCCCTTTCCGGCCCGTCGTCGATCCGGAACCGCAGGAGGCCGTCCCGCGAGCACAGCGAGGAACTCCCGTCCGTGACCTGTCCTTTGACGGGGATCGCGGCGCCGTCCCGTGGCTTCTCGCTTCCCGCGGCGGGATGGGTGGGGGCTTCGGGGGCCGCGGCACCGGCGGCGGCGGGAACGCCCGACCGCGCGCGGGCCGCCGCGCTGCCGCGCCACGCGAGGAGTCCAAAGACGAGCGCGAGGAGCAGAAGGCCCGCGAGAGCGACTCGGCGCATTCGCGCGCATTGTCGCATCCTGCCCGCCGCCGCACCGGGCGCGGACCCGATGGCGCCTCTCCCCTACGACTTCCGCATCGTCTCGAGCAGGTCGGTGAGCAGCTGGTCCACCGCGTCCACGCGCACGAGGCCCACGCGCGGGAACTCGATGTCGAGGATCGTGTACACCGCGATCGCGATCACCGCCGCGAAGCCGATCATGTAGGTCCAGTTGCGCTTCCGCCCGCCCGTCATCCCGTAGCCGGCGATCAGCGCGCTCCCGAACGAGAGCACGAACAGCATGATCCAGATGATGCCCGGCGGGTGGTGCATCGCCGATGCCGTGCGCACGAGCGTCCAGTCGAACGCCGAGTCGAGGGCGGGGAGGACGAGCATGGTGACCCTCTGGCCCTCCGGCATCGCGCACGCGGCGACCGCCGCCTTCCAGATCTCGTCCTGGATCGCCGCCGAGCGTTCCAGCTCCTCGTCGACGGCCTTCATGTCCGGGATCCTGCGGTAGGTCTCGAGCCGCGACTCGAGGTAGCGCCGCATGGCGTCCCGGATCGGGGGCTGGGTCTTTTCGGGGAGCGCGTCGATCCGCGACCACGCGTCGCCGAGCTGGTTCGCCTCCTGGACGACCATCTTCCGGCGGTCGTCGAACCGCCCCGCTGCCCCGGAGAAGGTGAACGCGATGAGAAGGCCCAGGAGGCCGAAGATCGCGCCCTCCACCGTGCCGAGTCGCTCCTTGGCCCCCTCGGGGTCCTTGGCGAGCCTCCTCAGGCCCGCGCGGCGCCCGAGCTCGAGCATGACCAGCATGCCGACGAAGAGCGCGAGCGGGATTCCGAACAGGAGCAGGTTGGGGTTCTCGGCGATGAACCACATACGGGGGGCCTCCGGCGCCGCCTCTGGAACCGCAGCCCTCCGGACGCCGGGGGGTCCGGCCCAAGGGGCCGCAACGCGTCAGATTCCCCCGCCGCACAAGGATTCCACGTCTCCACCCCCTCCCCGGAACCCCTCCCCGTCCCGCCTTGAGCCGGCAGGAACCGGCTTGGCAAGCGGGTTCATCCCTAATTCCGCCCCCCGGGATGTCGATGAAGAACCGTGGACTCGCACGGTGGGGAGCGCCCGCGCGCGCTCGTGGTCGATGACGCGCGGACGATCCGCCGCATCCTCAAGAGCATCCTCGAGGAGGCGGGCTTTCTGGCGGTCGAGGCGGAGAACGGCAGCGACGCGCTCGCGTGGCTCGCATCGGGAGAGACCGCGCACCTCGTGTTCGTGGACTGGGAGATGCCCGAGATGAACGGGATCTCGTTCGTCCGGAAGGTGCGCGAGAGCCCCACGTACCGGGACATCCGCCTCGTCATGGTCACGAAGGAGACGCGCCTCCACAACGTGAAGGAGGCGCTCGAGGCCGGCGCGGACGAGTACATCATGAAGCCGTTCACGCGCGAGGTCGTCCGCGACAAGCTCCAGCTGCTGGGGCTCCTGGTCTGACCATGGCGAACGCCCGCGTGCTCGTCGTCGACGACTCGGTGGTCTGCCGCCGGCTCGTCGCGTCGATCCTCGACGAGGCGGAAGGGGTGGAGGTCGTCGGAACCGCCCCCAACGGCCGGATCGCGCTCGACAAGGTGCGCCAGCTCGCGCCCGACGTCGTCGTCCTCGACATCGAGATGCCCGAGATGGACGGGCTCACCGCGCTCGCGGAGCTGCGGCGCGGCCACCCCGCGGTGAAGGTCGTGATGTTCAGCGTGCTGACGGAGCGGGGCGCCGCCGCGACCCTCGACGCGCTCTCGCTCGGGGCCGCCGACTACGCGACGAAGCCCGCCGCGACCGCGGACCACGCCGACGCCGTGCGCGCGGTGAGGGAGCAGCTCGTGCCCAAGGTGCTCGCGCTCGTCGCCCGGGCCCCCGCCGCATCCCTGCTTCCCCCCCCGGCGCCGCCCGCGCCCGCGGCGGAGCCCGCGGTCCTCGCGATCGCCGCCTCGACCGGAGGCCCCGACGCCCTTCCCGAGCTGCTCCTTGCGCTGCCTCGCGAGTTCCCGGTCCCCGTGCTCGTCGTGCAGCACATGCCGCCCGTCTTCACGCGCCTCTTCGCGCGGCGGCTCGACGGGCGCGTCCCGCTGCCGGTCGCCGAGGCCACCGACGGCCAGGAGCTGGCCAATGGCCGCGTCTATCTCGCGCCCGGCGACTACCACCTGGAGGTGCACCGCGGGCACACGGTGCTCCACCGCGCGCCGCCCGTCCACTCCTGCCGACCGGCGGCCGACGTGCTCTTCCGCACGGTCGCCGAGGAGTACGGCCCCGCGGCGGTCGCGGTCGTGCTGTCGGGCATGGGGCGCGACGGCTGCGCGGGCGCCTCGGAGATCCGCCGCAGCGGCGGGCGCGTGTTCGCGCAGGATCCCCAGAGCTGCGCCGTCTTCGGCATGCCGCGGCACGTCATCGAGGCGGGGCTCGCGGAGCTCGTCGCGCCGCCGGCGCGCCTGGGCGCGGAGATCGCGCGGCTCGTCCTCGCGGGGGCGCGGCGGTGAAGGCCTCGGCGACGGACCTCGAGCAGGTCTCGCGCCTCGTCGCCGCGGAGTCGGGCGTCGTGCTCGGCGAGGAGAAGGGCTACCTCATCCGGTCGCTCCTCGCGCCGCTCGCCCTCGCGCACGGCAGCTCGCTGCGAGGGCTCCTCGACCACGTCGAGGCGGACTCCACCGGCGAGCTCAAGCAGGAGATCGTCGAGACGCTCCTCAACCACGAGACCTGGTTCTTCCGCGACCCGCAGGTGTTCGAGGCGCTCGCCGAGCATGTGCTGCCCGAGATCGCCGCGCGCGGCCGCTTCCCGATCCGCGTCTGGTCCGCGGGCTGCGCCACCGGGCAGGAGCCCTACTCGGTCGCGATGGCGGTCGAGGAGCGATTCCCGCGCCTCCGCGACCAGATCGAGGTGTGGGCGAGCGACCTCTCGGAGCGCACGCTCGCCCGCGCGCAGGAGGGGCGCTATACGCAGCTCGAGGTCAACCGCGGGCTCAAGGCGTCGCTCCTCGTGCGGCACTTCGAGGAGGACGGCGAGCACTGGCGCGTGCGCGCCGGGTTGAAGGAGCGGGTCCGTTTCGGCCGGCTCAACCTCGCGGGTCCCTGGCCGCCGCTCCCCGAGATGGACGTGATCCTCATCCGCAACGTCCTCATGTACTTCGGCATGGAAACGCGGGCGGAGGTGCTCGAGCGCGTGCACCGCCTGCTGCGTCCCGACGGCCACCTCTTCCTCGGCGCGGCCGAGGGGACGATCCCCGCGGAGGAGGCCTTCGCCCTCGCGCGGAACGGCCGCGTCTCGTGGCACCGCGCCCGGCCCGTGGAGGTGTGACGCATGTCGCCGAAGAACGCCCCCTCGGTCACGTCGCCGAAGCGCACCGCGGTCGCGACGCGCACGGGCCACGTGCTCCGGATCCGGCGCCCCTCCGGCGCGCAGGAGGTCGTGGGCCTCGAGACCGAGGCGGTCACGATCGGCCGCGCGGAGTCGAACACGATCGTCCTGCCGGACGGCTGCGCGTCGCGCCACCACGTGCGCATCGACTGCGGCGAGGACCGCTACGCGCTCACCGACTGCGGCTCGAAGAACGGCACCTTCGTCAACGGCAAGCGCGTGCGGGCGCACGTGCTCCTCGAGGGCGACGAGATCCTCGTCGGCGACACCGAGATGCGGTTCGAGGCGGCGCAGGCCGAGATCCACCTCGATACCGAGACCACCGGGCTGCCGCTCGTCGAGGGGGAACCGCCCGCGGCGGCGTCGCCCGATGCCGGGATCGAGGCGCTCGGGCGCCTCACGGAGCTGCTCCAGGAGGCGGACGGCGAGCTCAAGATCCTCGACCAGGTCGCGCTCCACGTCCGCTCGATCGTCTCGTGCGACCGCGCGACGATCGTGCTCGTCGAGGAGGGCACCGGGAACCCCCTCATGCAGTTCACCCACGCCGCGCTGCCTCCCGGCCGCGACGAGGGCCCGCCGGACCAGCTGATCCGCGCGGGGCTCACCACGGAGCGCGCGGTCGCGCTCAACGTCCCCAAGGCATCGACCGTGCTCGACGCGACGCTCGGCGTCCGCTCCCACGTCATTCTCGTGCCCCTCCAGGGCGACGAGCGGAAGCTCGGCCTGCTCGCGCTCGAGCGTCTCCCCTCGAAGCCGAAGTTCGAGGACGCGGACCTGCGGCTCGCGACGATCGCCGGCGCGCAGATCGCCAACTTCCTGAGGAGCGTGGCGTGAACCCCTTCCAAGAGGTCCCTCTCATGAACGATCCGAAGCTCCTCGCCTTCGTCGAGGCGGCGCGCCAGACCTTCCAGACGATGCTCGGCATCGACGCGAA
The DNA here is from genome assembly GCA_036273915.1 of Planctomycetota bacterium. Classification (GTDB taxonomy): domain Bacteria; phylum Planctomycetota; class PLA2; order PLA2; family PLA2; genus PLA2. The sequence continues at coordinate 8,952 of DASUGR010000023.1, read as the reverse complement.
GCCCGGCCCGTTCGAGCGCGGTCACGGCGTGACGACCGGCTACGACGTGTCGGGCATCGTCGGGCTCAGCAACCTCGAGGGGGGCGGGGGGGAGCGGCAGGCGTCGCTCGTGCTCTCGTTCCCGGAGTCCGTGGCGCGCCGGGCGGTCGGCCGGATCCTCGGCCTCGAGTCGTTGCCCGTGCTCGACCAGGAAGTGGCGGACGGGATCGGCGAGCTGGCGAGCGTGATCGCCGGCCTCGCGAAGCGCGGGCTCGCGCGCGCCGGCATCCACGACTGCCGCACGACGCTCCCGAACGTCATCCTCGGCTGCCAGCACCGGGTGTTCCACCAGAGGGATGCCGAGCGGTACGCCGCGCCCTTCGAGACCGAGATCGGGGGCTTCCTTCTTCAGTTGATCCTTCTCGTTCCGATAGATAGGGAGGGGGCGCGGGGGACCCGCGCCGCCACAACCGTATGAAGTCAGCCATGCGGATCCTCGTCGTCGACGACAGCAAGGTCGCGCGCTCCGTCCTGCGGAAGATCCTCCGCGAGATCGGGCACGAGGACGTCGTCGAGGCCCAGGACGGCGTCGAGGCGCTCGACAGGATCAAGTCGAGCGAGTTCGACCTCGTCATCACCGACTGGAACATGCCGAACCTCGACGGGCTCGGCCTCGTGCGCGAGCTGCAGGCCGGCGCGTCGAGCGCCCCGGTCCTGATGGTCTCGTCCGAGAGCTACTTCAACCGGATCGTCGACGTGATGCGCGCCGGGGCGGAGGGGTACATCCGCAAGCCCTTCACGGCGGAGATGCTCAACCAGAAGATCGCCGAGGTGCGCAAGAAGCGGGAGCTGTCGGCGCAGGCGGCGACGGCCGCGTCGCTCGCGGGCCGGCTCGAGGAGATCGGGTTCCCGGAGCTGATCCAGTTCCTCACCGGCTGCCGCCGGAACGGCCGCGTCGTGATCGAGGCCGGCGGGAAGAGCGGCACGATCGACCTGCGCGAGGGCGAGGTCAAGGCGGCGGAATGGGGGGGGCTCTCGGGGGACGAGGCGGTCTACGCGATCGCCGAGCACGACTCCGGCACGTTCCGCTTCCAGCCGGCGCAGGGCAACGTGGAGAGGAACATCACGCTGCCGACGATGTCGCTCCTGATCGAGGCGCTGCGGAAGAGGGACGAGAAGGCGAGCGCGGTCTGAGCTTCGCCGCCACGCTCAGAGGGCCTGCCCCTTCGCGGGCTGGCCGCGCAGCAGGAACGTCTTCGGGTACCGTCCCTCGCCGTAGTCTTGAATGAGCCGAAGTCCTTGTACCAGGGGCCCTCTGGAGCGTCCGGCTCCGATTCCCGCCACAGCTTCAGCCTCCACAGGTCCTCTGCGGCGACCCTGCGCTCCCGTGCGCGCTCGAACAGGTGCTCTCGAAGTGCCGGCGGGAGATCGGTCCACTGGATCTTCGGCATCACTCTCCGAACGTCAGACGGGCAAGCTCCGTCTTGATCCGGGCCTGCTCGGCCGGGTCCTTGGAGCGTGACAGCCGATCCGCGAGATCCAGGAACCGCTCTCTCTCGGTCTCCCGTGCGTCGAGCCCGGCCTCGACAAGGTCGACGAGAACGCGGCTGGCGCTCGTCCGTCGGTCTTTCGCTAGCGCACGCACGCGCTGCGCCACCCGTGCCGGCAGGGTCACGCTCTGGCGGACGGTTCCCTTTCTGGTTGACATTGCACCATAGTACACCGCCTTGCACCGCTTTCCAGCGTATCTGCTGGCGATGTCGAACAGCGGTTGGCAACGGTAGAGGTCAGGGGAGAGCGCGCGCCGCGAGGCCCCAGGACAGGTCCGAGAAGCGGCGCGTCTCGACCCTGAATCCCAGGCGCTCGAGGGCGGGGACGGCGGTCGAGAGGTCCCAGTAGAACTCGTCGCGGATCGAGTCCGCCACCGATCGGTCGCCCGCGTAGCGCGCGAGCAGGCGCTCCCGCGCCGCCAAGTTCTCGAACATCAGGTCGCCGAAGGCCGCCCGGCCGCCCGGCGCGAGCGCCGCGCGGATCCGCCTGAACAGCAGCAGCTTCTCCCCCTCGGCAAGGTGGTGGACCGCGTACGTGCTGATCACCGCGTCGAAGGGGCCGCGTGGCGCCTCGAGGTACGCGACGAGATCCTCCTGCACCCACCCCGCGGGCCGCGCGAGCTTCGCCCGCGCGATCCGCGTCATCTGCGCCGAGACGTCCACGCACGTGAGCCGGCACGGCGGCAGCCGCAGCGCGAGGTTGCCGGTGCCGCTGCCGAGGTCGAGGACCCGCTCCCCCGACGCCACGTGCGACGCGACCCAGTCGAGGCAGGCCGCGTAGCCCGCGCGGACCGGGTGCGTCTCGTCCGCGACCAGCCGGTCGTAGCGCGCCGCCTGCGCGTCGTGGTTCACGAGGCGAGCATACCCTCCCCCGCGCCCCCTCCCGTCCCTTTCGCGGGGTAGCCTGCTCGTGTGCGGGAGCTTCTCGTCCCGTTCGCCCTCTCGGATGGGCGGTGGCTTCGTCCCGGCGAGGCGCCCGACCACGGCCGCTTCGAGTGCCCCGAGTGCAGAGGCCGCGTCGTCGTGCGCGAGGGCAGCGCCGTCGTGCGCCACTTCGCGCACTGGCGCGACGCGCCGTCGTGCCGGCTCTCGGGGGAGAGTGCGGAACACGTGGCGGCGAAGTACGCGGTCATGGCCGCGGTGAGGCGGTGGAAGGCCGGGCAGGCGGCCGCGCCCGCCGTCGTGGCGACGTGCAGGGGGTGCGGGGGCACGATCGAGGAGAGGCCGCTCCGGCCGGTCGTCGCGGACGCCCTTCTCGAGGTCGCCGTCCCCGGCGCGCGGCTCGACGTCGCGCTCGTCGACGCGCGCGGGAAGGTCTCGCTCGGGATCGAGATCCTCCACGCGCACGCGGTGCCCGCGGACAAGGGGCGCGCGCGCATCCCCTGGATCGAGGTCCGCTCGGCGCGGATCCTCGAGAGCCTCGGCGGGCGCCTCGAGCCGGTCCGCGGCAACGTGCGGATGCCGCGCGAGTGCGCGACGTGCCGGCGGGCGCGCGGGGCCGCGCTCGTGAGCGAGAACGCGCGCGCCGCCGCCGCCTCGCTCGCGGCGCCGCGCTCGCGCTTCGAGGCCTCGCTCGCGGATCAGGCGACGTGGACGACGCGGCAGCGCGAGACGCTCGGCCGCTACTTCCCGAGGGAACGCATGCTGCGGATCCTCGCGCAGCTCCGCCGCGCCTACCCTCGGCTCGGCATCCTCCGCGACTTCGAGGACCGGCTGCTCCTCTGCGGCCACCTGTCGCCGCGGCAGGTGGCGGTCGTCGTCCGCGTCGCCCAGCGCGGGCCCGGGCGGCTTTCGGCCAGGCCCACATCCGAAGAGGTCGCCCTCCCCGAGTCCTGACCCTCCCCCGTGCCCCCTCCCTTCCCCTTGGGATTGCATAAAGCCGCGTTCTGCCGCATCCTGCATGCATGGTTCTGAAGCTCCGCGATCGCATCCTCAAGGGCCCCGGCGGCGTGTCGCGGCCGCTTGCGCCCGAGGAGATGGAGGCGCTCGCCCGCTCCGTCGACCTGAAGGCGCTCGACCTCTCCGGCTACCACCGCTTCCAGGAGGAGTGCTACGCGCGCAACACCGTGCTGCTGAACGACCAGTGCGAGCTCGTCGTCATCTGCTGGCAGCCCGGGCAGATGAGCGCGATCCACGACCACGGGTCGTCGTACTGCCTCTACCTCGTCGTCGACGGCACGATGATCGAGGAACGCTACCGCCTCCGCGACGGCAAGCCGGAGCCCACGGGCGAGCGCTCCTTCGGGAAGGGCGACATCACGATCGCGTCGGGCGAGTCCGTGCACCGGATCAACAACCGCGGGGAGGGGAAGCTCGTGACCGTCCACATCTACTCGCCGCCGCTCGGGCCCAACATGAAGCTCTATACGCCGATCCCGCGCAAGGCGAAGGCGTAAGGGAGGGGGCTCCGGGGGCCGATGCGCGTCGCCGTCGTCGCCGGAGCCCGGCCCCAGTTCGTGAAGGCGGCGGCGCTCCTCCCCGCGCTGCGCGCGCGCGGCGAGGCGATCCTCGTCCACACCGGTCAGCACGACGATCCCCGCATGGTGGAAGCGCACTTCGCGGGGCTTGCCCTCGCGCCGCCGGACCACCGCCTCGACGTCGCCTCGCGCGAGCGGCCCGCGCGCCTCGCGGAGATGGTGGACGGGCTGACGCGGCTTCTCGAGAGGCACCCCGTCGACCGGGTCCTCGCGCTCGGCGACGCCGACTCCGCGGTGGCCGCCGCGGTCGCCGCGTCGTTCCGGGAGATCCCGGTCGCGCACGTCGAGGCGGGCGCCCGCTCCGGCGAGAGGGAGCTTCCCGAGGAGCGGAACCGCATCCTCGTCGACGAGGCCTCCGACCTCTTCTTCTGCTCGACCGACGCGCACGCGCGGAACCTCGACGGGCTGGACGGCGTCCACGTCACCGGCGACGTGATGGCGGACGTGCTGCTCGCGCGGCTCGGGGCGCTGCCGCGTCGCCACGGCGACTACGCCGTCCTCACGCTGCACCGGGCCGGGACCGCGGACGACCCGGCGGCCGTCGCGCGCGTGCTCGCCGCGGCCGCGGGCGCCGGCTGCCCGGTCGTGTTCCCGCGCCACCCGCGCACGCGCGTCGGGGCGCTGCCCGGAAACGTCGCGGAGGCGCCGCCGCTTCCCTACCTCGAGTTCCTCGGGCTCGTGGCGGGCGCCCGGTTCGCTCTCACGGACTCGGGCGGCCTCCAGAAGGAGGCGTACCTCTTGGGCGTGCCGTGCATCACGCTGCGGGACGCGACGGAGTGGGGGGAGACGGTCGACGTCGGTTGGAACGTGCTCGTCGGGACCGACCCGGAGCGGATCGCCAAGGCCCTCCGGTCGCCGCCGCGGGGCCCGGGGCGCCCGGCGCTCTACGGCGACGGCCACGCCGCCGAGCGGATCGCCGCGCTGCTCGCGGGCTGAAGCCGCCCCCGGAACCCCCTGCGATTCGGTCCGGGCCGGAGTGCATGATCGGGAGGAATGCGTGCGACCGTCCTCCTTGCGCTCCTCCTCGTCGGGTGCCGTTCGCGGATTGAACCCGACCGCGAGAGCGACGTCTACGCCAGCGTCGGCGTCGCCGGCGTTCCGTCGATCGGCGGGCAGATCACCGGCGGGCAGTGGTTCTCGAAGTCGTCCGAGAAGTACGACTTCGCGTTCGAGCTGCGCGCGGTCGTGGAAGGCGGCGACGACTCCGCGACGCAGGACGGCGGCTTCTACCAGGTGCAGATGGGCGTGAAGCAGGTCCTCTCCCCCGGCCACGACAACCGCCTCTTCTTCCGGTACGGGCTCCAGTGGTTCCGCGCGATCGGCGACCCGGCGACGATCGACGACCCGGGCGATTACTTCGGAGCCTACGGCGGCGTCGGCTACGAGTGGCGGCTCGGCAAGCGCTGGTGGATCGGCCCCGAGGCGACGCTCGTGATCGCGGACGGCGAGGGCAACCTCGGCACCGAGTTCCTGCCGCAGGTGGGGCTCAACCTCGTCTTCGATTTCTGACCCGGGGTGCCGAGCCCGGGCGGTCCGCTGCAGGCGCTTGCCCCGGCCGGTCCCTTCCGGAACACTGGTGTCCCCATCCGGGACCGGAAAGGAAGGCGATTTCGATGCGTGCAAGGCTCCTGCCCGTTCTTCTCGTGCTCTCCGGCGCGGCGCTGGCCGACGACGAACTCTGCTTCTCCGACGGGACCTTCATCGACGGGAAGGTCGTCTCCACGACCGCCGACTCGATCACCTTCCAGCCGGACGGCGGCGCGGCCATGACCGTCGCCGCTTCGAGGCTCGACCCGCGCTGCTTCTACCACCTGCGCAACAACGCGGTGGGGGAGGACGCGAACGGCCGGCTCGCGCTGGCGCAGTACGCCTTCGACCACGGGATGTACCGGCAGGCGCGCGTGCAGTTCCGCCGGTTCCGCAAGATCGACCCGGCGGCCGCCGACGCGTTCCTCAAGGCGCACGGGCAGGAGATCCACGAGGGGATCGCCCAGTGCACCCTGGAGGACGCCCGGGCGGACGCCGAGAACGGCAACCTCCCGGCGGCGCGCGAGTACTGCGCGTCGCTCCTCGCGCTCTACCCGGACACGAAGGCGGCGGGCGAGACCCGGACGCTCCTCGAGAGCGTGCAGGGCGAGATCGACGCCCAGCGCGCGAAGTACCAGGCCGAGCGCGCCCAGCGGCTCGACGCGGAGAGGGAGGAGAAGCTCCAGCAGGCCGAGGAGGACCTGAAGTGGGGCGACACCATCCGGAACCGCGCGCTCGAGAAGACGGGCACCGAGGAGAAGGACACGCTCGACGAGGCGACCCACAAGTACAAGCTGGCGATCGGCCGCCTCGAGGAGATCCTCAAGACGAGCACGGACGACACGCTCAAGGCGGAGGCGGAGCCGCTCCTGAAGACCGCCAAGGCGAGCGCCGTCAACTGCTACGTCAACAACGCGCAGTACTACCTGAGCCGCGGCGACTACCCGCGCGCGAAGGCCGAGGCGAAAAACGCGCTCTCGCTCGACCCCAACGCGGCGGCGGCGGCGACGGTGATCGAGGAGGCGAATCCGGACGGCGGCGGCGGCTACTGGGCCCGCCCTTGGCTCCGCAGGGGCTGAGCGACCCGGCGGCTGCCCCCGGAACCCCCTCGCATCTTGGAACGGCGCGGAGGCCCTTGCGGCGGGCCTTTGCGCCGCTCCCCTAGCCCCGGGCTAGGTCCGGCGCGGCCAGAAGAGCGCGCCGGCCACGACGCCCACGACGATCCCGCCGAGGAGCAGGAAGTCGAGGCCGCCCCGCAGCGTCAGGAAGAGCACGAGGACCATCGTGCACGCGAGCCCGAGGAGCTGGAGCTGCGCGAGCGGCGCCACGCCCGTGCGCCGCGCGACGACGAACGCCGAGCAGGCGAAGAGCGTCGTCTCCGCGACGACGGCCGCCCACGCGGCGCCGATCGGCCCGTGCGCGGTCACGAGCGCCGCGAGCAGCATGAGCTCGACCGCGACCGCGAGCGACCAGATCGCGCGCGCCGTCCGCTCCGCGAGCAGCGTCAGCAGATAGGTGCGGAGCGCGAGCGGCAGCATCGCCACGCCGATCACCCGCAGCACCGGGGTCGGCCCGAGGAACGCGAGCGGCACCGCCGCCGCGAGGCCCGCGATCCCGAACCGGATCGCGGCGCCGCGCAGCGACGACGGGAAGATCCACGGCAGCCGCCCCGCGAGCGGCGCGACCTCCGGCCGGACGAGGTGGGCGAACGAGCGGCCGAGCAGCATGGCGACCGCGAGCGCGCCGGCGCCGGCGACGTACGAGCCCGCGACGTCGGCGCCGTCGAGGAGGCCCAGCGCGAGCACCCCGCACGAGACGTGCGCGACCTTGCAGAACACGTGCAGCGACACGCGCGCGAGCGCGGCGAGGAGCAGCGCGAGGCTCGCGCCGCACGCGAGGAGCCCGAGGTCCCGGCCGCGGAGCGCGAGGAGCGCGGTGCCGGTGCCGAGCGCGGCGAGGATCCACGGCGCGTGCGCCGCCCACCAGCGGAGCCCGCGCTGCGGGATCGGGTCGGGGCGCGGGCGCGCGCGGACGGACTCCTCGACAACGGTCCTCACGTCTCCGTATCGGCACACGCGCCCCTGCGGTTGAGGGGAAGGGGCCCGGGGGAGGGGGACGTAAGTCGCGGTCCCGAAACGATTTGGGACGGCTACATCTCCTCGAGCGGCTCGATGCCCAAGAGGCGGAGGCCGACCGCGAGCGTCGTCCGCACGGCGTCGGTCAGCTTCAGGCGCGCCGCGCGGGCGGCTTCGTCGTCGGCGAGGACCCGGAGGGAGGCGTCGCGCGCGCCCGCCGCGTGGTACGCGCGGAACTCGCGCGCGAGGTCGTAGAGGAGCCCGGAGAGGTGCGACGGCTCGCACTCCGCCGCGGCCCGGCCGACGCTCTCCGGGAATTCCGCGATCCGTCGCACGAGATCCCACTCGAGGTCGTGGGCGAGCCGCGACGCGTCGCACGTCGCGGGCGCGCCGCCGCCCTTCCGGAGGATCGAGCACGCGCTCGCGTGGACGTACTGGAGGTAGGGGCCCGTCCGCCCGTCGAACGAGAGGATCTCGTCCCAGTCGAAATGGATGTTCTTGCGGATCGGGAAGCCGACGTCGCAGAAGACCACCGCCGCGGTCCCGACCGCCCGCGCGACCGCCTCCTTGTCCTTGAGCGCGGCGTTCTTCTCCTCGACCACGGCCAGGGCGCGCTTCTCGCCCTCGCGCAGCACGTCGATCAGCTCGACGCTCTCGCCCTCGCGCGTCTTGGCGCGGCTGCCTCCGACAAGCACCTGGCCGAACGCCACGTGCTCGCAGCGGTCCGCCCACGCGCAGCCGAGGTGCCTGAGCGACGCGAAGAGCTGCTGGAAGTGCTGCGACTGCGCCACGTCGACGACGTAGAGCATGCGCGCGAAGGCGTAGCGGTCGAACCGGTCCATCGCGGCGACGATGTCGCGCGTGCCGTAGAGCGTCGCGCCGTCGCTCTTGCGGACGAGGAACGGCGTCTCCCCGCCGGTCGGGATGATGACGCCGCCAAGGGACTCCTCCGCCTTCCCGCCCGCGAGGAGATCCACGACGAGGTCGCGCGCGCGCTTCACGTACATCCGCTCGCCGTCCACCACGTCGTGGCGGACGCCGAGGCGGTCGTAGACCTCGCGGAAGGCGAGCAGCGACATCTCGCGGGCGCGCTCCCAGGGGCCGACCGCGGCAGGGTCGTCTTCCTCGAGGCGCTTCGTCCAGGCGCGCGCGCGCTCCATCCTCGCCGGGTCGCCGGCGCATGCCCTCGACCCGTGGACGTAGGTGCGCTTGAACTCGTCGATCGTCCTCGGCTCGCCCAGTTCCTCGGCGCCCACCATGAGCTTCCCGAACGCGGTGCCGACATCCCCCAGGTAGTTGAGCCCGACGACCGCGTAGCCACGCCAACGGAAGAGGTTCGAGAGC
>DASUGR010000022.1:0-35380 GCA_036273915.1 Planctomycetota bacterium | reverse complement strand
GTGCCGATGACGGTGATGCGCATGGTGCTAGAGGATAGCCGCGGGCCCTACACAGGAGGGGAGGGGGGCCGGGGGGCGCGGGGCGGGCCGCGGCCGCGACCCGCGTGGTAGAAAGGCCCCGACGGGCGGTTAGCTCAACTGGCTAGAGCGCCTGCCTTACACGCAGGAGGTTGGGAGTTCGAGTCTCTCACCGCCCACCAGCGCATGGCGCTGACGTCTGCGCTCGCCCGCGCGGAATTCACGATCCTCGATGAGGACCTCGCCGATTGCGAGGCGGATCGCATGCACGCTTGGATCGCCGCGGAGATCGACCAACCGGCAGACCGCGCCCCCGCCGCCGGCGGCGCTCGCGCCGCGCCCGCCCGGGCGCAACCCGTCGTGTCCCTGCGGCAGCGGGAAGAAAGTGCAAGCGCTGCTGCGGCGGGTGAGCCGGAGCCGGCCCCCGGAAACGGCGTCAACGTGCAGATCGACCCGTGGCTGCCGGAGTACGACCAGGAGGAGCTGCCCGACATCGACCCGGATGCCGATCCCAACAACCCGTACAACGAGAGCCGAGACGAGGACCTGCGCGAGGCGTTCGGCATCGAGACCTGCCGCTTCTGGGACGCTGCCGTGCGCGAGATGGGGGTGGAGGAGACGTGCGAGGAGATCCGCAGGGAGCTCGGCTTCGGCCGTCCCCCGTGGCTCCACCGCATGTCGGGGGCGAAGCCGAGCAGGGTGCCGCCGCCATGAGCCGGCCGGCGCGTGCTCCGCATCGGGCCTCGGTGCGGGGGCGTGGTATGATGTATCATCATACCAAGATGGCGAAGGCGAAGATCGCGATCACGATCGACAGGGCGATGGTCGAGCGCGTGGACCGGCTCGTGGCGAGCAGGGCGTTCCCGAGCCGCAGCGAGGCGATCCAGGCCGCCGTCGAGGAGAAGCTTGCCCGCCTCGACCACACCAGGCTCGCGGCCGAATGCGCGAAGCTCGATCGCGACGCGGAGAAGGCCCTCGCGGAGGAGGGCCTCGGAGCGGAGATCGACGAATGGCCCGAATACTGAGGGGCGAGATCCGCTGGGCCGACCTCGGCCGGGCGCGCGGGCGCGGGCAGAAGGCCGCGCGGCCGGTCCTCGTCATCAGCCACGACGTGTTCAATGAGAGGTCCGGCACTGTCATCGTGATGGCGCTCACGACCCGCGCGCAGCGCGCGGGATTCCCGTTGACGCTGGAGTTGCGGGCGAAGGGCCCGTCGAAGCGCTCGTGGCTGAAGATCAGCCAGGTCCGCACCCTCTCGGTCGAGCGGATCGGCGGGCGATTCGGCCGCGCGAGCCCCGAGGACATGGCCTCGGCGGTCGACGGTCTCATGGAGATCGTGGGAGCGTAGACCGCTTCCGCCCGTAACGGCCTGTGGTCGCACGGCTTGTGGCGCGCGAGGCGCGGCGGCCCGACGAGCCCGCAAGGCCCCCGGGACCCCCCCGAAATCGCGAATTCAGCGGGGCGTGGTAGACTCCCTGCTTCAACGGTCGCCAGCCAAGGAATCGACCCCGCGGGTGGCCATTTGTTCTTCGACTGATTCACGTCGTTCCGCCCTCGTCCTTTCCGTCGATTGAGAAGGCCTGCCGCGCGAACGGAAAGGATTGACATGGGAACCAGGATCTTCGTAGGGAACCTCTCGTTCGAGACGAGCGAGCAGGACCTCCACGACCTCTTCGCCGGCGATAACCGCCCGGTGGAGAAGGTCAGCATCGTGACCGATCGCGGCACCGGCCGCTCGCGGGGCTTCGCCTTCGTCGAGATGGGCGCGGGCGCCGACGCGGCGGCGGTCATCGCCGCCATGAACGGCACGGAGCTGCACGGGCGCCAGCTGAACGTCAGCCAGGCGCACGAGCGCGCCGAGCGGCCGAACCGCGGCGGCTTCGGCGGCGGCGGTGGTGGCGGCGGCTACGGCAACCGCCGGTAGCGCAGGACCAAGAGATCGAGCCGGGGCGGGGGCGACCTCGCCCCGGTTTTTTCGTGCGAAGCGAGGGGGCTCCGGGGGCCGCTCCCCTGCCCCCCGTGCCCCCTCACCCCCTTTTCGGCGGCGCGCTACGATGGCGACCCCGGTGGAACTCGACGCGGGACTGCGCGCTCTCGGGTACGACGATTTCCGCCCCGGCCAGCGCGAGGCGATCTCGGCGCTGCTCGAGGTGGGGCGGCTCCTCCTCGTCGCGCCGACCGGCGGCGGCAAGAGCCTCATCTACCAGCTGCCCGGCTCGCTGCTCCCCGGCACCACGCTCGTCGTCTCGCCGCTCGTGGCGCTCATGCACGACCAGGTCGCCGCGCTGTCGGCGCGCGGCGTGCCGTCCACGTACCTCGCCGCGACGCTCGAGCCCGACGAGATGCGCCGCCGGCTCTCGGGCCTCGCGCACGGCGAGTACAAGCTCGTCTACGTCGCGCCCGAGCGGCTCGCGTTCGAGGGGTTCCGCGCGATGCTCTCGCGGCTCATGTGCCCGCTCGTCGCGATCGACGAGGCGCACTGCATCACCGACTGGGGCCACGACTTCCGGCCGGACTACCTGCGCATCCGCGATCTCCTCCAGGCGCTCCCGCGCGCGCGGGTGATCGCGTGCACGGCGACGGCGACGCCGATCGTGCGCGACGAGATCCTCCGCCAGCTCGGCCTGCCCGAGGACACGCCGCAGATCGTGCGCGGGTTCGCCCGGCCGGAGCTCCGGCTGCGCGCGGCGGAGGTCTCCGGCGCGGCGGAGAAGCGCGGCCTTGTCGACGCGCTCCTCGCGGAGGCGATCGGGGGGGGGCCGGGGGCCGTGATCCTCTACGCGCCCACGCGCCGCGGCGCCGAGGCGGAGCACGGCCGGCTCGCGGCATCCGGCTGGCGCGCGGCCTGCTACCACGCGGGGATGCCCGGCGCGGACCGCGAAGACGTCAGCCGGCGCTTCGCGTCGGGCGACCTGCAGGTCGTCGTCGCGACGAACGCGTTCGGGATGGGCATCGACCGCGCCGACGTGCGCGCGGTGATCCACCTCGGGCCGCCCGGCTCGATCGAGGCCTACTACCAGGAGGTCGGCCGTGCGGGGCGAGACGGCAACCCCGCGTGGGGCCTTCTCCTGACGTCGGCGCAGGATCTTCCGCTGCGCCGGCGCCTGCTCGAGATGCCCGCGGACGAGCGCGCGCCCGACCCCGAGGTCGTCGAGCACAAGTGGGGGCTCTTCCTCGAGCTCATGCGCTGGGTCGAGGGCGGGAGCTGCCGACACGACGCGATTCTCCGCTACTTCGACACGCAGGAGGTTCTGGGCGCGCACGGCTGCGGCCACTGCGACGTGTGCGAGTCGCTCGCCGAGCCCGCGGACGAGGCCGACGTCACGCTGATCGTGCGGAAGGCCTTGTCCGGCATCGCGCGCGTGCACGGCCGGTTCGGGCTGAACCTCGCGGCGAAGCTGCTCAAGGGCGCGGACGACGAGCGGCTCGGGTGGTCGGGCCTCACGCAGGTCACCACGTTCGGCGCGCTGGCCGACCGCGCGGAGGAGTGGATCGTCCGCCTGCTCCGCCGCTGCGTGACCGCCGGCTGGGTCGACTTCACGGGCGGCGAGCGCCCGATCGTGGTGCTCACGGACACCGGCCGCGAGGTGATGCACGGCCGGCGGCCCGCGCGTCTCCTGCTCCCGCCCGCCACGACGCGCCGCCGCCGCGCGGAGCGCACGCCCGCCGCGGGCGCGCCCGCGGCGCCCGACTTCTTCGAGATGGGGCTCTTCGAGGCGCTGCGCGCGCACCGGCTCGAGGTGGCGCGCACGCATGGCGTGCCGGCGTACATGGTGGCGAGCGATCGCGCGCTGCGCGACATGGCGCGGCTGCGCCCGAAGACGCTCGCGGAGCTGCAGCTCGCGAACGGCATCGGCCCCGCGAAGGCGAAGCGCTACGGCGACGGCTTCCTCGCCGTCATCCGCGGTTGACTGTACCGCGTACCGGGTCGGACGCGCGCAACCCCTTGTCGGCAAGTCGGTTGCGGCGTCGGGGTGCGGAGTTGGGGTCCGCATTCTGACCCGTCCGCTTCGGCAGAAGAGCGTCCACCCCTCTCGCCAACTGGAACACCTGCGGGTTACGAGACCGCCGCCCGTCCGCACGAGCCCCGCGAGCAGCCTGCGGATGGTAGGCACCCCCGCGCTGCCGGCGAAGAGCCGGCTGCCCTGCTGCTGAGCTGCGATCCCGTCTCTGGTCGGCCCGGCCGGAGTTGCACCAACCTGCACTCGCGAATCCGACGAGGGCCTCGACGGCTCGGCCACGGGCCGACATTTGTTAGGCGATCGGAGCCTGGCTCCGTACGGCTAACATCAAAGAGGCCGGCGCGCGTCGTGGCCCGGGCAAAGCCGTGGGATTGGGCTCTGCGACGGCGCCGGCCGGATTTCTGGTGGACGCGGCGGGAGTCGCACCCGCGCTCTCCTGCTTGCGGGGCAGGCGCGCCCCCGGAGCCCCCTCACATCGAATACTCTGGCGCGGACGACGGGAGTTGAACCCGCAACCTTCCGGTCGACAGCCGGCTGCTCGGCCCTCGAGCTCCGTCCGCAACGGGTCAGCCCGGGAGGATTCGAACCTCCGACTGCAGCTTCGTAGGCTGCCATGATCTCCGTTTCACCACGGGCCGGTGGGGTGGCCAGGCGGGACTCGCGCCCCGTGTCCAGGTGGTGCGCCCGGCGAGACTCGAACTCGCGCCTCCGGCTGAAAGGCCGGCTTCGCCATCCCGCTGCGCGGGGCGTTGCGCCCCGATGGCAGGCCGGGCAGGACTCGAACCTGCACCCGCGGCTTTGGAGACCGCGTGACTCCCGTTGTCTTACCGACCTAGATGGAGCGACCGGCGGGATTTCAACCCGCACTTCCGACCTGGCGAGCCGACGTGCTGCGCATTGACACCACAGTCGCGAAAGAGAGGGGTGGACTTGTCAATGAACAGCATGGCCCCGCCGCCAACGGCGGAGACCGATCGCGAGCGCAGCCCGGTGGAGTCGCTCACACCCTCACACGGGCCGTCGATCGGGTCCGTCAGAAGTCGTCGTGCCTTTCGCACGCCGGGTGAAACCGGCGGTCCCGCTGCCGGTTCGGTGCGCGCACGACTTTTTTCGTCGCCGCCGTGAGCCCGCTTCCCGTGAACTCGCCGAAGAGGGGCTGCGGCTCGTCGAGGAGGCGAAGACGGCGCCCGATCCGGCGAAGGCGATCAAGGAGATCCTCTTCGAGTACGGCGCGCTCCCCGCCGTCGCCGAGAAGGCGAAGGAAGCGGCCGACTGACCCACGCCGTGCCCGCGGCGGCGAACCGCCAGTGCGCCTCGCGGTGCTCCTTCAGGGCATAGTCGATCCCGACCCGAGGCCCGCGGAGGATCGCCGCCGGCGCCTCGCCGCGGTGGACCTCGAGCGGACCTCGCTCGTACACCCGCCGCCCCGAGAACGAGAGGTCGAGCGCGAGCGCGGCGCCGACCTTGCCGGGGCCGTCGAGGAGCGCGCGGCCCGAGAGCCCGCCGCGCCGCCGCCGGATCGTCGCGAGGCCCCTCACCGGCTCGCACGCGCGGATGAGCACGGCCTGCGCCTCGCCCTCCTTGCCGGTGACGAGGTTGAGCATCATGTGCATGCCGTAGCAGACGTAGACGTACGCGGTGCCCGGCGGCCCCCAGAGCGCCGCGTTGCGCTCGGTCCTGCCGTGGCGCGCGTGGCACGCGGTGTCGTCGGGCCAGCGGTACGCCTCGACCTCGGTGATCCTGAGCGTGACGCCGCCGCGCTTGATGAGCGCGCCGAGCAGCTCGGGCGCGACCTCGAGCGCGTCGCGCGCGTAGGAGGAGCGGGGCAGGAGCACGCCGGGAGAGGATAACGGGAGGGGGCGCGGGGGAGGGGTCAGCGCGGCTCGCGGTACTCCACGGATCCGTCGGAGAACGCGACGAGCACCCTGCCTTCCTTGTCGGGCGTTCTCTCCCAGAGGAGCGGGAACGGGGGTCCCTCGAGACGTCCGTCGCCGCGGTACCGCTCCCACGGGAAGTTCGTGTAGTCGCCGCGCTCGATCTTCTCGTCGGTGGGGCCGGTCCCCGAGCGCGCGCTGCGGAAGACGTCGTACCGCTCGCGCGTGATGTCGCCACGGCGCACGAACGCGTAGGGATCGAACACTCCATCCTTCAGGGGGATCTGCGCTGCGGGGTCCTTGAACACGCAACCGACGATCCGGCGGAGCTTGTCGGTCTCGAAGAGCAGCGGGCCCCGGCCGCACCCGTCCTGGGACACGAAGAGGAACACGAAGAACGCGACGGTGAGGACGATTGCCGAGAAGAGGATCCGGAACGCGATGGCGCCCGGACGACCCCTCCGCTCCGCCCGCTCTAGGATCTCGCGGACCGACAGGTCCCTCTCCACACGACCGCCGACGCCGCGAGCATCAGCACGTCGATGAGCGCCGTCACCCAGCGCGCGTCGATCGCGCGCGACAGCGGGCCGAAACAGCCGCACGTGATGTCGAGGCTCTTCAGCTGCGCCCACGCGGTCACGAACAGGAAGACGATCGCCAGCACCGCGCCGAGCATCGCCGCGCCGCGCAGCAGGAACCCCGTCACCAGCGCCGCGCCGGCCGCGATCTCCACGCCCGGCAGCAGGAAACCCACCGCGAGCGACAGCTTCGGCGGCAGGATGCCGTAGGCGCCCACCGTCAGGATCGCGACCGACGGATCGGCAGCCTTCAGCGCGCCCGCCGCGAGCAGCACGACGCCGAGGGCGATCCGCGCGAGAGGCGTGAGAAACCTCATCGCCCCTCCACCGGCAGCCGCGCCGCCTCCCACGCCTCGATCCCGCCGTCGAGCGTCGCGACCTCGTCGATCGCCCACTCCCGGGCGAGCCACAGCGCGAGCTCCCGCGCGTCGTTCCGCCGCCGCGCCGGCATCACCACGAGCACCGCCCGCACGTCGCGGCCCTCGGGCAGCACCGCCGGCTCGTCCCTGCGCTCCTCGAAGGGGACCACCAGCGCGCCCTTCGGCCTCGCCCCCCGGACCCCCCTTCTTCCGTCCACGACCAGAAGATCGTCCCCGAGCCGCGCGCGCGCCGTCTCCACGTCCCACCGGCGCACGACCGGCTGCGCCTCCAGCGCCGCGAGCACCTGCTTCGGCTCCATCCCGCGGAAGATCGCGAGCGAGAGCAGCGCGCCCGCGACGACGAGGAAGAGCGCGCCCCTCATTCGCCGCCCACCGAGACGTGGATGGTGACGTTCCCGAGCGTCGCCGGCTCCGGGACCAGCTCGATCCACGCGCCGCCCGGGATGTCGAGCGCGGAGCCCTCGAGCGAGAGCTCGATGCGGTCGCCGTCGCGCGTCGCGCGGATCGGAAGGCCGCGCGTGTCGATCCGCGCCAGCGCGACGCCCGGCCAGCGCGGCTTCGCGGTGAGCTCCGCGCGTCCGCCGCGCAGCTCCACGTCGTGCGTGGAGACCTCGAACGGCGGGAGCACCTGCCACACGACGGGGATCCAGGTGATCTCGCCGCCGTCGCCGAGGCGCACGCCGGTCCCCTGCCGCCCGCGCGTCCACGGCACCTTCACCGTGACGCGGAGCGTGAAGCCGGTCTCGTCGTCGTCGAGCTTCTCCGCCGTGATCCCGTCGCCGCGGCAGCTGAGCGGGACGCTGCCGACGGGCTCGAGCTTCTCCACGCGGATGTCCGCGGTGTGCTCGGATCCGGGCGCCACCGCGCCCAGGATCAGCCGGGGGGGCCGGGGGCGGAGCGCGACTTGGATGTTGCCCGAGAGCGTGAGCCTCGCGCCGCTCTCCGGCCCCTCGTCGGTCTGCACGCGGATGCGGAGCTTCTGGGGGCCGCTCCGGCCCTCCGTGATGAGCGTCGCGTCGATCGTCCCCTTCGCGCCGGGCTCGACGTAGCTCCTCGAGGCCGTCGCGCGCACGCAGCCGCAGGTGCCGTGGGCGCCGCGGATGCGGATGGGCGACCGGGAGCCGTTCACGTACTCGAATCTGGCGCGCACGAGCGTGCCCGCCCGGACCGTGCCAAAGTCGAAGGTCGTGGGGGCGAACACGAGTTCGGTGTCCCCCCCAGCAGGGACGGCGAGGAACGGCGCGCCGAGGCTCGCTCCCACGGCGAGCGCCGCCCACAGGGCCGCGCGGAGGCGCATCGGAAGCGTCACGCGGTCATCCTACCCGGCGGGCGATTCCGCACGGCGGGCGGTGCGCGCGCGCACGGCGGGCGTTGCATATGCAACGTAGCCCCGCATGGGAGCGGGGTTCCGGCGGGCTGGCACGCTTTCTGCCATGGGCACGGGTACCGGCGGCTTGCCGCCGGCGGATAGAGGCGGCGCGGACGTGCTGCATGCGTGGCCGAGGGATCTGAGAGAGAGCTTTCGAGTTCGGTGATTGGGGCGCCCGCGCGCCCGTTCCGCGATCCGCCTGCGGGGGCCCGGGAGTTGGGCCCGGGCCCTCCGCCTTATCCGCCCGCCTTCTCCTTGTCCTTCTCCGGGGGCGCCTTCTTCTCCTCCTCCGGCTTCGCGCCGTCCTTGTGCTCCAGAAGCGTCATGGACGACACGACCTTGCCCGTCTGCTCGGTCGTCATCTTGACCGGCGGGCCGGGGAGCTTCTTCGCGAACCACAGCCGGAGCGTCGGGGCGTCGTCCCCGCCGCGGTGCACCGTGTAGAGGACGCACTCGAACTTCCCCGCCGGGACCTCGACCGCCTCCTCGGACAGCTTCGTGTCGCCCTCGGGGAACGAGGCGTGCGCCTGCAGGTCCTTCCACGTCTGGTGGCGCTTGACCGGCTCGGCGACCTTGCCGTCCTCCGTCTTGGTCGTGAACTCCATGTCGACCCCCTCGCGGTCCCCCTTCAGGAACGTCATCGTGTGGGTGAGGGGCTTCTGGCCGTCCCGCTCGATGCGGAACGAGTCGGTGCGTCCTTCGCCGCACGCGTCGCGGATCTCGTCCGCGGTGAACGGGGTGGGGGCGTGGTCGGGGCGGAGGCGGTGGGGGTCATCGGGACCACCCGCCGCGAGGCCCGCGAGGAGAAGCACGAACGGGAGTGCGCGCATCCCGGGATTATCCCATGCGCCCCCGGCCCCCCCCCCTCTTCCGGCGCCCTACGGCTCGGGCATCGACGCGGCGCGCGTTTCCGCCTCCTCCGGCGCGAGATCGAGCCGGCGGCCTTCCGCCCGCGTGATCGGAAGCCGCCGCGCGATCGCCACGATCTCCCGCAGCGTCCGGCCGCGCGGCGCGTCGGGCCAGGGGCCGTCGCGTTCGCGCCACTCGAAGAGCAGGGGCGCCGTCCGACGCGCGTACCGGGCCTGCCGCCCGTTGTCGGTCTGGAAGACGAAGAGGCCACCGGGCCGCAGCGCGCGCCAGGCGCCGAGGAGCACCTCCGGCCCGAGCTGGCGCCGGCCCGCGCGGCGCCCCGCCTCCGGCGGCCGCGGGTGGTAGAGGTGGATCTCGTCGATCGTTCCCGGCTCGCACCGCTCGAGCAGGAACTCGGTCGCGTCGCCCCACGCGAGCTTGCAGTTCAGGAGCCCGCGCTGGCCGGCGCGCAGGCTCCCGAACTTCACCGCCTGCGGCACGAGCTCGACGCCGAGGTGCAGCGCCTCGGGCCGCGCGAGCGCGGACGCGATGAGGAAGCGGCCGTTCCCGCAGCCGAGGTCGAGCACGCGCGGGCCGTCGCGTCCGAACGCGGCGAGCCAGTCGAACGCCTGCCGCGCGGCGCCGAGCGACGCCCGCGTGCGCGTCCACTGCTCGCGGGGGAGCTTCCTCCCCGGGAACGGGACGCCGTGGCGGTTGTCACTCGAGGGGCGGGGGCGCGGGGGAGGGGGCACGGTCGAAGGTCCGGGGCGCCGCTGCCGCGGGCTCGGCGCCTACTTGTCGTAGACGAAGCTGTTGCCGCGGGCGCGGGTCACCTCGGCGTTGCTCGCGCTCCGGATCACGCAGTCCGACCGCTTGATCGCCGCCGGCTTTCCCGTCACCGCGTTCGTCACGTGGATGTACCCCTCGGGGTCCACCTTGTCCGCGTCCGCCTTCTTCGCGTAGAGCGAGCGGCCGTCCGAGGCGTCGATGCGTACGTACTTGCCGGAGCAGGCGGCCAGCAGGACGAGAAGAGGGATGCACGCTCGCTTCATCGGTAGCTCCGGTAGCCCTTGGCCTTGTCGGGCGGCAGGGCCTCGAGGCGCGGGCGCCAGACCCACGCCGACTGCGCGAGGAACTTCGACTCCCCGCGACGCATGCTGTCGGGGTCGGTGACCGCCTCCCCGTAGTTGAGCTCGTAGAACCCGCCGCGCTCCTCCGCCGGCACGTCGTCCACCTTCCGCACCTCGGCGCGGATCCAGTAGGTGCGGCCCGCCTCCGCGACGATCTCCACCGGCGCGATCCGGCCGCTCCGCAGGTTCTCGATGAGCAGCTTGCCGTCCTCCATGCGCGAGCGCGCGACCCAGTAGTAGGTCTCGAGCCGGTACCGGCCGGGCTCGAGCTCGAGGACGCGCGTGTCGAGCGGCGGGCGGAAGTCCTCGCCCGTCGCGTCGCTCGTGATGCGGCCGACGAGCGTCTTCCCCTCCTCCGACGGCGGCGAGAAGACGAGGAGCACGGCCATCGCGTCGAGCGGCGGCGGGACGTTGCCCGCGTAGATGGCGTGCGTCCCCGGCACGTCGCCGGGCCGGGGCGTGCCGGCGCACGCGGCGGCGAGGACGAGGAAGAGGGACGCCCGCATCGGGTCGCCTTTGTCCCAGCCCCGGCGGGGCCTGTCAATGGAAGCCTCCCCTTGTCGCCTCGCCCGCGGGCTGCAGCCGTGCTACGCTCGCCGGCGCATTGAGCACGGAGATCCTTGCCCTGCGATGGGGCTCCGTCGTGGCCGCCGGCGCCGCGATGATCCTCGTCGGGATCCTCTCGGTCGCGTTCGCCGACGCCGCCGGGCAGGCGCTGGTCGCGTTCCTCGGCTGGCTGCTGCTCCTCGGGGGCGGCGTGCAGCTCGCCGGCGCGATCCGCGTCCGTGCGTGGCGCGGCGGCTCGATGACCGTCGCCGTCGCGCTCCTGCGCGTCGCCACGGGCATCCTCTTCGTCGCGGCGCCGCGCGCGTGGGCCTCCGCGTTCGTCCTGCTGCTCGGCGTCTACTTCCTCGTCGACGGGGTGTTCCGGATCCTGCTCGCGCTCCAGGCGCGCCCCGCGCGCGGCTGGGGCTACATCCTCGCGGGCGGCTGCGTGGCCCTGCTCCTCGGCCTGCTGCTGGTCGCGAGGCTGTCCGGCGAGGGCGCCTTCGTCCTCGGCCTGCTCTTCGGGATCCACCTGCTGTTCGACGGGTGGGCGACGGTCATGCTCGCCGCCGCCTCGCGCGCCGCGATGCGCTGATTCCGAACCTCCCCCGTGCCCCCTCCGTTTACCCTCGATCGGGAGGTGCGACGATGCGGTATGCCCTCGTCTTCCTGCTCGCGGGCCCGGTCCTCGCCGGGGATCTCAGCGCGGCCCGGGCGCTGATGGAGGCGCAGCTCAAGGCCGGCGACGAGCTTCGCGCGAAGGGCGACCTCGACGGCGCGATCAACCTGTACAGGAAGGCGGTCGCGACCTTCCGCGAGGCCGTCGCGAAGGAGGAGGGGAAGGCCGCGGAGGGGGAGGGGGCCAAGGCCGCCGAGCCCGCCCCGGCGGACGACGGCACCCCGGAGGGAAGGAAGCGCGTCCTCGCGTACTACGTGAAGCTGCTCGGTCACGAGAGCGACGACGTGCGCTACAACGCGGTCGCGCAGCTCGGCGAGATGCGCGCGGTCGAGGCGCGCGACGCGCTTCTCGCCGTCCTCGCGAAGGACAGGTACCTGATCGCGCGGCGGGCGGCCGCGTGGGCGCTCGGCCGCCTCGGCAAGGAGGGCGTCCCCGCGATCCCCGCGCTCATCCGCGAGATCGGCGGCGAGTCCCCGCTGCTCGCGTACATGTGCGAGGGCGCGCTCAGGGAGATCACCGAGGGCGCGCTCGGGCAGGCGGTGGCGATGGGCACGAAGACCGACATGACCCCCGCGGAGCGTCTCGAGATCCAGAGGAAGTGGCAGGCGTGGTTCGACGCGAACCGCGAGAAGCTCGCCATCCCCGCGGAGAAGGTCGAGGAGAAGGTTGCGGAGAAGCCCGAGGAGGAACCCGCGGAGAAGCCCGAGGAGAAGCCGGCCGAGCCGGAGCCCGCGGGCGCGGAGGAGCCGGAGTGATGCGCCGCCTCGTGCTCCTGCTCCTCGTCGCGCCGGTCCTCGCGCAGGAGGGCGGGGAGGTCGGCGGGCAAGCCGGCGGAGCGGGAGACGACGCCGCGGCTTCGGAGCGGCTCCGCATGGCGCGGCTCGCGTTCGACGCGCGGCTGAAGCTCGCGGACCTCCTGCGCACGGAGGGGAAGGCGAAGGAGGCGCTCGCCGCGTACGCGCGCGCGGCTGCGATCTTCGAGGCGTCGCTCGGCGCCGCGGCGGCGGGGCAGGCCGCGGCTGGCGGCGGCGGCCAGGCGGTCGCCTTCGGCGGGCGCGGCGCGAGGCACCCGGCGGCCGACGCGAACGCCGCTGAGCGGGGGCTCAGGTGGCTCGCCGCCCACCAGGACGCCGAGAGCGGCGGCTGGGACGCGGATGGGTTCATGAAGCACGACCCGAAGGAGGATCCCTGCGACGGCAAGGGCGCGAAGGACGCCGACCTCCGCGTCACCGCGCTCGCGACGCTCGCGTTCCTCGGCGCCGGGTACACGGACCGCGGCGCCGCGGCGACGAACCCCTACGCCGCGAACGTCCGGGCGGCGGTCGCCTTCCTGCTCGCCGCGCAGAAGGACGACGGCGCGTTCGGCAGCGGCTCGCTCAGGGACGACGCGATCGCGACGGTCGCGCTCTCCGAGGCCTTCGCGATCACGCGCAACCCGCGCTACCGGCTCCCGGCCGAGCGCGGCGTCGCGGCGCTCGCGAGACAGCAGGCCGCCGGCGCGGCGTGGAAGGACGACCCGTCGCTGACCGCGTGGTGCGTGTGCGCGATCGCGTCCGCGCGCGGCGCGGGGCTCGCGGCGCCCGAGGGCGCGCTCCGCGACGCGCTGACGTGGGCGGGCACGGCCACCGACGCCGCAACCGGCCGCGTCGGGAAGGAGGGCAGGACCGAGCGCGCGACCGCCGCCGTGCTCCTCACGCGCATGCTCTGCGGCCAGGGGCCGCGCGCCGCCGGCGCGATCCCGAAGGGGCTCGCGCTCTGCGTAGCGAAGCCCCCGCTCTGGAACGCCGAGGAGGGGACGGTCGACCCCGAGTACTGGTGGTTCGGCACGCACGCGCTCTGGCGCGCGGGCGGGGCGGACTGGCAGGCGTGGAGCGGCGCGATGGGTGCCGCGATCGTCAACCGGCAGCAGGCCGCGGGCTCGCGCGCGGGCTCGTGGGATCCCGTCGGCGTCGAGGGCGGCCGCGTCGAGGCGACCGCGTTGCTCACGCTCACGCTCGAGCCCTACTACCGCTACGCGGACGCCATGGGAGTTCGGTGATGCGCCCCTTCCTCCTCCTCGCGCTCCTCCTCCTTCCCGCCGCGGCGGCGGACGACATCGAGAGGCTCCGTCTCCACCGCCTCGCGATGGAGGCGCAGATCCGCATCGGCGACACGCTCCAAGAGACCGGCGACCGCGCCGGCGCGCGAGCCGCCTACGAAGAGGCGCTGCGCCTCGAGCACGGGCCGGTGCGCGGCGGCCCCGCGGTGCGCCTCGCGCTCGCTTGGCTCGCCGCCCACCAGGACGACGACGGGAAGTGGGACTGCGACGAGTTCATGAAGCACGATCCCAAAGGCGACGCGTGCGACGGCGCCGGCGGGCGCCTCTACGACCACGGCGTCACCGGGCTCGCGCTGCTCGCGTTCCTCCGCGCGGGCGACGTGACGCCGGGCGTGCGCAAGGGGCTCGCGTTCCTCGCCGGGAGCGAGGATCGCGACGGGTGCGTGGGCACGCGCGAGACGCCCCACTTCATCTACAACCACGCGGTCGCGACGTGGGCGCTCTCCGAGGGCTTCGCACGGACGGGCGACCGCAGCTTGGGCGAGGCGGCGCAGAGGGCGCTCGACTTCCTCGCCAGCGCGCGGAACCCCTACCTCGGCTGGCGCTACGGCGTGCGGCAGGGCGAGAACGACACCTCGGTGACCGCGTGCTGCGCGCGCGCGCTCGCGGCGGGGAGGCAGGCGGGGCTTCGCGTCGACGAGGACGCGTTCGAGGGCGCGCGCGCGTGGTTCGACAAGATGACCGACCCGGCGAGCGGCCGCGTCGGCTACAACGTGCCCGGCGGGATGCCCGCGCGGCCGCAGGCGCTCGTCGACCGCTTTCCGGCCGAGAAGTCGGAAGCGATCACCGCTGCGGCCATCAGCGTGCTCCTCGAGATGGGCGACGACCCGGCGACGAGCGAGCCGCTGCGGAAGGGCCTCGGCCTCTGCGCGAACCTCCCGCCCGTGTGGAACCCGGACGACGGGTCGATCGACATGTACTACTGGTTCCACGCGACCGAGGCGATGGCGCACGTCGGCGGCGACGCCTGGGCGGCGTGGCGGAGGAGCTTCGAGGCGGCCGCGCTTCCCGCGCAGTACCCGGCGGGCAGCGGCGCGCGGACGGGTTCGTGGGATCCCGCGGGGCCGTGGGGCAACGACGGGGGGCGCGTCTACTCGACGGCGGTCATGGCGCTCGCCCTCGCCGCGGAGCCGGTGGCGTGCGCGCCGCGGCCGGGCCCGCGGTAGGCGATCCAGAGGACAAGCAGCGAGGCGATGATCGCGAGGCCGAGCGCGAGGCCGATCCACACCCCCCGGAGCCCCATCGCGAAGCGGAACGCGAGCATGCAGCCGAGGGGCAGGGCGAGCACGTAGTAGCCGACCAGGTTGAAGATCGCGCCGGGCCGGGGCGTGCCCATGCCGCGGAGGATGCCGCAGCCGACGACCTGCGTGCCGTCGAAGACCTGGAACGCGGCCGCGACCGGGAAGATCGTGAGCGCGATCGCCACGACCTCGGGCTTCGTCGTCAGGAACCCCGCGAGCACGCGCGGGAACAGCAGGAACGCCGCCGCGGAGGCGCACATCACGCCCGCGCCGATCGCGAGCGCGACGTTGGCCGCGCGCTGCGCGCCGGCCGGGTCGCCGGCACCGATCCGGTTGCCGACGCGCGTCGCCGCCGCCGCCGAGATCCCGAGCGGCACCATGAACGTGAACGACGCCGTCTTGAGCACGACCGCGTGCGCGGCGACGGCCGCCTCGCCGAACTTCCCCGCGATCAGCGTGCACATGTTGAACGCCCACACCTCGAACCCGATCTGGAACGAGAGCGGAAGCCCGATCGCGAGCGCCCGCCGGAGCCCGCGCCCGAGCGCCTCGCGGCTCCACGGCGTCCACGCGCCGTGGTGGAGCCCGCGCCCGAAGATCAGGAGCGCGAGGCCGAGCGGCAGGATCGAGCGCGAGATGCCGGTCGCGATCCCCGCGCCGCGGATGCCCATCGCGGGCATGCCGAGGTGCCCGAAGATGAGCATCCAGTCGAGGAACGCGTTCAGGAGGTTGGTGCCGAGGATGATCCAGAGGGGCGGCGTCATGAGCCCGCGCCCCTGCACGTAGGAGCGCAGGACGACGAACAGCAGCGCGGGCGCGATGCTCCAGATCTGCGGGTTCGTGTAGGCCTGGCCGAGCGCGGCGAGCTCCGGGGTCTGGCCGGTCCAGCGGAGGATCGTGCCGACGTGGAGCCACGCGAACGTGACGGGGATCGCGCCGAGGAGCGCGACCACGACGCCATGCTGGAGCGCCCGGCCGACGGCCTCGCCCTCGCCCGCCCCGTGCGCCTGCGACACCAGGGGGTCGATCCCCAAAGCGAGGCTCATCGCGACGATCAGCGAGCCGAAGAGGCAGGCGTCCGCGAGCGCCGCGGCGCCCATCTCGCGGGCGCCGACGCGGCCGAGCATCGCCATGTCGACGAGGGCGAAGAGCATGAGCCCGAGCTGGGACGCCACGACCGGCCATGCGAGCCGGGCGAGTGTTCGGACCTCCTCTCGGACGGGGGACATCGCGCCCCAGATGCTACCCGGGGGGGTCCCGGGGGCCGGCCCGGCCCCCGAAGCCCCCTCTGAATCCGTGGGGCAGCCCGCCTCGGCCGGGCGGAGGCAGGGGTCAAGCCGGCCCCCCCCGACTGCCGAAAGGGGATCCATGGCGAACCAGCGAAAGACCAGGGTCGTGAAGCGGGGGCTGAAGGGGTTCCTGCCCGGCAAGCGGATCACCGCGCGCGTGACCGGCGCGCCCATCGATCTCACGCCGTCGAAGGTGAACTCGATCGAGATGCAGGGGGAGCGGCTGGTCGTCCGGATCTCCCGCGACTCGCACCCGGAGATCTTCGACATCGACCGCCTCATCCGGATGCTCGCGAAGTCGCGCGAGCAGTACCAGGCGAAGCGGAAGATGAGCGACCTCTGCGACTTCCTCTCCGAGACGGAGAAGAGCCTGCAGATCATCCTCACGAACCACCTCGAGGAAGCGCTCCGGCGCTACCTCTCGTAGTCTGCGGATCGCCATCGCCCGGCCGTCCCGTCTTTTCCGAGGTGGGGCGGCCGTGCTGTTTTCCGGCGCCGGGCGGCGCGATCGGGCAAGGTTGACACCCCCCCGGAGCGGCATAGACTCTCGGGTCTCCCAGGCGGGGGTGTAGCTCAGCTGGTTAGAGCGCCAGCCTGTCAAGTTGGAGGCCGCGGGTTCGAGTCCCGTCACTCCCGCCAGTTCTCGCCCGTTTCGAGGCCGCACCCTGACGGCCAGAGGCGGCCCCAGCCGTAGCTCGCCTCCAGGCGGGCGGGCCAGCCCTGCTCACGCAGTCGGGCCGGGGGGGCCGCGCATCTCCGAATCAGCCTCGGCCGGCGGCTTACACTCACCGCCTCGCATGGCCGAACCTCGCAAGGGCGCCCGCCGCATGGCCGAGATCCCGCCCGCGGTCCTCCGCGCGCTCAACGAGGGGCGCGAGGAGACCCGCA
Organism: Planctomycetota bacterium; assembly: GCA_036273915.1. Taxonomy (GTDB): domain Bacteria; phylum Planctomycetota; class PLA2; order PLA2; family PLA2; genus PLA2. The sequence goes on along the minus strand of DASUGR010000022.1, from coordinate 18,479 downwards.
CGCTCGTCGAGTGGCTCGCGATCGATCCGGACGCGCTGCTCGGGCACGTGCTCAGAGACATCGGGCTCGCACGCGAGGCCGCGCGGCTCCGCCGGGCCTTCGCGCCGCACAAGGGCGGCGGCATCTCGAGACGCACGCGCGCCGTCGGCCGGATCCTCCGCGAATCGCTGCCCGCCGCGCGGCGGCGCGCCGCGTTCGCGCGGCTCGCAAAGCACCCCTCCGACATGGCGCGCTCGTGGGCCGCCTACATGGTCGCGGCGGACGAACGCCTGTCGCTCGACCGCCGCCTCGACCTCGCGCGCCGCTTCGCCGCCGATCCCCACATGGCCGTGCGCGAGTGCGCGTGGGATTCCTTCCGTCCGCACCTCGCGAGGGACCTCGCCCGCGGCCTCCGATTGCTCCGCCCCTGGGTCGCCGACGCGGACCAGAACGTCCGCCGCTGCGCCGTCGAGGCGACGCGGCCGCGCGGCGTCTGGACCGAGCACCTGGAGCCGCTCAAGGCGGATCCCGCGCCCGGACTCCCGCTGCTCGAGCCGCTCCGGAGCGACCCGAGCGACTACGTGAGGAAGGCGGTCGGGAACTGGCTCAACGACGCGAGCAAGACGCGGCCGGACTGGACGCGCGCGGTCTGCCGCCGCTGGGCGAGGGAGTCGCGCACGCGCGAGACGAAGGCGATCGTCCGCCGCGCGCTGCGGACGCTCAACCGGTAGGGCCCCCGGACCCCCCCGACATCGCGCGCCAAAGGCCGGCCGCTCGGCCGCGAGCGGTCCGCCGCTCGCCGGCTGCAGCGGCCGCACCCGCACGAACTACTTCTTCTTCGGCGGGAAGTCCTCGAACATCTTCGCGACCGCCTCCTTGATCCTTTCCGTCTTCTCCTCCGGCGTCGACGAGGGATCGACGATCGCCGTCGCCGTGCCGCGCCACACGAGCTGCCGCGTGGTCGCGTCGACGACGTCCACGATCAGCGAGCCCTGTTCGTACTCGTAGACGTCGAGGCCGCCGCCGCCGTACCAGCGCCCGTGCGGGCCGTACCCGTAGCCCCAGTCGTTCACCTGGATCTTCGTGTGCTTCCCGACGTAGTTGGCGACGAGGAAGTCGGGCGTGCCCTCCGCCATCGCATAGCCCTTCGCCTTGAGCTCCGCCTCCACCGCGGAGCCGACGCGCTGCACGACGAGCGGGTCCGCGTCCGCCTTCGAGGGGATGTCCGCCCAGCGATAGGTCCTCAGCTTCGAGAAGTCGTACGACATGTCGTAGTCGTAGTTCGTGGAGACGCTCGAGCACGCGGCGAGGAGCGCGAGGGGGAGGAATCGCATAACGCACACGATACCCGATGGCCTTCGCCCGGCGAGGCGGGGGGGCTCCGGGGGCCGGGTATGATCCGGCTCGTGGGAAAGCGAGGACTCGTGATCGCGTTGTGCGCGGGACTTCTCGGGGGCCTCGCCTACCGGTTCACGCGCCCCGCGCCCGAGGCGCCGCCGGAGGGTCCCCGCTTCGCCGACCCCGCGACCTGCTTCGAGTGCCACGCCGAGGAGACGCGCGCGTGGCGCGGCTCGCAGCACGACCTCGCGATGCAGGTGGCGAACGGCGAGACCGTCCTCGGCGACTTCCACGACGTCGAGTTCGTGCACAAGGGCGCCCTCACGCGATTCACGAACCGGCGCGGACGGTACTTCGTCTACACGCAGGGGCCGGACGGACGCGACGCCGAGTTCGAGGTGAAGTACACGTTCGGCGTCACGCCGCTCCAGCAGTACCTGGTCGAGCTCCCGAAGGGGCGGATCCAGGCGCTGACGATCGCGTGGGACGTGAAGGAGAAGCGGTGGTTCCCCCTCCACGACGAGGATCTCAAGCCGGGCGACCCGCTCCACTGGACCGGGCTCGCCTACAACTGGAACCACATGTGCGCGGAGTGCCACTCGACCGGCGTGCGCAAGAGCTACGACGCCGCGAGCGACCGCTTCCGGACGACGTGGTTCGAGATCAACGTGGGGTGCCAGGGCTGCCACGGCCCCGGCGCGGACCACGTCGCCTGGGCGCGCCGCGTCGCCGAGACAAGGGAAGGCTACGCGGCGGACGACCCGAAGGGGCTCCCCGTGCGCCTCAAGGGGCGCGTCGAGGTCGAGCACTGCGCGCGCTGCCACGCCCGGCGCTCCGTCGTCGACGAGGACTACCGCTACGGCGCGCCGTTCCTCGACCACTACGACCCCGCGCTCCTGGAGCCCGACCTCTACCACGCCGACGGGCAGATGCTCGACGAGGTCTACAACTACGGCTCGTTCCTGCAGAGCCGGATGTACGCGAAGGGCGTGCGCTGCACCGACTGCCACGAGCCGCACACCGCGCGGCTGCGGCTCGAGGGCAACGTCGTGTGCCAGCGCTGCCACAACGAGTCCCCGCCGCCGCAGTTCGGGACGCTCAAGCCGAAGGTGTACGACGCGAAGTCGCACCACTTCCACGAGCCGGGCACGCCCGGCTCGCGGTGCGTCGAGTGCCACATGCCCGCGGTCACCTACATGGTCGTGGATCCGCGCCACGACCATTCCTTCCGCATCCCCCGCCCGGACCTGACCGCGAAACTCGGCATCCCCAACACGTGCAACACATGCCACAAGGACAAGACCGCCGCGTGGGCGGCCGAGGCGATCGATCGCTGGTACCCGCGCGAGGAGCCCCGGCCGCCGCATTTCGCGGAGGCGTTCGCGGCGGGGCGCGACGGCGATCCCGCGGCCGTGCCGGCGCTGCGGCAGGTGTTCCTCGACCCGGAGCAGCCGGGCATCGTGCGCGCGACCGCGCTCGAACTCCTCTCCCGCTACGGCGACGTCGAGGCGCTGGCGCGGGGGGCGAGGGACGAGGATCCGCTCGTGCGCGTCGAGGCCGCGCGCGGCGTCCCGGACCCGGCGGCCGCCGCATCGTTTCTCGCTCCGCTCCTCGCGGATCCGCTGCGGCTCGTGCGCGTGGAGGCGGCGCGCACGCTCGCGGGGGTTCCCGAGGCCCTCCCCGATCACGGCGCGCTCGACGGCGCGCTCGCCGAATTCCGCGCGCGCCAGAAGGCGATGCTCGACCGACCCGAGGCGCACTTGAACCTGGGCGCGCTCCACGAGGCGACCCGCGACCCGCGCCGCGCGGAGCTTGAGTACCGGCGGGCGCTCGAGATCCTGCCGCTCTTCTGGCCGGCGCGCGCGAACCTGTCCGTTCTCATGAACGCGACCGGGCGGAACGCGGAGGCGGAACGGCTGCTCGACGAGGGGACGATGCTCGACCCGGAGAACGGCGAGGCGTGGTACAGCTTCGGCCTCCTGCTCGCGGAGGAGGGGAAGCTGCGCGAGGCGGCGGACGCGCTGGGCCAGGCTGCACGGCGGGTTCCGCGGGCGCGCGTGTTCTACAACCAGGGTGTGGCGCTCCAGAAGCTCGGCGCACTCGCCCAGGCGGAGGACGCGCTGCTGGCCGGCTACCGCATTGCCGGGAACGACCCGGCGATCCTTCACGCGCTCGCGATCCTCTACGCCCAGCGCGGGGAGCCGAAGAGGGCGTTGCCTTACGCCCGCAGGCTTCTCGACACCGATCCCGCCTCGCCCGATGCCCGGAGGCTGGTGCAGGCGCTGGAGGCCGAGGCGAAGCGTTGAAACTGGCTCCGGATGGCAGAATCACGGGCGTTAGGGTACTGAGAAAGGAACCAGGAGCATGCGCGTAACGGCGTTCGTCCTCGCGGCGCTCATCGGCGCCTGCAGCAGCACGGGTTCGAAGGGGCAGAAGGAACTCGCGGACCTCACCGGCGAGATCGACAGTCTCCAGAAGCAGCTCTCGGAGGGCAAGGCGGACCTCCAGAAGACGCTCGCGGAGCACGACGCGATCGTGAACAACAAGGACGGCGATTTCGTCGGCCACTACAAGAAGTACAAGAGCGGGATCGAGAGGGTCTCGAAGGATCGCGATGGGATCCGGGAGCGCGTGGACAAGGTGAAGGCGGCGGCCGAGCCCTACTTCGCCCGCTGGCGCGACGAGAACAGCAAGATCACCGACCCGGGCCTCCGCGCCCGCGATGCGGCGAACATGTCGACGACGCGCTCGCGGTACGACGAGATCTTCAAGGCGGGCGACGCGGCGAAGGCCGCCTACGAGCCGCTGATGGAGACGCTCAAGAACCACTCGCAGTTCTGGTCGAACAACCTGAACGCCGAGTCGGCCGCCCAGATGAAGGGCGACACGGAGAAGCTCGACAAGGACGCGAACGCCTTCTACGGCCTCATCGACAAGGTCGTCGAGACCGCGAAGAAGTACAACGAGTCGGTGGCGATGCGGGTCAAGCCGCCGCCGCCGGCCGAGCCTGCCAAGCAGTAGGCGACGTCGCGATCCGGCAAGGGGGCGGGCCTCACCCGCCCCTTTTTTCGTCCCCTCCGCGCGGTACCGCTGGCAGGATGCCGCGGCCCGTCGCGAACCCGCCGAACCCGTGGCTCTCCGAGCATCGCGAGTGGATCGGCGAGCCGCCGCCCGCGCGCCTCGAGGTGTACGAGGAGGAGGCGGCGTCGATCCTCTCGGAGAACGACAGCGAGGACGTCCCGTTCCGGTGGAGCGCGAACCCCTACCGCGGCTGCTTCCACGGCTGCGCGTACTGCTACGCGCGGCCCACGCACCAGTACTTGGGCTTCGGCGCCGGCAGCGACTTCGAGCGGCGGATCGTCGTCAAGGTCAACGCGCCCGAGCTGCTGCGGAAGGCGTTCGCGCGGCGGTCGTGGCGCGGCGAGATCGTCGCGCTCTCCGGCAACACGGACTGCTACCAGCCGCTCGAGGCGTCCTACCGGCTCACGCGCGGGCTCCTCGAGGCCTGCCTCGCGTTCCGGAATCCCGTCGGCATCATCACGAAGAGCGTGCTCGTGCGGCGCGACATCGACGTGCTCGCGGAGCTCGCGCGCGGGGGGCTCGCGCGCGTGAGCCTCTCCATCCCCTTTCTCGACGACGAGATGGCGCGTGCGATCGAGCCCTACGCGCCGACGCCCTCGGACCGGTTCGAGGCGCTCCGCGAAATCACGGGGGCGGGGGTGTCCGCGGGGGTGGGGGTGGCGCCCGTGATCCCGGGGCTCAACGACAGCCAGGTCGCGGGGATCCTCGCGCGCGCGAAGGAGTGCGGCGCCACGCACGCGTTCCGCATCCCGCTCCGTCTCCCGCTCGAGGTGAAGGACGTCTTCCTCGCGCGGCTCGAGGAAGCGTATCCGGATCGCTACAGAAAGGTCGTGAACGCGATCCGCGAGATGCGGTGCGGCGCGCTCAACGAGGGGCGGCCGGGTGCGCGGATGACGGGGCACGGCGCTCGGTGGGCCGCGATCGAGGACCTCTTCGCGCTCCACTGCCGCCGGCTCGGCCTCTCCACCGGCGCGCCGGCCCCGCCGCCGACCACCGCCCGCGCCGGGCAGATGGAGCTCTTCTGAGATGGCGTCGTCCGCGGTCATCCGCCCCGAGCGCCCGCCCGACGTCGCCGCCGTGCGCGAGATCCACAGGCTGGCCTTCCCGGCGGACGCGGAGGCGCGGCTCGTCGACGCGCTCCGCGCGGGCGGCCATGCGCTCGTTTCGCTCGTCGCGGACCGGAAGGGCGAGGTGTTGGGCCACGTCCTCTTCAGCCGCGTGATCCTCGAGCCGCCGGGCCCGGTCGGCGCGGGGCTCGCGCCGCTCGCGGTGCACCCCTCGTGGCAGCGGCGCGGGATCGGCGGCGCGCTCGTGCGCGAGGGGCTCTCCGCGTGCGCGGCCGTCGGGGTCGCGTTCGTGGTCGTCCTCGGCGACCCGGCGTACTACGGCCGCTTCGGATTCCGCCGTGCCTCCGCGCGCGGGCTCGGGAACGAGTACGGCGCGGACGCGGCGTTCGGCGTCGCCGAGCTCACGCCGGGCGCGCTGACCGGGGGCCCTGCGCTTGTCCGGTACCTCCCGGAGTTTGCCCGCGCCGGCGCGTAGCCTCGCCCGGAACCGACCCCAATGCGGACCCCAAGGTCCGCACCCCGCCGTCTTAATCCCTTCCGCGACAACCACTTGCGCGGGACAACGGGCGTACTCGGTACCATGTGCAGGCGTGCAGGTGGCGCTGGCGGTTCTTCACGTCGCGATCTTCGTCGCGCTCGGGCTCCGCGTCATCTGGCGGCGCCGCCCGGTGGGCGTCACGATCGCGTGGCTGGGCGTCATCGTCCTCGCACCCTTCCTCGGCGCGGTCTCTTACTTCCTCTTCGGCGAGAGCCGCCTCGGCAACCGCACCGAACGCCGGATGCGCGAGCTGCTCCCCGCCTACCGCGCCTGGCTCAGGAAGCCGCGCGACGCGAAGGTCGACTGGACCGACCTGCCCCCGGACCCCCTGCAGATCCACGAGCTCGGCGTGCGCACGATCGGCATCCCGGCGTTCTCCGGCAACCGGGTCGTCCTCCACGACGACTCGATCGAGGCCTTCCGCGCGCTGATCAGGGACATCGACGGCGCGCGCGAGAGCGTGCACATGGAGTTCTACATCTGGGAGCCCGGCGGCATCGCGGACGAGGTCGCGGCGGCCGTCCTCCGCGCGGCGAAACGCGGCGTCCAGTGCCGGCTCCTCCTCGACTCGATCGGCAGCGAGGATTTCTTCGGGAGCCATGTCGACCGAGAGCTCCGCGCCGGCGGCGTCCGTGTCGTCGAGGCGCTCCCGGTCAGCCTCCTCCGCAGCTTCGTCGTCCGCGCCGACCACCGCACGCACAGGAAGATCGTCGTCGTGGACGGCGCGGTGGGCTACACGGGGTCCCTGAACATCCTCGACCCGCGCGAGTTCAAGCTGTCGAGGGGCGTCGGGCAGTGGGTCGACGCGATGGCGCGGATCGAGGGGCCCGCGGTCGAGCCGCTCGCGGTCACCTTCGTCGGCGACTGGGAGCTCGCGACCGACGAGGGGCTCGGCACGATCGGCCGGATGGTCCACGAGCCGGCGCGCGCCGGCAGCGCGAACGTGCAGGTCATCCCGTCCGGGCCCGGGCACGCGCCGGAGGCGATCCACAAGCTCATCCTCACGACGATCTACGCCGCGCGCAAGGAACTCGTCCTCACGACGCCCTACTTCGTCCCGTCGGACGCGCTCCTCACGGCGCTCGTGTCGGCCGCGGAGCGCGGCATCGACGTCACGATCCTCGTCCCCGCGGACAACGACTCGCGGCTCGTGCAGCAAGCGAGCCACGCGACCTTCGATGAGCTGCTCGCCGCCGGCGTGAAGATCCACGAGTTCGACGCCGGCCTGCTGCACACGAAGAGCATCACCGTCGACGGCCACACGAGCGTCTTCGGCTCCGTCAACCTCGACATGCGGAGCTTCTACCTGAACTTCGAGATCTCGCTCTTCGTCTACGACCGCGCGTTCACCGCGCACCTGCGCGCCCTGCAACTGGCCTACATCCTCGGCTCGCGACGGGTCGATCCCGCGGCGTGGGCGCGGCGGCCGCTCCGCCGCAGGTTCGCCGAGAACGTCGTCCGCCTCCTCGGGCCGCTGCTGTAGGCCCCCTGATAGACTGCCACCATGTTCGGCGGCATCGCCGCGCGCGGCGCGGAGGCGATCGTGTACGCCACCTTCGACGGCACGGTCGTCCTCCTGGACCTCGACGGACCGCGGGTAACGGGCCAGTTCGCCGTCTACCCGAGCGGGCCGTCGCGCGTTCACGTGAGCGCCTGCGCGATGGCGCCGGACGGGGCGATCCTCCTCGGGGACGCGCTCCATCATCGCGTGCGCGTGTTTCAGCCCGACGGCCGTCAGCAGCTGCTCCTCGGCGCGCTCCACAACCCGGGCATCCCGCAGCAGGACATGGCCGGCGTCCTCGACGAACCGTGCGCCGTCCTCCCGCTCGGCGAGGAGATCCTCGTCGCGTGCGGAGGCCTCGACGAGGAGCACGGGGTGCAGGTGTTCGGCAGGGGCGGCGAGTACCGTCGCTCCTTCCCGGCGCCGACCGGCGGCTGGAAGCGCGCACAGGGGCTCGCGGAGGTGGAGGGCGCGATCTGGGTGGCGGAGACCGAGGCCGGCCACCTGCGCATCCACGCCCCGGACGGGACGCCGAGGGGCCGGTTGCCGCTGCACCCCGAGCTGCGCCGCCCCTTCCGCGTGAAGGCCGACGGCTACGGCGGCGTGTTCCTGCTCATCGCGCCCGAGAGCGAGGACAGCGAGCCCTACGGCGTCGCGCGCATCGCCCGCGACGGCACCTTCGACGGGTGGACCGTGGCGGCGGGCGAGGAGCCGGGCCAGGCGCTGGCGCCGTTCGACGTCGCCGTGCTCCCCGACGGCCGCTTCGTGGTCGCCGACCTCCCGTTCGGGCGCCCGCCCGAGGTGCGGCTCCAGCTCTTCTCGAGCGACGGGCGGCTCATCGACACGCTGCTCGAGGACACGGCCGACCTCAACGCCGTGCAGCGGGCGTGGTTCGAGTCCGTGCTCGCGCTCCCCGGCCGCGACCCGCGCACGCTCTACGAGCAGGCGCGCGTGCACCACTACCACGCGGGCGCCGCGCGCGAACATCAGGAGCAGGCGCGCGACCTCTACGGCAGGGCGATCGAGGCGGACCCGAGGTTCCTGCTCGCGCGCCTCGGCCTCGGGACGCTCCTGCACCGGGGCCTCGGCGACCCGAAGGCGGCGGAGGCGCAGTACCGGGCGGCGCTGGAGGCGGGCGCGGCCGAGGGGGACATGCTCGCGAGGATCGCGGAGTGCCGCCACGACGCCGGGGACCTCGACGGCGCGATCCGCCTCATGCAGAAGGCGATCGAGTCGCTGCGCCCGCCCGAGGGGTACCACGACCTCGTGGAGGAACTCGGCGACTACTACCTCGAGCGCGATCGCTGACGAAACGGCGCCGGGTGGCCGTGGGAACCCGCATCCCACGCGGGTTCCCCCCCAGCCCCCCCTCCTTCCCCCATGAGACTGGCGTGCCCCGCGGGGCCGTGGTCTAATCCTGGGCTCCCATGGCAAGGAAGAGCAAAGAGGCGCGCGCCTACGTCGCACTCGAGTGCACGGAGTCGGGCCAGCGCACCTACATGACCCAGAAGAACACGCGCAAGGGCTACAAGCTCGAGCTCAAGAAGTACAACCCGCTCCTGCGCAAGCACACGGTCTTCAAGGAGAAGAAGAGGTAGACCGCCGGGAGCTGGCCGCCCGGATCGAGCACACGATCCTCTTCGCGGGCGCCACGCGCGCGGAGATCGGGGCGGCGCTCGCCGAGGCGACCGCGCTGGGCTGCCGCGCGCTCTGCGTCCACCCCTTCTGGGTGGCCTTGCTGCGCGGCGCGTCGATCCCGATCGTGACGGTCGCGGGCTTCCCGCTCGGCGCCGACCGCGCCGAGGTGAAGGCGAGGGCCGCGGCGCTGGCCGTCGAGGACGGCGCGAGCGAGATCGACATGGTGCTGAACCTCGGTGCGCTCAAGTCGGGGGATCCCGCCTCCGTCGCGGCGGACGTGCGCGCGGTGCGCCGCGCCGCCGGGGGGCGGACGCTCAAGGCGATCCTCGAGACGGGCCTCCTCACGCGCGCACAGACCGAGGAAGCCGCGCGGCTCGCGGTCGCGGAGGGCGCGGACTTCCTGAAGACGTCGACCGGCTTCGGGCCGCGCGGTGCGACGGTCGAGGATGTCCTCCTGCTGCGGCGGTTCGGGCGCGTGAAGGCGGCCGGCGGGATCCGCACCTTCGCGCAGGCGAAGGCGCTCGTCGAGGCGGGCGCGGAGCGGCTGGGCGCGAGCGCCTCGGCGGCGATCCTCCTCGGCGCGGCCGGAGGCGAGGGGGCTCCGGGGGCATGAGGCTCTCGGTCGACGGCAGCGGCGGGCGGCTCGACCGCTACCTCGTGGAGCGCCTCGAGGGCGTGAGCCGCGCGATCGTCATGAAGTACCTGAAGGAGGGGCGCGCGCGGGTCAACGGCCGCCGCGCGCGTCCCGGCCTCTTCGTCAAGGAGGGCGACGCGATCGATCTGCCCGGCTTCGACGAGGCGGCGGAGCGTATCCGCGCCGGCCGCGCGGAGGGGGTGCCCGCGGTCGCGCGCGTCCGGCAGCCGCTCGCCGTCCCGGTGCTCTACGAGGACGAGGACATGATCGTCGTCGACAAGCCGCCCGGGCTCGTGATGCACCCGGGCGAGGGGCACGAGGACGAGGGGCTCGACCTCCTGCTGCGGCGGCGCTACGGCCCGTCGGCGCGCCTCGTCCACCGGATCGACCGCGACACGAGCGGCGTCGTGGTCGTCGCGCGCGGTCATCCGCAGTCGGCGGCGCGGCTCACGGAGGCGTTCCGCGAGGGCGACGCGATGAAGACCTACCTCGCGCTGGTCTGGGGCGTGCCGGAGCCCTTGAGCGGCGTCGTCGACGCGCCGATCCTCGACCGGAAGGCGCCCGGCGAGCGGCCGCGCGTCGCGGAGGGCGGCCGCGAGGCGCGGACCGAGTTCGAGACGCTCGAGGCGTTCGGAATCCTTGCGTGGGTGAAGCTCCGGCCGAGGACCGGCCGCAGGCACCAGATCCGCGTGCACATGGCGCACATCGGCCACCCGCTCGCGGTCGACCGCATCCACGCGGGCCGGCGGCAGCTGAAGTTGAAGGACCTGCGGCCGGACCTCCCGCCGACGTGGAAGAACCCCGTCGTGCTCGACCGGCAGCCGCTCCACGCGGCGGAGCTCGTGCTCCGCCACCCGCGCACCGGCGAGGAGATGAGGTTCACGGCGCCGCTGCCGCCGGATCTCGCGGAGGTCCTGCGCCTGCTCCGGGAGATCCCGGCGGGCTGATCCGTCGTTCGCCCGCCGCGTTGTGGATCTCGCGGAAGCTCGCGACGCGCTCGACCATCGCCTCCCGCGCCTCGGGGGGCACCCGGTCCCTCACGGCCGCGAGGAGACGCGCGGCCTCCTCGAGGTGGCGCGCCACGCCGGCACCCTTCCAGATCCGGTAGTGTCCTTCGATCCGCGCCGGCATGCCGAGACGCGCACCCTCGCGGTCCAGCACCGCCTCGGCGCGCGCGAAGTCGCCCCGGCGGGCCGCGGCGAGGATCTCCAGCGCGGGCTGCGCGAGGGCGCGCGCGCGCTCGTCCGCATCCCGGAGGGGGGCGGGATCGTCGCCGCCGAGCGCGAGCAGGATCCATGCCTCGCCGACCCCGTCGCCCGCGGCTCGCGCGCACGCGAGCGCCTGCTCGCGGAGCCGCCGGGCGAGCGGCGCATCGCCATCCGCCTCCGCGCGGCGGGCCCGGGCGTAGAGCGTGCGCCCGCGGAGGTAGTCCTGGCCGATCTCGTCGGCGAGCGCCTGCGCGAGGCCGAGCTCTCTCGCCTCCCCCTCGACGTCGCCGAGCGTGCCCAGCATCTCCCCGAGGTTCATGCGCGCGATGGCCTGGGCGCGCCGGCTGTCGATCTCCTCCGCCAGCGCGAGGTGGGTCCGGAAGCAGGCGACCGCATCCCCGAGGTGCCCGAGGTCGCGGAGCACGAGGCCGAGGTTCCCGCGCGCCGCGCACTCCCCCCGCCGGTCGCCGATCTCCGCGGCGAGCGCGACGTTGCGTTCGAGGTGGATCCCCGCCTCCTCGAACCGGCCGAGGAGCCAGAGCGACGTGCCGAGGTTCCCCTCGACGTAGCTCCGCTCGCGGCGGAGCCCTGCCTGCTCGCACAGGAACAGCGCCGCCGCGAAGGCGTTGTGGGCCTCGGCCTGCCGGACGAGATGCCGGAGGCACGTGCCGAGGCCCGTGAGGGCCCGGATCTCCTCGACGACGTTCCCGGTCCGGCGGGCCCAGTCGCGAACCCCCGCGAGCAGGTTCATCGCCTCCCCGTCCCGCCGCATCCTCCCGAGCACCGTGCCGAGGCGGGCCGTCGCGTGCATCACGAGCGCCTCGTCGCCGACCTCGCGCGCGAGCGCCACCGCCCGTTCGAAGTGCGTGACCGCCTCGTCGTCGCGGCTCACGCCCAGCGAGAGCGTCCCGCGCGCGAGCTGCGCGAGGCACTCCCGGCGCGGGTCGCCGAGGCTTCGCGCGAGCTCGATCGCCTCGTCCGCCGCCTGGCGCTGCGGCGCGCGCCGGCCGAGCATCTCGAAGCGCGCCGCCTGCTCGACGAGGAGATCGACGCGCCCGGCCTCGGGGAGCGGAAGGCGCAGCGCCCGGTCGAGCAGGCCGAGCGCCTCCTCGCTCTGGAACCGGCGCGCGAGGTGGTCGAGCGCCGCGGGCAGGAACGGCAGCGCCGCCTCGGGCCGAATGCCGCGGAGGTGGTGCGCGGCGAGGAAGCGCGCGGCCACCGGGCCCTCCCGATCCGTGAAGGCGTCGGCGATGCGCGTGTGGTACTCCTCGCGCAACCGCGGCGGCAGCTCCTCGTAGAGGATCTCCTGCACCAGGTGGTGGTCGAACCGGTACCGGCGCCCGTCGGCGCGCACGAGCCCGGTGGCCCGCTCGATGTCCGCGAGCCGCTGGAGCGCGGTGACGATCGGCAGCCCGAGCGCGGCGGCGAGCAGGTCGCCGTCGAACTCGAACCCCTGGACCGCGCCGACGTCGAGCAGCGCGCGGTCCTCGCTGCCGAGCGCAGCCACGCGCACCGACAGGAAGCCGCGCACCGCGGACGGCAGCTCGGGCGCGGGCCCCTTGTCGGCGGCCCTCGCAAGCTCGCAGGCGAAGAACGGCACGCCGTCGCTCCGCCGCGCGATCTCGATCGCGCCCTGCTCGCGCCCGAGCGCTTCGCGGGCGAGCGCGGCGGCATCGGCGTCGGCGAGGCGCGGCACGGGGATCCTCCGCACGTGGGGGAGCCGCTCGAGGGACGCGATCTCCTCGGCGGGCAGGCTCCGCGCGGACAGGAGCAGGAGGACGCGGCCTTCGGATGCCGCGCGCGCCATCGCGTAGGCCACCGCGCGCGCCCGCGCCGGCGCGAAGTGCAGGTCGTCCACCGCCCACACGACCGGCCGCTCGCGCGAGAGCCCGAGGAGCAGCTCGCGGAACGCGGCGGCGAGGGTCTCGGGCTCCCGCGGTCCGACGCCATCGCGCATCAGGTCGGCGACCGCCGGCGCGATCGCGGCGAGCTCGCCGAGGCGCGTGCCCAGCTCGCGATCGATGCGCCCCCGGCCGAAGAGGTTGACCACGGCGTCGACGAGGCCCCGCAGCTCGCCTCCCGGCGGGAAGGAGCCGTAGAGGACGTGGCTGCGGTCCGGGTCGAGCTCGCGGAGGAACGCGTCGATGATGCGCGACTTGCCGATGCCGGGCTCGCCCTCGAGGACGACCGCCTGTCCCTCCCCCGCGCACGCGGAACGCCACGCCGCGCGCATCCGGTCGAGCTCCGCGCCCCGCCCGACGAACGACGTGTCGCGACTGACGAGGACGCGCGGAAGGCGGCGCGCGCGGATCTCCTGCTCCCGGACCCTCCACCAATCGCCCCTCTCCCCGGCCTCGAGGGCCGCGGCGAGGGCGCGCGCCGACGCGAACCGGCGTTCCGGCCTCTTCGCGAGCAGCGTCGCGAGAAGCTCGCCGAGGAAGGACGAGACTTCGCCGTTCCGCTCGGTCGCGTGGGGCGGGACCACGTCGAGGTGCGCGCGCACGCTCGCGCCCGGCGTCTCCGAGCGGAACGGGTTCTCTCCCGTCGCGAGCTCGTAGAGCACGACGCCCAGCGAGTAGAGGTCGGCGGCGGGCCCCACCTCGCCCCCCTCGCACTGCTCCGGCGCGGCGTACGGCAGCGAGCCGAGGAACTGGCCTTCCGTCGTGAGCGCGACCGAAGCGTCGCGGATCTTCGCGACGCCGAGGTCCATGATCCGCACGCGCCGGTCGTCGGCGACGAGGATGTTCTCGGGCTTCAGGTCGCGGTGCACGATGCCCGCGTCGTGGATCGCCGCGAGGCCCGAGGCCGCCTGCCGCGCGATCTCGCGCAGGAACGCCTCGGGCACGGTGCCCCACGCCTCCACGAGCCCCCGCAGCGTCCGTCCCTCCACGTACTCCATGACGAGGAGGTCGTAGCCCTCGACGCGCTCGTACCCGAGCGTGCGCACGACGTTCCGGTGGCTCACCTGCTTCCCGAGGCGCGCCTCGCGCGTGAAGCGGTCGCGCAGCGTCGGGGAGCCGAGCAGATAGGGGTGGAGCGCCTTCAGGGCGACGCGCGCGGAGCTACGCGTGTCGATGGCCTCGTACACCGTGCCCATTCCGCCACGTCCGATCTCGCGCTCGAGGCGGAACGGGCCGAGAACCGGGGGGGGGTGCGGGGGCCGGGGCCGGGACCAGCTGGTTCGTGGGGACGCCCGCGGTCTCGAGCAGGCGCTCGACGTCGCGCCGGAGCGCGCGGTCGGCGCCGCACGCCTCGTCCAGGTACGCGTTCCGGTCGGCGCCCCGCCTCCCGGCGGCCTCGTGGAGGATCTCGCGCACGAGGCGGTAGCGCCCGGGGTCCCGGCTATCCACGGGTGATCCCTCCGGGCGCCCGGCGCGGGGCAAGGGCGGACGGGCTCACGCCGTTCGGTCCGCTCGCGAGCCGCCCGAGAGACAGGTCCCCTTCGGCCAAGGCCGCCAGATTCTAGCCGCCGCCCGGCGCGCCTGATCCTCCGGGGCCCCCGCGCCCGGATCCCGCGGTCCCTTGCGGCAGGGACGGTCCCCCCGTGTTCAGGGGGTCATGGCGGGCACCATGGCCGGGACCTTCTCCGAACGGTTGACCGGCATCCTCAACGGGGGCGCGCTCACGCTCATGATCTCGGTCGGGCACCGGACCGGGCTCTTCGAGGCGATGCGCGGGCGTTCCCCGGCGACGAGCCGGGAGATCTCGGATCGCGCGGGGCTCTCGGAGCGGTACGTGCGCGAGTGGCTCGGGGCGATGGTGACCGGCGGCGTCGTCGACTACGACGGATCGGCGGGCCGCTACGACCTTCCCGCGGACCGCGCCGAACTCCTGACCGGGCTCGGGACGAACCTCGCGATCCCCGCGCAGTACATCCCGCTGCTGGCCGCGTTCGAGGACCAGATCGTGCGATGCTTCCGCCGCGGCGGCGGCGTGCCGTACGGGAGCTACGCGCGCCTTCACGAGGTGATGGCGGAGGACACCGGGCAGACGCTCGTCGCGACGCTCGAGACGACCATCCTCCCCCTCGTCCCCGATCTCCTCGGGAAGCTTCAAGCGGGGATCGACGTGCTCGACGTGGGATGCGGGCGCGGGCGGGCCACCAACCGGATGGCGCGCCTCTTCCCGAGGAGCCGGTTCTCCGGCTACGACATCTCGGACGCCGCCATCGCGAGCGCGCGCATGGAGGCGAACCGCGGCGGGACGAGGAACCTCCGTTTCGAGGTACGCGACTGCGCCGGGATCCCCGACCGGGAGGCCTTCGACCTCGTGACTGCCTTCGACGTGCTTCGCGACCAGTCGCGCCCGGACGCGATCCTCGCGGGCGCGCGGGACGCGCTGCGCGCCGGCGGGACGCTCCTGATGCAGGACATCCGGTGCTCGAGCCACCTCCACAACAACCTCGGGCACCCGCTCGCCCCGCTCATCTACACGATCTCCTGCATGCACTGCATGTCGGTCTCGCTTGCCGCGGGCGGCGCGGGCCTCGGGGCGGCGTTGGGGGAGGAGAAGGCGCTCGAGATGCTCCTCGCCGCCGGCTTCCGGGTCGAGGCCGTGCACCATCTCCCGCACGACGTGCTCAACACGTACTACGTCGCCCGGCGGTCGACCTGATACGCGGCCCGTGTCCGAGATCCTCGCCCCGAAGGGCCGGGTTGCGGAGGGCCGGCGACCCCGGCCAGGCCGAGGCGCGCGCACGCCGGCGCCTCGCGAAGGCGGGCGCGCCAGCCTACCGCGGCGTGCGGATCGCGTTCTTCTGGCGACCGAAGTGGGAGCAGGGGCGCTTGCCGTGGTTGGCCTTCTTGGGCCGGCGCTTGTTCTTGGCCATGGGGCGGAAAGCGTAGCCGCGCCCGGGCGGGAGTCAAGGCGACGGCCCCCGAAGCCCCCCCGGATCCGGTCGCGCGCGGCCGCCGCTCCGCATCACTCCGGTGCGAGGCCGTAGGTGCGGATCTTGTCGTAGAGCGTCGGCTTGGAGATGCCCAGGAGTCGCGCGCTCCGCGCCTTGTTCCACTCGGTGGCGCGCAGCACGCGTGCGATGTGCTCGCGTTCGACGTCGACGAGCGGCGGGATCTCCTCGGCGGGGCCGCCCGCGCTCGCGCGCACCTGCGCCGGCAAGTCGGCGAGCCGGATCGTCTTCCCGTCGCCGAGGATCAGCGCCTGCTCGATGCAGTTCCGGAGCTCGCGCACGTTGCCGGGCCAGTGGTACGCCTCGAGCGCGCGCGCCGCCGCCTTCGAGAGGCGCGCCTTGCGGAGCTCCTCCGGGCCGGGGTAGGTGCGGAGGAAGAACTCCGCGAGCGGCGCCACGTCCTCGCGGCGCCTGCGGAGCGGCGGCACCTCGATCGCGACGACGTTCAGCCGGTAGAAGAGGTCCTCGCGGAACCGGCCGTCCGCGACGAGCCGCCCGAGGTTCTGGTTCGTCGCGACGAGGATGCGCACGTCGACGGGGCGCGGGGCCGTGTCGTTGATCCGGTCGACGCGCTTGTCCTCCAGCACGCGCAGGAGTTTCGCCTGGAGCTCCTGCTTCATCTCGCCGATCTCGTCGAGGAAGATCGCGCCGCCGCCCGCCTGCTCGAACTTCCCCGCGCGCCCCTTGGGGTCGGCGCCGGCGAGCGCCGACTGGGGCGCGTAGCCGAAGAGCTCGCTCTCGAGGAGCGTGTCGGGGATCGCGGCGCAGTTCACGGCGACGAAGGGGCCGGCCTGGCGGGCACTCCGCGCGTGGATCTCGCGCGCCACCATCTCCTTGCCGACGCCGCTCTCCCCGGTGATGAGGACGGTCGCGTCGAACCCGGCGACCTTCTCCACCTTGCGGCGGATCTCCTCCATCGCGGGCGATGCCGCGACGAGCGAGCCGGGAACGCCGAGCCGCTGCTTCAGCAGCTTGTTCTCCTCGCGCAGCCGCTCCGTTCGCGCGACGTTGCCCATCGCGAACGACGTGAGGTGGGCGAGCGCCGAGGCGAAATCGAGCTCGTCGTTGCTGAAGGACGTCGCTCGCCCCTCGTTGTCCGCGTAGAGCACGCCCAGCGGACTCCCCTCGTCGCGCAGCGGCGCGCAGAGGATCGACCGGACCTCGATCGAGACCTCGTCCTCGCGCTCGTCGCGGACCGCGGCCTCCGACGTGAGGATGGCGGCGCCCGCGTCGAGGGCGGCCCTCGCGATCGCCGCGTTGATCGTGATCCCCTCGGCGCGCGAGCTCCGGATGGCGAGCGCCTCGTCGTCGTCGAGCAGCGCGAGCGCGACCCGGCGCACGCGCAGGACGCGCACCATCGCGTCGAGCGCACGCTCGACCAGGTCTTCCGGGCTCGCGACGGTCCCGAGCAGGCGCCCGATCTCGTTGAGCGCCGCCGCGCGCACATCCGCCTCGCCGGCGTGGAAGACGATCTCGAGGTCCTCCACTTGCGCCCGCTCCCCGGGCTGGAGCCTGCGCTCGCCGCCCGGTGTCCGGAGGACGTTCCCGGAGATCTCCGCGACCTGGCGGGCGACCCGGCGGCCCCAGGCCGCCCGTCCATTTGTGTCGTAGCCGAGGGGCACGGGGTCGGGGCCCAGCTCGACGACCGAGCAGGTGCCTTGGCCCCGGATTTCCAGCCGCGCCATACGGGTATGCATTTTTACCGCTTGGGGTGATCCGGGGCCCCGCCTTCCGGAAGATTTTCTTACCCACACTCCCCCAACCGGCGGCCGATCCGTTAAAACGGCTATCCGCATGGACCTCGAGCGGGATCTGGCCCGTTTCCAGGAAGCGACCCGTGATCTCCAGGGCGAGATCCGGCGGGTCATCGTCGGCCAGGACCGGGTCGTTCACGAGATCCTCGTGTGCCTCCTCGCGGGGGGCCACGCGCTGCTCGAGGGGGCGCCGGGGCTCGGGAAGACGCTGCTCGTGCGGACGCTCGCCCGCTCGCTCCGGCTCTCCTTCTCGCGGATCCAGTTCACGCCCGACCTCATGCCGGCGGACGTCACGGGGACCAACGTGATCGTCGAGGGCGCCGACGGGGGCAAGGGGTTCCAGTTCCAGCCGGGTCCGATCTTCGGCAACATCGTCCTCGCCGACGAGATCAACCGCGCGACGCCGAAGACGCAGAGCGCGCTCCTCGAGGCGATGCAGGAGTGCGCGGTCACGGTCGCGGGCGTCCGGCACCCGATCGAGCCGCCCTTCTTCGTGCTCGCGACCGAGAACCCGATCGAGATGGAGGGCACCTACCCACTGCCCGAGGCGCAGCTCGACCGCTTCCTCTTCAAGATCCTCGTGCCCGACCCCGACGAGGCGACGCTCGTCCGGATCGTCGAGGCGACGACCGGCGCCTCGGCGCCCGAGCCGCATCCCGTGCTGGACGGCAAGGGGCTCCTCGCGCTCCTGGACTTCGTGCGGCGCGTGCCCGTCGCGGAGCCGCTCGTCCGCTACGCCGCGCGCCTCGTGCGCGCCACGCAGCCCGGGAGCGGCGAGGCGTCCGCCGCAGCGCGGAAGTACCTGCGCTACGGAGCGGGCGTGCGCGGCGCGCAG
>DASUGR010000021.1:0-3683 GCA_036273915.1 Planctomycetota bacterium | reverse complement strand
CTCCGGCAGCGTGAGCGCGATCGACGCGTTGCCGGTGAGCGGCAGGTCCTGCGCGGCGACCGAGAGATCCGACGGCTTCAGGAGCCGCAGCTGCGGAACGGTGCCGCTGCCCGTCGCCGTGAGCGTCACGGCGTCCCCCGACGTGCCGGCGAAGACGTAGTAGTCGACGAAGTGGAAGCCGTTGGTGGCGTCGCCGAGCTGCTCGTCGCCGTTCGCGAAGGAGTCGTTGACGGGCGACACGAGGGGACGGGCGTTCAGCACGAACTCGACGGCCCCCGTGTCGCGCCCCGCGCGCACCTGGACGAGCGCGAAGTCCGTTCGGACGTCGTCCGCCGGGTCGTAGGTGTCGCCCGGCTGCCAGAGCTCGTCGCCCGCATAGGCGAACGGGTCCGTGCCGAGCGAGCCCGTGTTGCTCGCGAGCGTGGTGCCGTTCACGGACGCGCGCCCGTTGACCGCCTCGACCACGACCCGGTAGGCGCCGGGCGGCAGGTGGCGGATCCGGAAGGCTCCGAGCCCCTTCCGGTCCTCGTCGGTGAGGACGCCGACGTGGTCCTCCCCCACGCCGAACGGCCCGATGGCGCGGACCGCGATCGCGTTCACGCCCGCGCCGGAGGCGCCGCGCACGTGACCCGAGATCGACCCGAGCCCGCTCGTGTCCGCCGGATAGATGTCGACGAGCCCCGAGCGGTCGTCCTGCTCGATCGTCACGCCCTCCTGCGGCTGGGCGGGGAGGCGGAAGGGGAACATCGTCGGGATCTGGACCGGCGCGGCGGGCACGAGGCCGAAGGTCCCCGTGTTGACCATGCCGACCGGCGTGTGCGCGAGGCCGGTCGCGTGGCCGAGCTCGTGGACCAGCGTGGAGCGGAAGAGCTCCTCCGTGGTCGCGCCGGTCCCGGGCGCGACCAGCGCCGCCGGCTCCGTGTTGATGACGACGAGCAGGTCGAGGATCTGGCCGTCGCCCGTGTCCACGCTCTTGAGCGTGATGCCGAGCACGTTCGGCGCGAGGCCGAAGAAGGCGAGGATGTCGCCGTTGTCGTCCCAGGCGACCTCGTACTTGGCGTTCGTGAACGTCCCGAACGTGCTGCCGACGGTCGCGCCGTTGTAGGGGCCGCCCGCCGTCGCGACGCCGAAGGGGTCGTCGGCCTCCGGGACCGCGTTCCACTGGTCCATGAGATCCTGCACGATTCCGAGGGGGTTCGTCACGTTCGGGACGGGCTCGGTGTCGACGGTGAAGTCGATCGGGCGGCGGCTCAGCGGCACGGACTCGAACACGTACCGGCTCCCGACCGGCGAGTTGGAGACGAGGAACGCGCCGGCCGCGGTCGCGAGGAGGCCGAAGGCGAGGAGCGCGAGGCCCGGCCGCTTCATCGGGAGGCCTTCTCCTGCTGCTCCCTGACGATGCGCTTCACCGCGGACCGGAACGCGTCCAGGGTCACCGCGGCATCGCCCTCGAGCTCCTTCATGCCCGTGACCGTGCACCCGAGGCACCGGCGCCCGTCCGCGTCCTTGCTGAGCGGCAGGACGCCGCCGGCGGCCTGGAGGACGACCGGGAACCCGTCCGCGTTCTTCCGCCCGAGGAGGAGCACGGCCTCCTTCCCGACCTCGAAGCGCGGCATCCCGGCGGCAACGGTCTCGACACGGTCCGCGCGTCCGCCGGGGAGCCGGAGCTCGATCACGGTTCCCTCGCCCGAGCCCTTCATGTCCTCGAGGAGGCGCAGGCGGACGTGCGTGAAGACGAAGCCCGAGCGCGGGTCGCGCCGGGCCTCGACGTTGTCCACGGCGGCGCAGCAGACGCGCTCCGCGCCGGCGACGAGCTGGGCGGTCGTCTCGCGGGACAGGGTGGTCCCCGGCGCCGCGGCCGCCATGAGCAGCGCGAGCGTGAGGGCGGCCGTCGGTCGGTGCATTTCCAAAGTTCCTCCGGGGTGCGCGGATTATAGCCGCGTTTTCAGGGGCCCCCGGACCCCCCCCGCCTCACTTCGCCTTCAGGAACTCCGCCCACGCCTCCGGGTTGCGGCCGAAGGAGCGGTCGTGTCTCCTTTCGAGCGCCGCCAGCGAGGTGATCCAGATCACCGGATCGCGCGCCTTGAGCGCGTCGACGAGGTAGACGTCGGCGTCCGGGTGGTCCCGGTGGTCGAGGACGAGGACCGCCTCGAAGCGGACGTTCACGTCGGGGTCCTCGCGCACCAGCACGAGCGCCTTCTCGAGGGCGCGCGGGTCGCCGCACTCGTCGAGCGCGAAGAGGGCGGCGCGGCGGACCGTGGGGGACGCATGGCCGAGGCAGCGGAACACCTCGTCCGTGGCGCCGAGCCGCGCGAGAGCGTCGGCGGCGGCCGCGACGATGCGCGGATCCTCCGACGCGAGGTCCGCCCGGGCCCAGTCCGCCCGCTCGGCGATCCCGGCGGCGCCGATCGCGAGGAGCATCCGGCCGCGCGCCTCCCAGTGCCGGCGGGCGCCCGCGGCGTCGAGTTCCGTGAGCGCCTGCCGCACGTCCTCCTTCCAGCCGAGACTCACGAAGGCGTCGAGGACCGAGCAGCGGACGCCGAACGTGGGGTCGTCGGGGGCGAAGCGCAGCGCGGCCCAGAGCGCGTCGCGCTGGCCGGCGTCGCCGATGTGGCCCAGGGCGACGGCGGCGGCCGCGCGGACGTCGCGGGCCGGGTGCTCGAGGAAGGGCAGGACGCGCCGTGCGACGTAGGGCTTGCCGCAGCGGCCCATGGCGAGCAGCAGCGCGACGAGGACCTCGGGCGCGCGCTCCTCCTCGAGGCGCGCGGCGAGGATGGGGACGGCGCGCTCGTCGGCCATGGCCTCGAGCGCCCTGGCGACGGCGACGCGGACGTAGGGGATCGGGTCCTCGAGCGCGACGAGCAGCGCGGCGATGGCCTCGTCGGGGGGCGCGTAGGCGAGCAATTCGGCGGCGTGCCGCCGGACGCCGGAGTTCTCATGGCGCAGCAGCTTCACGCGCCGCGCGGTGGTGGTGCCGAAATCGATCTCCTCGCCGGGCGCCTGGGCGATGAGGAGGAGGAGCAACGCGGCCAGCGACACCTGCCCATTCTAATTGGAAGCGAGGGGGCTCCGGGGGCCGGCGCGTTCCCGGGCTCATGCGGCCACCCCCACGCCGTACGCCGGCGGACCGCGCTCTGACACGCGGCCGGCTGCGGCCGGGTCGGCCGGCGGACGCGCACGCCGCACGTCGTCGTCGCCCTCGGTGATCCAGATCTCTCCGTTGCGGAAGCGCCAGACGAGCCGCTCGCCGGCGCGGCCCTCGATCGTCAGGTAGCCCATGTGGACCCCGCGCAGGTGGTGCGGGATGCAGAGGAGCGTCGTCTCCTCCGGGGCGTCCGTGCCGCCGCGCGAGCGGTACCGGATGTGGTGGACGTGACGGCCGGGAAGGGAGCAGGTGGGCACCGAGCAGCGGCCCCGCGTGCGCCGGAACACGGCCGCGCGCGCCTTCGTGCGGTGCTTTCCCCGCATCTTCGACCAGGTCTTCTCGAAGTGCCCGGCGATGAGCACGAGCGCCTCCGCCGCGTCGATCTTCCGGCCGCTGCTCTCCGACCAGCGCTGCGCCGAGACGATCGCGGCCGAGATCGTTCTCATCACGTCCTTCGGGGCCCAGAGCCTCCGGATGCCCTTCGCGTGGTTCCTCTTGTCCTCGCGCGCGGTCGTCTCGCGGTCGGTCTGCTGCCAGG
>DASUGR010000020.1:0-50916 GCA_036273915.1 Planctomycetota bacterium | reverse complement strand
GCAGGAACTTGGTCAGCACGACCTCGTTCCCGATGCGGTTGAACTCGACGCGGTCGACGAGCTTCAGCATGCGACCGAGGCCGCCCTCCTTCGCGTCGCCGCGACGGCTCTTGAGCGCGGCCGCCGCGCGCGCGAGCGGGTCCTGGCTCGCGCGGTTCGCGATCCCGCGCACCGCGGAGAGCGCCGCGGCGTGGTTGAACCCCTCGCCGCTGTCGCGCACCGCGAGCACGAGGCGCCGCGGGTCGAGGATCATCCTGAGCTCGATCGTGCAGCACTCGACGTGGCGGTGGCCGTGGCGCGCCGCGTTGTCGAGCGCCTCGCCGAGCGCGCCCTTCGCCGCGCGGCAGAACTCCTCCGGCTGGCCGCAGCGGAAGAGGACCTCCTCGATCAGGTCGCACGCTTCGCGCCGCGCCGTCTGCGTCCCGGGCATCTCGATGTGGAGCTCGCGGAGGTCGTGCTGGGCGGCGGTCACGCGTTCGGCGATCTCCGACGCGGCCGTCCGGATGAAGTCCGTGAACTCGAACGGCTCCTCCACGATGAGGTCCGGGAGCACGGTCAGGCGGTGGACGACGTCGTCCGCGGCGCCCTGGGTCCGGATGCCGACGATCGGGATCCAGTTGGTGTGGGGGTTGCCCTTGAGTTCGCGGACGAGGTCGCTCCAGCCCTCCGCGCTGCACTCGCAGATCACCGCGGCGGGCGGCGAGCGGTCGAGCCGGGCCGTCGCCTCGTGGCCGTCCTTCGCGTGGACGAGCTTCCAGCCGCGCCGGCCGAAATGGTCGGCGAGGACCTCCCGGAAGGCGCCGCTCCCGCGGGCGACGTAGAGGATCGGCGCCTGCGTAGCCCTCTCGAGCTCCGTCTTCAGCGCGCCCACGGCGGCCGCCGCCAGCGCGCGGCGGGTGGGGGCGTACGCGGAAAAGCCGCCCGACTCGTCCTCCCGCAGCTCGGGCCGGCCCTCGATGGTCAGGCTGATGAGATCGCCCAGCTCGACGGGGCGCCCCGCCGCGAGCGAGTCGCGGAGGCACGAGCACATCTCGCTCAGCATGTGCTTGGCCTCCGCCTCGCGGATGCCGAGCCGCTGCGCGAGCTGCTTCGCGATCTCGTCCGTGTTGACCACCCTAGCCATGGGCGCAATGGCAGACCCCCCCCCAGCCAGAGAGGAGGTCCCCGCGTCCCTATCGGCGCCCTAACGGCCCCGGTTTAGGAGGTGAGGGGGCGTCGGGGGCAGGGGGGTGCAGGGGGCAACCGGACGGTCATCCGGCGGCCGCCTCGCGCCAGGCCAGATGCGGACACCGGAGTCCGCATCCTCCGCGTCTAAACCATGCGCTCGCCACGACTTGCGGGCGGCGATGGGCGTACTCGGTACGCCCTACTGAGCCATGGAGTTTTCGGGGAGGTCGGTGAGGTCGGTCAGGCGGACCTCGGCCGCCCAGGTCAGGCAGCCCTCGGAATGCCGCTCGAGCACCACGACCTGCCGGCGGAGGAAGTTCTCGCGTCGCGCGGTGACGACCAGCCGGAAGAAGTTCGAGCGGATCGTGAAGTCGCGGTTCACGTCGATGTCGTTCCTCCGCGTGAACTGGCCGTCCCCGAGCTTCTCGATCTTCTGCAGGTCGTTCATGCTCTTGTAGGCCGCCACCTCCTCCTCGTCCTCCGAGACCCCCTCCTCCTTCGCCTTGCGCCGCTCGTCGATCGTCTCCTTCTTCTTCTCCTGGTCGTCGTCGTCGTTGCCCAGGAACCCGCCCCGGCCGTGGAGGATCTCCTCCGCCACGTCCCGCTGCCCCTCCTCCTCCTTGAACATCGCGCGGAGCACCTGGATCGGCGCGGTGTTCGCGTTCACCTTGCCGTCGCCGTAGATCGTGACGAAGTCCTCGAGGCTCGGCATCACCTGCCCGGACTTCACGTCCGTGAACCGGTCGAGCAGCCGCTTCTCCTGGAACAGCGGATGGGAGAAGATGAGGTCGCGCACCGTCAGCATGCCGGCTTTCATGTCGGTGGCCGGGTCGGGAAGCTCGGGTCGGCGCACGCGCGTGTCCCGCTCCTCGTTCCGCAGGAACTTCGCGACCGCGTCGCCGATCTCCGCCGCCTCGCGCTCGTCGACGTCGTAGTCGCTCTCCTCGACGGCATCCCCGAAGCGCGTGTCGCGGAAGAAGTTGAGCAGGTTCTTGAACGTCTCGAGCGCGCGGGCGGCGCGCTGCGGGTCCTTGTGGGTGAGCAGGTTCAGGTTGAACTTGCCCTGCTCGTCGAGCACCTCCGTGTAGAGCGAGATGGCGTCGCCCCTCTCCTCGTCGCCCTTCGAGACCATGACGGCGGTGCCCCCGCCCTCGGCGTCCGGGCCCCAGACGTCGCCGTAGTAGTCGTACGCCTTGCCCTGCGCCGCGTCCTTCTCGTCGTCCTTCAGGTCGCGCGCGAGCCGCAGCCGCATCTGCCGGACGCGTGCGAGGATCGCCGCCTTGAACTGCTCGTTCGCGAGCGCGTTCCGCGCCAGCCGGTCCCCGATCGTCGTCTCGAAGGAGAGCTCGGTCATGATGACCGCGACGAGCGGGAGCAGCACCAGCACGAGCACGAGCGCCACGCCGCGCTCTCGCGGGCGGGGGACCCCGGGGGGGCCCGGTCGTCTGGCATGGGGCATCACGGTTCGGACGCGCGGGCCCTCCTATTCCTTCCCGCTGAGCAGGAGGAAGAGGCGGTCGGGGCGCCGGCCGGCCCCCGCGTAGTGAAGGATGATATCCGACGCGGCGTCGCCGTTGAGCCGCGCGGCAGCCGTGTAGACGGCCTCGTAGTCGGAGCAGTCGGGGATGGGGACCCTCCTCCACGGCTCCTTCTCGAAGAGGCCCTCCGGGACGCCGCGGAAGATCCCGAGCTCCGCGGGCCCGATCGACGCCACGAGGTCGGTCCGGCCGTCGCCGTCCACGTCTGCGCCGTGCTCGACGACGATGAGCCCGCCGATCCGGATCCGTCCGGCCGAGTCGGCGGCGATCCGCAGCCGCGCCGGGAACGCGAACTGCGCGTCCGCGCGCGGCGCGAAGCAGGCGCGCCCGCCCCGGTTGAGGAACACCGGCACCTTGACGATCGCCTCGCCGCGGGCGATCGCCCGCACGGCCGCCTCGATCGACGGTCGCGCGGTGTAGGGGAGCGCGAGGTCGAGCCTCCCGTCGCCGTCGAGGTCCGCGACGACCGGGGAGCGCAGCTCGCCGGGCACGGTGAAGCCGAGCCGCGTCGCGGCGGTGAGGCCCTTCCCCTCGCCGGCGAGGAGCAGGGACGCGACGCCGTCGTGCCCGCGGATCGCGAGGACGTCGGTCATGCCGTCGCCGTTGAAGTCGCGGAACCAGAGGTCCGCCTCCGCCGCGTCCGGGAGCGTCACCTCGCTCGCGTGCGCGGGATCGAACCCGCCCGCCGCGAGGCCCGGGTAGATGCGGAGCCCGTCGCTCTCGAGCACGGCGAAGTCGCCGAACCCGTCGCCGTCGAAGTCGCCGTACTCCCAGTCGCCCAGCGCGTAGCGCGCGACGAGCTTCCCCGACGCCGCGACCGCGCGCGTCGCCGCGGTCTCGAGGAGTAGCGGCGGGATCCGCACCGCGCCGCCCTTCGCGAACGCGATCGTGTACCCGGCGAGCGAGACGTCGAGGAAGTCCGTCTTCCCGTCGCCGTCGAAGTCGCCGAAGAACGCGCGCCAGAGGAGGTTCGCGGGCGCGAGCGGCAAGCCGGGTCCCGACGGGTGCGGCAGCGCCTCGGGTTCGGCGCCGGGGCGTAGCGCGAAGTACCCCTGCGCGGTGCGCACAACGAACGCCTGCTCCTTCGCGTCGTCGGGGCCCACGTCGAAGAGCGCCGCGCCCTGGGGCATCACGAGCTTCGCGTCGGGCTCCTTCCCGGGGCGCGCCCGGCCGTGCCAGAGCCACGCCTCGCGCTCGCCGACGGCGATCAGGTCCTCCATGCCGTCGTGGTCGAGGTCGCGGTAGACGCGATAGGAGATCTGCGGCGGGCAGGAGAGCTCGAGCAGGTCCGGCGCGGCGGCGGCGCTGGCCGCGAGGAGAAGAAGGGGGGTTCCGGGGGCGGCGAGCGCGCGGAGCGCGGCACGCGCACGGAGCCCGGCGAGCGCACCGCGCACGAGGCGCGCGAGCCGGCGCATCACTTCCCGCCCTCCACGACGACCACGCCCTGCGCGTAGGGGACCGCGGCGCGCTGCTCCCCGAAAGCGGGCCTTTTCGCGCCGGGCGACCGCACGGCGGGGCCCGGGACGAAGCCCTTGCCGTCGTGCAGGAGCACGCACACCTCCTCGCCGATCGAGAGCGCCGCGGGCCTGCCGTCGCGGTCGTAGTCGGGCAGGAAGCGGACCGGGGGCTCGGGCTCCTCCTGGAAGGCGGAGAGCGGCACCTCGTCCTCGAGCGTCCACACGGGCTTTCTCTCGTAGCCGTCCGCGTCCCACCGGAAGACGTGGTACGTCGCCGGCGCGGTCGCGCGCGCCGCGGCGAAGATCGACACGTCGATCGTGCAGAGGACGAGGTCCAGGTCCTTGTCGCCGTCGACGTCGACGAGCGCGGCCTCGAGCAGCACGCCCGCGACCTTCAGGAACGACACGGGCCGGAAGAAGCTCCTGCTCGCCGCGTCGTAGACGTGCCCGCCGCGGAAGAGGCGCGCGGTCGCCTCGAACTTCGCGAAGAGCTGCGTCTCGCCCGACGCGACGACCACGAGCAGGTCGAGGCGGCCGTCGCCGTCCACGTCGCGCAGGAACACCTGGTTCCTCCGGATCGAGGCCGCCGCCTCGTTCCGCTGGGGGAGGGGAAGCGGCGTCCGGTCCGTCTCCTCGGTGCCCCGGAAGGAGCGCACGGCCTCGTCGTCGAAGAGCACGAGCTCCTTCGCCGAGCCCGACCAGTTGCCGACGGTCGGGAGCGGGATCCGGTACTCGATCGCGAACGACTCGTTCCGCGCGATGTCCATCGTGGCGCCGGGGACGAAGGGCACGAGGCCCACCGGCGTCTCGTATCCGGTCGGCCCGCAGAGGAGCGGATCGTCCTTCCCGTCGCCGTCGAGGTCGCCGGGCGAGAGGAGGAGCGCGGGCGCGCCGCGGCCCAGGAGCCCGAGCAGCGACCCGGCCCCCGGAGCCCCCTCGTTCCATGCGCCGAACGGGTCGGCGACGATCCGGCAATGTCCCTCGCGGACCACCGCGAGGAGCCCCTTCCCGACGATCGTCAGCGGCGGCGCGCCCCGCCGGATCGCCGGCAGCTTCCCGCCCCGGAGGAGGATCAGCTCGGTCGCCGTGAGCGCGACGACGTCCTCCGTGCCGTCGCTGTCGACGTCCGCGACGCGCACGTCGACGACCGGGGCGCCGAGGTCGACGGGCGAGATCGAGATCCCGCCGAGGAGGAGGAGGACCGGGAGTACCGACGGCACCCAGACAGGTTAGTCGGTCAGGTCGACGCGACTGAAAAAGACGGCGCCGAGGAGCGGGAGCCCGATCCCGGCGATCAGCGCCCCCAGCAGGTGGAGGGCGCCGTAGTGCGGCCACTCCGCCGTCGAGAGGTGGCGGCCGAAGTCGACGAGGCTCCCCAGGTAGTCGGACGCGGCCCGGAAGGGCAGGGTCCGCGCCGCCCCCGGGGCGAGGCCCATCACCTCGGGGAGGTAGTTGAGCGGCAGCGCGACGCCGATCGCGACGAGGACGGCGGCGGCGGGCGACGCGAGCACCGAGGAGACGAGGAGGCCCAGCCCCGTGGCGGTCAGGAGCGCGGGGAGGACGAGGAGCGTGGCCAGCGCCACCCGGCGACGCATCGTGGCCGCGAGGAACGCGGGGTCGACCACCTCCTCCTCGACGTAGTGGAACCCGTCCTCGTCCTCGCCCGGCGGCGCCTCCGCCTTGACGTCCGAGAACCCCCCGTCGCGCGCGCCGGCCCACGCCACGCCGGCCGTCGCCGCGACGAACGCGAGCGCGAGCGCCGCGAGCGCGGTCGCCTTCCCGAGCACGAACGCCGGCCGTGCGACCGGCCGCGGCAGCAGGAAGCGCACGGTGCCGCGCGCCCGCTCTCCCGAGATCGAGATCGCCGAGAGCCCGAGCAGGAAGAAGCCCGCGATCTGCGCGCCGGCGTGGAGCGCCGCGCCGTAGACCGTGTAGCCGTTGTCGCGGTGGGGGGCGTAGCGGGCGAAGATGAAGGCCGCCGCGGCGGACGCGACGATCCCCGCCCACGCGAGCGGGTGGCGGAAGAGGTCGCGCGCCTCGGCGCGGAACGTGGCGAGGAACCCCGTCACGGCCCCCCGGCCCCCCCCACCTCGTCCAGGTAGAGCCCATCGAGCGTCCGCCGGATGGGCTCCAGGAGAAAGACTCTCACCCCGGCGCGGACGCACGCCTCGGCCGCCGCCGCCGCCCGCTCCGCGTCCGCCGGGAAGACGAGCGCGCCGTCGACGACCTCGCACGGCACGCCGATCGCGCTCCGCGCGGCGCCGGGGTCGCTCACCGCGATCCGGTAGCGCGGCTCGCCGTCCGCGAGGAGGCGGTCGACGGGCCCCGCGCGCACCGCGCGCCCTGAGACGATCAGCGCCGCGTGCGTGCAGAGGCCCTCGACCTCGGCGAGCCGGTGGACCGACACGAGCACGGTCGCGCCGCGCGCGTTCTCCTCGCGCAGGATCTCGCGGATCGTGCGGAGGCCCTGCGGGTCGAGGCCGTTCTGCGGCTCGTCGAGCACGAGCAGGTCGGGCTCGCCGAGGAGCGCGCACGCGAGGCCGAGCCGCTGGCGCATGCCGTGCGAGAAGCCGCCGGTTTTCCGGTCGCGGGCGTGGCCGAGGCCGACGCGCGCGAGCTGCGCCTCGTCCGCGGGCACGCGCATGAGCGACGCCGCGCGGGCGAGCGTCTCGCGCGCGCTCAGGTGCGGCGGGAAGACGGCGTTCTCGATGAGGAAGGTCGTCCTCGCGGCGGCGGCGACGTGGCGGCGCACGTCGACGCCGTGCAGCTCCGCGCGGCCGGCGTCGGAGCGGACGAGCCCCGCGAGGATGCGAAGCGTCGTCGACTTCCCCGCGCCGTTCGGGCCGAGGAAGCCGAAGAGGGCGCCCTCGGGCACCTCGAGATCGAGGCCCCGGAGCGCCTCGTGGGGACCGTAGCGCTTTTTCAACCCCTGGCAGAGGACCGCAGCCGCCATCGGGGCTGAAGTCTAACCCCCTGGGGTGGATAATCGGGGGTGCATGGACCTCCGCGAAAGCCAGATCGTCCTGCTCCGGAAGTTCGCGCACCTCTACGACTCCGGCGTGCCCTTGACCGAGGCGCTCGAGCTCGCGAGCGCGGAGGTCGGCAACGCGCTCCAGGAGGCGGTCTCGGACGTCGTGGAGGACCTCTTCCGCGGGTCGAGCCTCGCGGACGCGATGGCGCGGCGCACGGACACGTTTGGCCCCGAAATCGTCGGGATCCTGCGCTCGGGCGAGCAGCGCGGCGAATTGGGCGCGGCGGCGCGGAACGCGGCGGCGGGCCTCGAGGGGCGCGTGCTCGAGCCCCGGTCGCTGCCGGAGGGCCAGGTCGACGGGCTCCTCGCGAACGCCGGCGACGCGCGCGCGATCCACCTGGAGCCGCCGTCGCGCGTGCGGCTGCGGGCTGGCGGGCGGCTTTCCGAGGGTTTCGAGGCGGATGCAACGGGCCTCGCCGAGGCGCTCGCCCGGCTCGCCGGAATCGAAGGGGGCGCGGGGGAGGGCTCGTTCCTCTGGCGGAACCGCCTCGTGCGCGTCTCGACGGCGCCGACGGGGGACGGCACCGCGGCGGTCGCGTGGCTCTCGGCGGAGCCGGGGCCCGAGCCCAAGGAGGCGCGCGCTTGGCGCGAGGGCCGGCCGGGGCTGCTCGTCGTGCACGGCGGGCGGCACGCGGACCTGGACGCGCCGCTGCGCGCGGCGCTTGCGGCGTTCGACGCGACGCGCATGAAGTGCGTGTCGGTGGACCTGCCGGTGCCCGAGGTGGCGGCGTGCGTGCCGGCGCTGGACATGGCGCTGGCGATGGACCCCGACGTGGTGTGCGTCGCGCGCTGGCCGGAGGACGAGGACCCGCAGCCGCTCGTCGACGCGGTCGCGGCCGGGATGTACGTCGCGGTGAGCGCCCCCTCGCCGCGCCCGTTCGCGGGCCTGCCGTGTCGCGTGATCCGGGCGTAGGGCACGCCCCCGCGCCGCCCGCCCGGCACCGTGGTTCCCGGCGACGCGACCACGTTCCGAGCCTTCCCCCCTCCCCTGCATCGCAACGAGGAGGAAGCGCGACACACCGCGGGTTGAACGGGAGGGGCTTCGGGGACGGAGCCCGCCGACGCGCGGGCGCCGGCGGGAGGACCGACCGCGGCGCCCCCGGGGGGCCGGGGGCGCCTTGGTAGCGGACGGGATTACGGATTGGGTTCGTAGACGACGTACTGGACGATCATCCACCTGCGGTGGTACTCCGACGGCCAGCCCTTGTCGCTGTTGGAGATCTTCGTGATCTTCACCTTGACGAGGTGGCCCTCGTCCGATCGGAGGACGAAGATCGTGTCCTGGTCGTTGTACTGGTAGTCGCCCGCGTCGTTCACGACGGTGGTGAACGCAGCCTCGATGAAGGCCGGGTCGATCTGGTTGAAGTCGTACAGCTGCTCGTCGATGAGCACGTGGGGCTGCCTGAAGCGGATCCACCACATGTTGCTGCCGGCCTGCGTGGCGAAGAGCGAGATGTCGTATGCCGTGCCGCTGGGCATCCACGCAGAGCCGTGCCACCCGCTCTGGTAGTACGCGCCGGTGTCGAAGTCCAGGTGCGAGGTGATCCATTCGTCGGCGCCGGTCCAGTCGAACTCGCCGTACATCGTGACCGTGCCGGACGTCACGAACTGGTTGGTCACGTTTTCGGCCGTCAGGGTGATTTCCGACCAGCAGCCCGGCGCGGTGTAGGCGACGAGCTTCAGGTTCGTGAACCCCCAACCGGCCGGCAGGTCGGCGATCCACCCGTCCGGGTCCTCGTAGGAGTTCAGGGGCGCGCCCAGTTCGACGAAGCCCTTGTCGAGCACGGGATGATACGCCTTGACCCACTTGATGGGGAAGATGGGGTTCGGACTCGTCACGTTCGCGTAGATCGTCGGCGGGTCCGAAGAGATGTCGAGCCGGACGGAGTTGAAGACCGGCAGCTCCGGCTGCGGGGGCTGCTCGTAGTAGACGAGATCGACCGACCGCTCCGCTTCCTGGTCGATGAGGTTCTTGACGACCACCCTCTCCGTGCCGTCGAACACGTAGCCGGCGTCGGGGACGATCAGGAAGTAGAACCCGGAGTCCGGGATCTCCTCGATCATCTGCAGGGGAGGACTCTCCCCGGGGTTGCTCTCGTCGTAGTCCTTGTCGAGGAAGAGCACCGAGGCGATCCCC
Source organism: Planctomycetota bacterium (assembly GCA_036273915.1). Taxonomy (GTDB): domain Bacteria; phylum Planctomycetota; class PLA2; order PLA2; family PLA2; genus PLA2. The sequence goes on along the minus strand of DASUGR010000020.1, from coordinate 41,586 downwards.
TGGTAGTCGCTCGCGCAGAGCGTCACCTCCATCGTCTGCGCGTCCGCGTTCGCGTAGTAGATGGTGGGCCCCGTGTCCGAGATCTCCCGGGGCGACTTCACGAAGAGGACCGTGTCGGGGCCGAGCACGGTGTCGGCCACCGTGAACCCTTCCGACGGGGGCGTGATGGGTTGCGTCGAGAGGTCCCAGCCGTTCGCGAGCAGGGTCTCGCGGTCGAAGACGAACCGGTATCCGGCGAGGGACGTGAGGGCGGGCGCGCCCGTGATGTCGCGATAGAGGAGCGACCCGTTCTCGTCCATCCCGATGCAGCGGAGCGCGTCTCCTAGGGTCCTGCGGGGCGCCGAGGGCGCGTCGTCGGCATACACGAGGTAGTGGACGAAGCTGCCGTCCGCGACCTCCACGCGGATGTTCGCGCTGACCGCGTCGCACCGCGCCAGGTACTCGTTGGCGTCGCCCGCGGAGATCCACCCCTGCGTGTCGCTCGCGAGCATCACGTCCGCCAGGAGCTGGGTGACGGTGATGCTGACGGGGGCGCCGCGCTCGAGCGCGCGAAGCTCGTCCATCGTGATCGTGAGCGGGGTGATGCCGGCGCCCGTGTCGATCGAATCGACCACCCAGTAGACGTTCGGCTCGGGCGGGTAGGTCCCGCCGGGTACGAGCGTGTTGATCTGCGCGTTCCCCGGCTCGAACGTGGCGACGTTGATCCCGCCGATGCGGAGGGTCATCGTCGGGATGATGTTGCTCGCGCTCGCCGTTCCGTAGTTGTGGACCTTGAGGCAGAGCTTGATCCGGGCGGCCTCCGTCGGGTTCAGCGATCGGGCGCGCGACCAGTTCTGCTCGTCGAGCACCGAGCCGCCCGTGCTGACGGCCGTGCTCGTCGTCTGGGTGTTCGTGTAGGCGCCACCGAAGTCGTAGTGCGTGGAGACCTCCCCGCTGGGGCCGGCCGCGGACATGCCGATCTTCGTCTGAACGCCGACCTCCCAGTTGAACTCGCTCGACCGGGATGAGGTCTGCACGGTCTCGCGGTTCCAGCTGGTCCCCTTCGCGAGCGAGCCGCCGTCGGTGTAGGTGATCTCCTCGTTGAGCGTCACGGCGTACGTCATCAGCTGGATGACGATGTTGGGGTAGGCAGGCACGCAAGGGTCGTCGCCCGGACTCTGGACGGAGACGTCCATGATGGCCTCCGACACCTCCATGCCGTCCGGAAAGGCATCCTGGTCCGTGGAGCGCTGGAGCGGGTCGGTGTTCCAGTGCTCGACATCCGGATCCCCGTCCCACAGGACGAACTGCCCGGTCATCCAGTCGTAGGTGTAGCCGTAGTACTCGAGGTAGTTGGCGACGCCGTCCTTGTCCGTGTCCATCACCTCGCCGTCGTTCCGGCCGTCGTGATCGTCGTCCGCATCGACGGGCGCCACGAAGCCATCGTCGTCAATGTCCGGCACGAAGTCGTTGGCGTCGTAGTACCCGCTGCCGAAGATCTCGTAGTTGTCGGGCAGGCCGTCGTGGTCGGTGTCCCGGTCCCCGGGGTTCGTGCCGACGAGAATCTCGACGTCGTCCGGCAGGTAGTCGGCGTCGCCGTCCGGCGCCGTCGAGTCCTGCACCAACTGCCAGAGGGCGCCGAGCGTCGGCAAACCGGATTGGTTGCTCGTGCCCCCGCCATCTCCGCCGCAGCCGCCGAGGATGGCGGCCAGGAAACCCGGAACCAGAAGAACTCGCGTTCGCATTGTCCCCTACCTCCCTGGCCCTGGGACAACACGTGCCAAGCGGACCTCTCTCGCAAGCCGCCCGGGGGTTGCCCGGCGCCGACGGGACAGGGGGAGCAAATGAAAGACCATGCGGCCGCGAGCGAAGTGTGACACGCAGGTGCGTGCGGATCCGCGACCGCAGGTGATGTTCGCGCGGACAGCGATTCCGCTGCACGGCAACAGATCCGGGATCCCGCCCGGTCTCCCGCGCGCCGGGCGAGGACGGTGTTCACATCCGTCGGGCGGCCCGAAGATCGAGGAAAGGCTGCGACGACCAAGGGTCGTCGGGTCGGGGCTCGACACGTTCAGTGAATTGGTTCCGGGATCCTCGTTCCGAACATGCACCCGTGTGTCGAGGGACCGCTCGCCCAGCGGAGGCGGAGAACCGATGCGAGGGTCGGGTGTCGCCAACCCCCCTTCGCCGGCCCCAAGCGGGGCAAATGCGTCGCGCGATCGGCCGGGAACGAGCGACCCCCAGCCGCCGGCGCCGTTCGCCGGCGTGGCGTGCCGCATGATCCGGGTGTAGCGCGGCCGCCTCTTGGTGCCCCCTGGACCCCGGTATCCGGGAGCAACGACCGGCCACAAGTCCAAAGAGATGCGCAAGATGCGCATCCGGCGGGTCCGCGGTCGCCGTACCTGCACCGGTTTCCGGATCGGCGCACTCTCTAGAATCAGACGCCTTGAACTCGCGACAGCCCGACTTCCCCGTTGAAACGCTGCTTGCCCAGCGCGCGTGGGTGCGTGCGCTTGCACGGAGCCTCGTGAGCGATGAGGCGAGGTCGGACGACCTTGAGCAGCGGGTGTGGCTGACCGCGTTGAAGAGCTCCCCGCCGGTGCTGAGGCATCCACGCGCGTGGCTCGCCACGATCCTCCGGCGGGAGGCGGCGGCGGAGCGCAGGCGGGACACCCGCCGTTCCGGACGCGAGGAGAGCGCAGCCCGGCCGATACCGGTCCGCTCGACCGCGGACGTCGTCGCGGATGCCGAGATCCACCGTGCAGTGGTCGACGCGGTCCTCGCCTTGGAAGAGCCGTACCGCTCCACTGTGCTCCTCCGCTACTTCGAGTCGCTCCCGCCACGCGAGGTCGCGCGGCGGCAGGGCGTGCCGGTCGAGACGGTGCGCGCGCGCACGAAGCGAGGCCTTGCGCAGTTGCGCGGGCGCCTTGCCGGCCGGGCGGTCGCCATCGCGGCCTTTGCCGGTTTGGCGGGCCGTGCGAACGCAGGAGTTGTTGCCATGAGGACGATACGGAAGTCGTTTGCCGCCGTCGCGGTCGTTGCTGTCGCGGCCGTGGCCTTCACCCTGTGGTATTCGCACGAGCCGACCCCGGCAAATCACCGCGCGAGCCCGACCGCTGTCGCCACGGTCCCCGGAGCCCCCGCGAGCTCCGGGACCGTGACGCCGCATGAAGACGTTCCGGGGGCGAGCCTCGTGCGCATCGTCGGCGCCGGAGGCCACGGTATTTCCGGCGCGAGGGTCCGCGCGAACCTCGCGAGCGGCGCGGAGGTCGCGCGGGACGCGGACACGGCAGGCGTTCTCCGGCTCCCGGAGACCGGCCCCGCCGTCCTGTGGGTGTCCGCGAGGGGGTACGCGCTCCGGCGGGTCGAGCGCGTGCTCTCCGCCGAGGAGAGCGAGGTCGTGCTCGACAAGGGTGGCCGCGTTCGCCTCGCCTTCGACGATGCGGCCGGGGCACGGCGCCGTTACGAAGTGGCCGGACTCCCATCCTCCGTGCAGGTATTGCCGCAGGACGTAATCGAGGGGTGGAGCGAGGCGTCCCGCGGCGCGATTCCGCAATCGGAAGCGGCGCAGCACGTGGCTTGCGAATTCGAGTGGGTCCCGGAAGGGGCGGATCTTGAGCCCCTGGCCGCAGGGCGTTGGATGGTTGTCGTGCCGCGGCCCGGCGCCACTGACTACGTGAGCAGGGTCTTCCACGTGACTGATGATGAGCTGACCACGGTGCGCGTGTCGCTGCCGGAGGCCGCATTCCAGCGCATTCGCATCCTGCGAGCGGACACGAGGCAGCCGCTCCCCGGTGCGCAGGTACACGGCTGCTTTGATTTGCATACGTTCGCGATGGCGACTTTCGAGGGGCGGGTCCGGGTCGCCGACGAGCGTGGGGAGGTGGAGCTTCCGCTCCAGCCGGACGGGGATTACATGTGCAACTGGCGCATCGACGCCGACGGCTGGAGCGGTGTCCTCGGCGCGTCCTACCCGGGCCAGGTCGCTGAGACGACCCTCGATGTCGTGCTCTCGCGCACGTGGGACGCCCGCGGAGCCGCCTACCTCCCCGACGGCGGGCCGGCCGCGGACCGTACCGTGTTCTGCTGGGAACTGACCCGCCTCCGCTCGACAAGAACAGACGCGGAAGGGCGATTCAGCTTCACGGGCATCGACCGCTCGCCGTCGGCACAGGCGACGTTCGTGTTGATCGAGTCGCGCGATCCGCCCCGCTCCTCCCAGCGCACGTGTGGGGACCCCACCGGCCTCGACAAGCGCTTGCAGACGCTCCGAAGGTCCGAGCAAGTGGCGGCCATGGCGCTCCGACGCGACCCGACGAACAAGACGATCACGCAAGAGCGGCAGGATCTCCAGCGGCAGATCGAAGAGGCGACCGATGCGGCGACCCGTGCCCCGTTCCCACCCTACGACGTGAAGATCGGTGAACCGGGTAGCGTCGCCTCCGCCCGCGTTGAGGGGCGCATCACGTCCGGCGGCACGCCGCTGCCTGGCGTCCGCGTGTCTCTTACGAGCGGCGACGTGGCCCAGCGGGCGGTGACGGACCGGGACGGGAGGTTCGTCGTCGAGCGCGTGACGGGCGAACGGTGCGACGCGGATGTCATCGTGTGCGCCACGGATCCCTGGCTGCTGCCGGTCCTGCGGGGCAATGGACTCGCTCTCCGCGCCGGCGAGGTGCGGCGTATCGATCTCGATCTGCCTTCCGGGGAGACAGTGGTGACTATCGTGGACGCAACCACCGGGCGTCCGATCCCAGCGGCATACGTCCACGGGAGCCCGGCCGAGGAGTGCGAGGCGAACCGCTTCGAAGGGTTCAATTTCGTTGCGGGCTGGGTGGCGATCTCGGACGAGAACGGTCTTGCGAGGCTCCGATGCCTCGTGCCGGGGCGACTCCACGACATCGAAGCGGCGGCGGTGGGCTACACCGGGGTCACCCTGCACGATAGCCAGCCTGGTAGCGCGGACCAACCCGCGCGGCTGACGATCAGGCTCAAGCCGAAGCAATGAGGGATGCAACCTGCGGTGCAGAGACGTGCTGCTCGCCGCGTCTATGGACCAGAGGAGACCGCCCATGCGTACTGCACCGATCATCCTGCTCGTCTGCACGGTCGCGTTCGCCGGCAAGGAGAACCTCCTCGCGAACGGCGGCTTCGAGAAGGGGCTCGACAGCTGGATCTTCGTCGACAACTCCGGGAACACCGAGCACAGCTTGGACAAGCAGGTGAAGAAGGAAGGTCGCCAGTCCCTTCACCTGAAGAAGGCAGGCGGCCCCCCGTTCGACGTCCTCCGAGCCGACGTCGGCGCACTGCGCGAGGGCAGCAAGGTCTCCGTGACCGCCTGGTTCAAGGCTGAGAAGCTCCAGAGCAACGGAGGCTGGTTCAAGATCTTCTTCTACGACCGGAGCGGCGAGGTGATCGAGCAGGGGAACGACGTGAAGCCCCTCGCCGGCACCTACGACTGGAAGGAGATCACGATCGAGAACCGGGTGCCGAAGAAGGCGGCCAGCGCCGCCGTCTTCATCCTGATCGTGCAGCCGGGCGAACTCTGGACCGACGACGTCCGCCTCACGGGCGCCGCCGGGGCGCCCGCCAAGGAGAAGCCGGCGCGGAAGCGCCCGCTGGACTCCGGGATGCGATCCTGGCTCGACAGGAACGCGATCATGGTCAAGACGCTCGACTTCGATGCAAGGCACGGCGACCTCGCCCGGCTGAAGCCTCTGCTCGAGGGCGTGCGCATCGTCCAGTTGGGCGAGCAGAGCCACATGGATGGCGCGTCCTTCCGCGCCAAGGCGCGCCTCGCGCGTTTCCTGCACGAGGAGATGGGGTTCGAGGTGATCGCCTTCGAGTCGGGACTCTTCGAGTGCGAGAAGGCGAACGGCCTCCTGGCAGAGGGGAAGGGGAAGGCGGCCATGCACGCCTCGATCTTCGGCATCTGGCGCGTGGAGCAGGTGCTCCCGCTCTTCGACCACATGGCGGCCGCGGCCCGCTCGGAGCACCCGCTGCGCCTGACCGGCTTCGACACGCGGGGCTCCGGCGCGGCGGCCGACGGTTTCCTGGCGGACCTCTACGCGTTCCTCGCGCCCGCGGCCGAGGTGCCCGCGGCAGACCGCGAGGCCCTCGCGGCGATCGACGCGAAGCTCAACGCTTCGCCCTACGCTCCGACCGGTGCGGAGCGCGAGGCGGCGAGTGCGGCCCTGGGGCGCATCCGGAAGCTCATCGACGGCAACCGCGCGGAGCTCGTGAAGGCGCACGGGGAACCCGAGACCGAGTTCTTCTCGCGGTGCGTCGACAACTACGGGGTGCGGGAGAAGTTCGAGTTCTCCATGACCGGCGACGACAAGGAGCTTTCCGGAAACCTCCGCGACAAGCAGATGGCGGAGAACCTCCGCTGGCTCGCGGAGGTGCGCTACCCGGACAAAAAGATCATCACGTGGGCGGCGACAGCCCACCAGGCCCACAACCTGAAGCTCGTGAAGATCGGCGGCAGCTCCGAGCAGTACGAGCATTGGACGAACATGGGGCAGTACGTTCACGAATGGTACGGGCCGAAGGTGTTCACGATCGCCTTCGCGGCCCTCGAGGGACGGGCTGGTCGCTTCTCCCCGCAGTTCGACATCCCGGAGCCGAAGGAGGACTCCTTCGAGGATCTCCTAGGCCGCTACGGCCAGCCGTTGGTCCTCGTGCCTCTGCGCGGCGAGAGCGCGTTTCAGGAGGCGATGTTCTGCTCTCCCATGTCGTACGACCGCTCGATCGAGGCGCCTTGGCCTCAGGTCGTGGACGCGATCTTCTTCACGCGCGAGATGACCGCGACAAAGTGGGTACCGGCGGACTAAGAGACTAGCTGGCACGGAATGCGCGACGCAGCAGCAACAAGAACTGCATCGGGGGCGGAAAGAGCGGCGGTCCTTCTTGACCGCGTGGAAGGCCGAGAGACGGCCGAAACCCGAACCCCGCGGCACTGTGTGTAGCTGACGACCCCGGTCGGATTCGAACCGACGGTCTGCGGTTGGGAAACCTCGTCCAGCCGGGCGGCGCCGCGGTGGCGCTGAGCTTCTCCGCGTCGCACGACGGGCTCGTGGAGGATGTCCTCTTCTCGTCCGGCATCAACGCCTGCGACGGGTACCGCTACATCCGCTGGCACGCGACGATGCACGCGAACCTGTTCACGAGCGCGCCCGCGCCTGGATCTCCTGCAGATCCCCTACGTGATCCCGTAGGGCCCGGTCGCGGCTCGCGGCGGGGCGGGCAGCCTCGTCGGCGGGCAGCGGTCGCTGCGCGGGGGCAGGTGGAAGGGCTCGCGCGCGAGGCTGCCGGACGGGGCCCGACCGTGCCGCGACGGATCGCGCGGATGCGGTCGCCCGGCTCGCCGGAATCGAGGGGGCACGGGGGAGGCTCGCTGCCGCGGACCGGCGCGTCGGCAGTGGCCGGGAAGACCCGCCGCCCCGCGTTCCGCTCTTCCGGCCCCCATCCCCGGAATCGGCTAGGATTGCATCCGATGGTCGGCGCCGCAGGGCGATGACGGAGGGGGGAAGCCATGATCCAGCTTGTGATCGCGTGGACCTGCGTGGGCGTGTTCATCGCCACGGCGCTCATCACGCTGCTTGCCTTGGTGCGCGTGATCCGCCTCGCCGAGAAGAAGTACCTCGACCGGCTCTTCAAGGCCCTCGTCCTCGAGATCGTGGCCGTCTGCATCGGCATCTTCACCGGCAAGATCGAGCTCCCGAAGGCGGTCGAGGATCGCGTCATGGAGAGGGGCGAGGTCGTCGGCAGGGAGAAGGCGGTGGACACGCTGAGGCCGGAGATCTCGAGGCTCTCGGATCTCCTTGTGCAGCGGGACGCGATCATCAACCGCAACCTCGCGAAGCTGGACCTGACCCCGGCCGAGAAAGAGTCGATCAAGCAGCCGCTGAAGCTGAGCCCCAAGGTCGTGGACGCGGAGCGGGGGGCGCGCGTCGCGGTGCGACCCGGGTAGCCGAGGCGCGGTGCCGCCTGGGCCGGGACCCCGCGCTTGCCTCCCGCGCCGGCGGCCCCCGGACCCCCTCTGCCTCCGGCCCAAAAAAAGGAGGCGGCTCTGTGGAGCCGCCTCTGGATAGCCGTCTCCCTTCGGGAGACCCGTCGATCCTCCGCTAGGAGGACGGCTTCCTATTCGGACTTCCCACAGATCACCTCCTTTTTAATGGGCCTCCCGGCGTCGGCCCGAAGTCCTAATTCGGCCGGCGCCAGCTTTCGCCCGTCGCGCCCGTCAGCGCGACCCAGGTGGGTCCTTCCGGGACCCTCTACAAGAATAATCGGCAGCACCCGCGCGTTCAGGGAATTCTGAGGAGCCTGAGACGCACGTCTTGGACAAACTCCTTGTCCGCGATTTCGCCCAGGTTGTACTTCGCCGTGGCCGCGGCGTGCTCCGAGGCGGCCCCCGCGAACCGCATCGCGCCCTTGAGGTCGGGGAGCGCTTCCTTGGCGATTTTCGGGGTCGCGCCCTGCGCGAGCAGGAGCACCTCGGCGCTCTTCTCGGCGATGAGAAGGGGCACGAGCGTGGCCCGCTTCAGGGCCTCCTCGCTCCGCCCGGACAAGAAGTCCTTGAAGGCCGCGGCGTCCTCCTCGAAGAGGGCCTCGAGGTCCCGGCGGAGCACCTCGGCGCGGGCCCGCACGTCGTCGAGCTTGGAGAGCCCCGCGCACATCGCGACCAGCGCGGCGCCGACGGCGCCCACGTGGGCCGCGGCGCTGCCCCCGCCGGGCGAGGGGGTCGGGGCGGCGAGGCGGTCGAGGGGGTTGGACATGGCCGAAAGTGTACGCCACCGGTGGCACGATGGGTGCGTGCTCGGCAGGGTCTACACGCCGTCGGCGCTCGCCGCGCGGCTCGTGCGTCGCGCGCTCGATCCGCTCCCCGGAGCGCCGCGCGTGTGCGATCCCGCGTGCGGCGAGGGCGCGTTCCTGATCGAGGCGCGGCAGGCGCTCGTCGCGCGCGGCATGGGCGTCGCGGAGGCGGAGCGCTGCCTCTTCGGCGTGGACGTCGACCCCGACGCCGTCGCGCGGACGCGGCGCGCGCTGCCGGGCGCGGAGATCGTCGTCGGCGACGCGCTCGCGATGGACTGGGGCGCCACGCGGTTCGACGCGGTCGTCGGCAACCCGCCGTGGGCGAGCTTCTCGGGGCGCCAGGCGGAGGATCTGCCCGACGCGCTGCGCCGCACGCTCTCGCGGTACGAGAGCTTCCGCGGGTGGCCGTCGCTGCACGGTCCGTTCTTGGAGCTCGCGGTCAAGCTCGCGCGCGGGCGCGTGGCGTTCCTCTTGCCGTCGCAGGTGCTCGACCTCGACGGGTACGGCGCGACCCGTGCGATCGTGCGCGCGCACTGCCGGGTGGAGGGCATCCTCGATTGCGGCGAGCGCGGGTTCGAGGGCGTGACGCAGCCGTGCTGCGCGCTCTTCCTCGTGAGGAAGGAGGGGGGGTCCGGGGGCGGCGCGTCGCCGTTCCTTGTGACGCCGGAGGCGCTGGTGCGGTTCGCGGACTTCCGCCGGCCGCCGGCGGATTCGTTCTTCGACCTCGGCGTGCACACGGGCAACTGCGCGGAGAAGGTGCTGCGCACGCGCGGCTACCCGATCCGCGAGGGGCGCGACGTGCAGCCCTACCGCGTGCTGCCGGCGAGGAAGCACTTCGATCCCGCGGCGCGCGTGGGGCCCGGCGACTACTTCCGGGCGGCGTCGCTGGCGCGGTACCGGGAGGTGCCGATCCTCCTGCGGCAGACGGCATCGCGGCCGATCGCGGCGCTGCATCAGGACGCGGGCTATTTCCGGAACAGCGTGCTCGCGTGCATGGGAGTGCCGGGTCTGCCGCACGAGGTGACGGTGGCGTGGCTGAACGCGAGCGCGGTGGCGCACTACCACGTGGTCAGGGTGCGCGAGGCGTCGCAGGTCTCCTTCCCGCAGGTGAAGCTGAAGCACCTGCGCGACCTGCCGCTGCCGCGCGCGGAGGACGCGCCTGTGGGCCTCTTCCGCCTCGCGCGCGAGGTGGCGCGCGAGGGCCGCGCGTGCATGGAGCCGGAGCTGGACGCGCTGGTGAGCGCCTGGTTCGGCCTCGACGCCGCGACGCACCGAAAGCTCCGCGCGGCCGCCTTGGCGCCGCCCGCCCGCGCGGTCGCCGGGGCGTAGGCGGCCCCAGTCGCGGTCCGGTAGCATCGGAGGGGCCATGAAGTCCGCCAAGGACGAGGTTCGAGAGCTGCTCGACCGGCTGCCGGAGGACGCTTCGCTCGGGGAGATCCTCCACCACATCCATGTGATGCAGCGGATCAGGGTCGGCTTGGAAGCAGAGGCCGAAGGGCGGCTGATTCCTCAAGCCGAGATCGAGCGACGGCTGGAGCGGTGGACGGAGACGTAGTCACGCGCTCGTATCGCCCCGGACACCCGTCCCAGCCTGCGGTAGAATCGAGCATAGTGAACTTCGATCGGATTACCTTCGATCCCGCGATCCTGAGTGGTCGCGCGTGCATCCGCGGGATGCGCATCCCGGTTTCCGTGCTCGTGGGCCAGATGGCGCATGGAGCCTCATTCGAGGAGATCCTGCGCGAGTATCCTGACCTCGAGCGGGAGGACCTCCAGCAGGCGCTCGCCTACGCGGCCTGGCTGGCACAGGAGCAGGTTCACAGCGCGTAGGGAGCCCCGTGCGGTTCCTCGCGGACATGGGTTTCCCCGCCTCCGTGGTGAGGTGGCTCCGTCAGCAAGGGCACGAGGCCGTCCATCTTCGCGAAGAAGGGCTCCATCGGCTTCCGGACACCGACATCTTCGCGAAGGCCCGAGCGGAGAAGAGGATCCTGCTCGCGTTCGACCTCGACTTCGGTGAGATCGCAGCTCTCTCGCGGGCGAAGGAACCCAGCGTGATCATCTTCCGCCTGCGCAACACGCGGAGTCCGGCGGTCATCGCGAGGCTTGAGGCGGTGTTGGGCCCGGTCGCGGGCGAATTGGCGCGAGGCGCGGTCGTGGTCGTCGAGGAATCGCGCTACCGGGTCCGCCTCCTGCCCATCGGAGCACAGGGGTAGCCCGGTCCCGCCCGGTTGCGAAACCCGGCCCCGCGGGATCAACATGGGGAGGACCGATGCGCCCCGGCCGGATCCCGAGGCTCTGCTCGCCCACGAGGCGTTCCTGCGGCGCATCGCGCGGTGCGAGCGCGGGGGCCGTTACTTCGTGGAGTCCTCGCCATCCTGCAGGAAGTGCTCGATGTGTTCGTGCAGCCGTTGGGCGTCCGCCCTGCGGCCGTTCACCTGGTAGTACACGGCACCGCGCTGCGCGAGGATCATGACCATCTCCCCCGATGCGTAGACCGCGGTCTCGCCGGCCGCTTCCTTGACCCGCGACTCGGGTGCGAGGTTGAACGCGGCGACCTCACGACCGAAGAGACGTTGCGCCGCGGCCGAGCCGTCGAACTCCACGACGGTCGCCGATAGCCGGTCGGTGCCCGCTCGCCAGAACAGGCCCCGGGCGATGACGCTCGTCTCGAACGGCCTCAGCATGACGGTGCTCGTGCGCTCGAAGATCCACCCCGTCTCGATGTCCGCGAGACGGCTGCGGAACCCGTCCCAGTCAAGGCTCGCCGTCACGATCGCCTGCGACGGTTCCGGCTTGCTGCGAAGGTGGCGCAGGGCATCCTCCGCCTGGGACTGCGGGGTCCACCGTTCGAGCGTCTTCTCGACGAGCGCGCGGTTCTCCACCTCTCCCATGTACGCGAGAAGGGCCGCCGAGCCGAGCGAGGCTGCCTCGCCCCCCTGTCGCAGGCGCGAGAGCAGCCGCTCGCGGAACCCGGAGAGATCCAGATGCGCTTGACGGATCGAGTTGGCGAAGCACAGGGCGACCCACATGTCCACGTGGTCCATCGCATCGATCAGCGCCTCCGCCATGGCCTTCCCGGTCTCGGGGTCGTGTTCGACCACGGTCTGCAGCAGCGTGAGCAGTGCATAGTTGTCCGGGCCCCCGACCGCGCCGCCGGTTCGGCGCACCTGATACGCCTCGAGCAGGGACCAGCACGCGTCCGAGTACTGCCCCTCGACGATCCATCGCGGGACGCACTCGTCCGCCATGCGGCAGAGAAGTCCGCTCGCCGCGACGCGCATGCGTCCGTTCGGATCGCGTGTCGCGACGTGGCGGAGGTACTCGATCGATTCGCGCTGCTGGAGCAGATCGAGATCGGGTTCGGGCGCGGGAGAGGGCGGCTTCCTCGCGCTGGGTGCCCAGTGCCAGCGCCGAGGCCTGCCGATGGGGGAGAAGTCCTCGAGATCGTTCACCCCCCACGCCGCGCACCTCTCGAGCGCGGCCCGCTGGCGCATGACCAGCTGCAGGTCGCTCCACGAGTTCCATGCAGCCGCCACGGCCAGGGTCGCGAAGCACAGGATCCAGCGGGGCCGTGGCGTGCGACGGAAGAGGAACGGGGTCGAGAGGAGGATCATCGCTGCGGCGGCCCAGAACACTCCGGCCGGGCCTGTGGCGAAGGCGATCCGGTTGAGCGCGACGCCGGAAAACGCCCAGAGATTCCAGGCCGCGTGCGCGAGGATCGCGACGAGGAGGCCGGACCGCAGGCGTAGCCCGCAAAGCACGAACGCAAACCCGGTCACGGACGCGACCTGGAGCGCCATGAGCAGGACCGCGCCGCCGTCGAGGAGGTTAAGGAAGTGAGCCGCGCCGAAAACGACGCAGGAGAGCGCGATCGCGAGCGGGCGCGTGAGGACGCCGAGGAGGAGCCCGAGCAGGACCCCACGCGAGATGACCTCCTCGAACGTCGCCGTGACGAAGGCGTCGAGCCACGCTGCGGCGCGGAGCCTTCCGACGTGCGGGGGACCGGCGACCAGGAGGAGGAAGGCCGCGCACAGCGCTCCAAGGACGGCGATGGACAGCCAATGGCGCGGTCTCACGAGGCCGATGCGAGCGGGCCACTCCCGGCCCCACGCCCACCTCGCCGTGGCCCAGGAGAACCCCAGCGCGATGGGCAGAAGAAGCAGTTCGCCGACGCCGAACAGGCGGTTGGCCCAGAGCAGCAGTCCGACGCCGCCGACGTAGACGACCGCGACTCCCGCGAGCTTTCCCCGATCCGCTCGATCCACGGCGATGAGTGTAGTCGGTGGCCGTTCGCCAATCCCGGGTTGCGGGATCAGGGGCCGCGGGATCAACATGGGGAGGACCGATGGAGCGCCCCCGGCCGGATCCCGAGGCTCTGCTCGCCCACGAGGCGTTCCTGCGGCGCATCGCGCGGCCGCTGCTGCGCGACGACACGAGCGTCGACGACGTCGTGCAGGAAACCTGGCTCACCGCGCTCCGGAAGCCGCCGCGGGACGCGTCCCGGCTGCGCCAGTGGCTCGGCAAGGTAGCCCGGAGCCTCGCGCTCCGCGCCCGACGGGCAGAGGAGCGAAGGACGCGCCGCGAGCAGGCGGCCGCACGGCCGGAGGGCGACGACGTGGTCGCGCGGGTGGCGCAGCACCAGAGGGTCGTCGACGCCGTGCTCGGCCTCGACGAGCCCTACCGGACGGCCGTGCTCCTGCGCTTCTATGACGGGCTCACGACGGACGAGATCGGCGAGCGGTCGGGCGTCACGGGAGCAGCCGTGCGCAAGCGCCTCAAGAAGGCGCTCGGGCTCCTGCGCGCGCGCCTCGACGATCTCCACGACGGCGACCGCCGCGCGTGGAGCGCGGTCCTCCTTCCGTTCGCGATCCTGCCGCGGGGCAAACCCGCGGCGCTTCTGGGAGGACTTGTCGTGGGAACGAAAGCGAAGGTGGGGCTCGCGGCGCTGCTGCTCCTCGCGGTGATCGGTGCGCTGTGGCACGTCACGCGCCGGTCGGCGCCCCCCGCTAGGGTCGAGGCGACGCGCGTGGGCGAGCGCGGCGCTCCGCCCACGACGGACGACGCCGTCGCGCGAGAGCTGTTGCCGCCTCCGGTCGACTTCTCGCGGGTCGACCGCGACCGGGACGTCCACGGTGTCGTCGTGCGGCGAGACGGAACACCGGTCGCGGGCGCGCTCGTAGAAGCCGGGTACTTCCCGTGGCGGCGCGTCGATGGACTGAACCATCAGGCGGCTTTCGTCGAGTCCGAGACCGTCGGGACGAAGACGAGCACGGACGGCAGCTTCGCGATGCGACTGACGTGGGGAGACCAGGTTCACCTGCGCGCGAGCGCGCCTAGTCTTGCAGTGCGAGACGTCCCGCGTGTGCAAGCCGGAGAGCGGCTGCGGATCGTGCTCGCCCCGGCGACCCGCCTCGTCGTCTCGGTCTGCGACGAGGCCGGCTCGCCCATAGCCGGAGCGAGCGTGCATCTTGAGTCACGCCAGCGACACGCGGGGGGGCTCATCCGGTTCCGGCGCGACGCATCGACGGACGAGCACGGCCAAGCCGTCTTCTCCGATCTTCCCGACGACGGGGGCGAGGCCTCGATCGGTGCGGTGAGCGAGAAGCTCGCCCCTTGCACCGAGCGCATCGCGTTGCCGACTGAGGGCGAGGCACACGTCACCCTCCGGCTTGAGCGTGGCATCGAGATCCAGGGGCTTGTTGCCGATGACGAGACCGGCGTACCGGTTCCGGGCGCGAGTGTCAGCCTCTGGCCGGGCGCGGCCAAGGAGACACGCACCGACTCGGAAGGGAGCTTTTCCCTCACGGGCGTGGGGCGCGACGACATCCAAGCGACTGCACCGGGCTATGCGGCGGGGGTGATCCAGATCTACAGCCTGGATCCGCTCTGCTACCGACGCCGCACGGGGCCTCCGTGGGGCGTCGTGGAGAACGCGGACGTCGTGGGCATCCGCCTGCCCCGAGCGTGCTCATTGCGCGGCCGAGTTCTCGACCACGAGAGAACGCCGGTCGCAGGAGCGTTGGTGGCGGTTCGGCTCCAGCCAGGGAGTATCAGCGGCGAGTGTGGTCCTGATGGACGGTTCGAGCTGGTGGGGCCGTGGGGAGCGGGCTCCTACAGCCTCGTAGTTCTCGCGAGGGGGCACGGACGCGCGAGCGCTTCGTTCGGAGCGGGTGCATCCGATCTTGGCGACATCGTCCTCCCGCCCGCGGGCGCCATCGACGGACACGTAACCGGTCCTCAGGGTTCACCGTTGGCCGGGGCACAGGTCATTCTCTGGAGCAAGGCCGGCCTGGGGGAGACGAGGCGCACCGATGACCTGGGTCGCTTCCGGTACCCCGATTTGGAGCCAGGGTGGTACTCGATCTTTGTCCAGGCGTCGGGGCTACCCCCGTTGAACTCGAACGTCGAACTGCCGTCGGGGGGCGCACGGGCCGTGGTGGAACTCACCTTCCAAGGCACGCGGCCTCTCTCCGTGTTCGTTCGAGCGGAAGACGGGGGGACCGTGGCGGGGGCGACCGTGTACGTGAGTGCCGGGTACCGGATGTCGAAGGGCGTGACAGGGGAGAACGGCCGGGTCGATCTCGACCTCGCTGCAGCCCCGCGAACCGTGATCGTCGAGCCACCGGTGCTGGCGGGCGAGCTGCGCTATCGACATGATCCCGTTTTCACGCTCCGCGGTGACGAACGTGAATTCACCGTGGTCCTCACGATGGAAGCGCTGGCACGCGGCGTCGTTCGCGCACCGGACGGCAAACCCTTGGCACGGGCGGAGGTGAAGGCGCGGCACAACGGGCTTTGGATTGCTTCGACGGCGACCAACGACGACGGCACATTCGTCATTCAGGTGCCTCGGGACAGCGTCTTCGATCTGGTGCTCACGGGGCACTCATTCGAGAGCAACCCCGCTGTCCTGCGGGAACGACACACGCTGTTCCGCGGCGAGCTTCCGCGGGTGCGCGCGGGAGCGAGTGGCCTCGAAATCAGGGCGACAGGGGTCGAGGCGAAGCGCTCCTTGCGGGTGCGCGTGCTCTCCCCCGACGGATCACCCGTCGAGGCGGCGACCGTTTCCGCGCTCCCGTCGGCGTACCCGCTGTGCGTGCAGACGGACGCCCATGGATATGCCGAGTTCACCGCGCTTGCCGCGGAGGACGTCTCGATCCGCGTGGCGGCAACGGATCAACCGTGGCTTCCGCCCGAGACGGTCGCGGTGGTTCCGGAAGGGCAGGATCTGTCCCTACGGTTCCGGATCCCCGTGACGATCACCGGCACGGTCTTCCTCCCGGACGGCCGCCCGGCCTCGCAGGCGTCGGTCAACGGGCTCAAGAATGACGCGGATGTGGGCAGATCCTGCACCGCCGACACCGAGGGCCGCTTCCGCCTGTTGCTGGAGCCCTCCGTCGAGGCGCCGCTGCGCATCCATGTGCTCGCCGACTCGGGGGCCGGTCCGGTACTCGAGGGATACGCAGACGGGATCTCTCCGGGAGACACCGACGTCCGGGTCACGCTCAGCCCGATGAAGTGACTACGGCTGCGTGAGGTGCCCCACGCGGTTCACGACCGGCTCGGCCGCGGCGCCGAGGCGGATCAGGTGGGCGCCGGGGATGCCACTGATACGGTCCGGCGTGCACGTCAGCACCACCACCTGGCAACGCTCGCCCGCCAGCGCCAGCACCTTCGCCATCGCCTTCAGCCGCGACGGGTCGCTATGGCCCAGCGTGTCGTCGAACAGCAGCGGCACGCCCTGCTCCGGATCGACCATCAGCGCGCACGCCAGTCGCGCGAGGAGCGAAAGCTGCTCCCGCGCGCCCACCGACAGGCTCCGGAACGGCAGCGTCTTGCCGTCCAGCGTCCGGCTGTCGATCCGCAGGTCGTCGTCGAGCTCCACCGCGAACGACTCCCCGAACACCAGCCGCCCGAGCTCCACGACCTTCTCGCGCAGCGGCGCGGCGTAGGCGCGGCGCGCCTCCTCGCGCTTCTCGCGCATCGTCTCGAAGAGCAGCTTCGCCGCCGCCGCCTCGCGCTCGAGCTGCCGCAGCTCCCGCGCCGCGTGCCGGCGGGCGGTCTTTCCGTCCTGCACCTGCTCGAAGAGCCCGCGCTCGTTCCGCAGGTCGAGCCGCGCGGTCACGTCGCGCATCTCGTCCTGCGCCGCGCGCAGCCGGTGCGCCGCATCCGCGACCGCGGCGCGCGCGTTGTGCAGCGCCCCGCGCACCCGCGGCGGGTCCGCGCGCACGATCGCCGCGCGCTCCGCGTCGTGCGCCGCCTTCGCCCCGGCGAGCTCCTCCTCGGCCGCGTGCGCCGCGTCCGCGAGCTCGCCCTCGGTCCCCCGCGCCCCCTCCATTTCCCGCCGCGCCGAGCGCTCCCCCTCGAGCGCGACGCGCAGCTGCACGTCGCTGTCGGCCATCTCCTCCTTCAGCCGTTGCGCCGTGGCAGAGGTCTCCAGCGCCCGGAGGCGCGCCTCCTCAAGGTTTGTCGCCGCCTCCTGGTGCAGCCGATCGGCCGCGCTCTTCGCCTCGTTGGCGGCTTCGAACCCATGAGGCAGGGGGGGCTCCGGGGGCCGCTCCGAGGGGTAGGAGGAGACCCACGCGCGCAGCCGCTCCATCTTTTCGTCGACGATCTCGAGCGTCAGATCGCGGAGGTTCTCGCGCTCGATGCGCTCGGCGTCTTTGAGCGTGCGCTCGGCCTCCTTGCGCCGCTCGTTCGCGGCGGCGGCGGCCTCGAGCGTGTCGACGCGCGCCTCGGCGAGGAGGCGGTCGAGCTCCGCGCGCGACGCCGCGTACGCCTCCGAGACGTCCTTCGCGGCGCGGATGGTGATCTCGACCACGTTCGGGATCTTGACCGTCGTCTCGCCGGCGACCCGGGTGTCCGCCGTCTCGCCCGCCGCGAGCGCGCGCGGCTTCCCGTCGATCTCCGCCGTGAGCGGCGCGAGCGCCTTCACCTCGACGCGCGGGCGCTCCGCGTCGAGCCGTGCGGAGTCCGTCTGGTGGCGGAGGTTCGCCTGGTGGAGCTTCGTGAGCAGCGCGTCGGTGACGCGGATGCCCTCGAGCGCGGCGCGCGCCTCGGCGGCGGCGCGGCGGGCCTCGACCACGCGGCCTCGGCGCTCGCCCAGCTGCTCGAGGTCGAGGCGCGCGCGCTCGCACTTGAAGTCCTCGTCGCGGAGCTTCCAGAGCGCGACCGCGTCCCTCGCCGCGGCCTCGGCGGCGACGCGGGCGGTCTCTGCGGCCTGCGCGGAGGCCTCCGCCTCGAGCAGCTTCGGCCGCGTCTTCGCGGCGGCGGCCTCGGCCCTCGCCCGGCGCTCCTCGGCCGCCTTGAGCTTGCTGGCCAGCGCCTGCCGCGCGTGGAGCTCGTTCCGCGCGGTCGAGGCCTTCATCTGGGCGCCCTTGAGCTCGAGCTCCTTCCGCTTGAGCACGCCCTCGCGCTTCTCGAGGTCGAAGACCTCGCGCTCGCGCCGCTCGAGGTCCGCCTTGGCCTTCGCCTCCTCCGCGGCGGCGTCGAGGATCTCGCGGTGCAGCTCGGCGCTCCGCTCGACGTCCTTGCCGAGCGCCTTCAGCTCCGTCTCGAGGTCCTGGACGCGCTCCTCCGCCTCCTTCTCGGCGCGGCGCGCCTCCTTCAACGGCTTTCGCGGATCGCCCCGCTCCCGCGTGAAGTGGCGCTCGTACTCCTCGCGCACGGCGTCGAAGAGCGCGACCTCGCGGTCGCCCGCCGCAGCGCGGCCCGCGGCCTCGTCGAGCGCCTGCACGAAGGACTGCGCCTTCGAGAGCTCGGCCTGCTCCGGCGTGCCGCCCTGCTGGACGGTGAGCGCGTCGAAGAGATCCAGGTCCATCGTCTCCTCGAGCAGGCGGAGCGCGCGGTCGTGCGCGAGGCGGCCCGTGTGCTGCTCCGGCTTCGGCGCGGTCACGCGCAGCTCGGTCGCGGGCGAGCGGAAGAACCGCTTCATGTAGGTGAAGCGGTAGGGGCCCGTCTCGACCTCGGCCTCGATCTCGGTGCCCGTGTCGCGGTCGACCGGCTTCACGTCGAGGACGTCGCGCTTGTGCGTCGAGTCGAGCTCCTTGAAGAGGAGGCGGAACGCCTCGAGGAACGACGACTTACCCGCCTCGTTGCGGCCTTCGACCACGGTGACGCCGCTGGGGGCGAGCGCGATGCTGCCGTCGGCGACGCCGCGGAAGTTCCTCACGCGGATGCGGTGGATCCTCACCGCAGGCCTCCGATGGGGGGGTGCGCGAGGCGGTAGAGGAGCGCGAGCGCGTCGCCCGCGGCCTCGTCGCCCTTCCGCTGCGCAAGCTCGTCGAGCGTGGCGCGCGCGAAGCCGCCGAGCGCGAGCGCCTCGAGGTCCGCGTCGTCGGGCGCGATCGCGAGGCCGTCGCGCCGCTCGAGGCCCGCGAAGACCAACGCGGCGTCGGCGAGCGTGCGGTCGAGCGCCGCGCGGTCCGCGAGGCCGAGCGTGCCCTTGAGCCGGAGCTTCACCACCGTGCAGTCCTTGTTCGGGAGCTCGTCGAGCCAGAGGCCGAGCGCGTCGACGTCCGCCTGCCCCGCGAGGACCCACTTCCGCTTGAGGAACGTCCAGCGCGCGATGGCGCGGCGGGAGACCCGGCACTCGTTCTCGTCGAGGTCGACGATCAGCGCGTGGCCGGGGTCGGCTTCGCGGAAGGCGGTGGGCTCGGGCGTGCCGCTGTACCAGATGCGGTCGCCGAGCTTCGTCACCGAGTGCCGGTCGCCGAGCGCGACGAAGTGGATCTTCCCCTCCTCGATCGCACGCGCGGCGGCCTCGATGTCGATCAGCGCGGCGTCGCCGTGGTCCCCCGCAGCCCCCCCGTTTCCGTGCGCGACGAGCACCCGCAGCGTGCCCTTGGGCGTGGGCTCGAGCCCCCGGCACGCGGTCGCGACGAGGTCGGTCCCCGGCCGCTTCGTGTGCCACGGCGCGCCGACGACCTCGAGCCCCGGCCGGACCGTCTCGCGGCTGACGACCACGCGCGCGCGCGGGTGGTCGCGGATGCGCTCGTGGATCGAGCCGGCCTCGAGCGGGTCGTGGTTGCCCGGCAGCAGGTAGACCGGGCACGGGAACTCCGCGAGCGCCTCGAGCGCGCGCCGGAGCGTGGTCGCGTCGATCTGGTTGGATTCGAAGACGTCCCCCGCCACCACCGCGAACTCGCAGTCGCGCGCCTGCCTTGCCATCGTGCGGATCGCGTCGATCCGCGCCTGGCGGTAGCGCGGCAGCGCCTCTTCCGAGAGGAAGTGGCGCCGGAGGCCGAGCTGCCAGTCGGCGGTGTGGAGGAAGCGCGTGCGGTTCACGGACCCTGACTTGTACCGCGGGGGAGGGTCAGGACGAGGTCGAGAGACCACCTGTACCGCGGGGAGGGTCAGTACTGGGTGCGGTCGGTCTTCTTGCGCCAGGCGTCGAAGGCGGCGGCGGCGGCCTTGCTGGGGGCGTGAAGGAGGGGGGTCCGGGGGGCGTGGATGATCTCGTAGATTGCCGCATCGTCAAAGCCGATGGCGGCGGCGTCGTGACGCGTCATCGCGTAGTGCACGCGGTCGAGGTGCGCCCAGTGGATGGCGGCGAGGCACATGGGGCAGGGCTCGCACGTGGTGAAGATCTCAGAGCCCGTGAGGTGGAAGCGCCCGAGTTTTTTTGCGGCGGCGCGGATGGCGAGGATCTCGGCATGGGCGGTGGGGTCGTTGGTGGCGACGACGCGGTTGCACGACTCGCCGACGATCTTGCCCTCGTGGACGACGACGGCGCCGAAGGGCCCGCCCTGCCCGGTCTCGACGCCTTCTCGCGCCAACCTCGCCGCCCGCTCCATGTAGTCCACAGGTCAACGGTTAACCTGCGGGACCGACGGAAGTGCGTGCCCCGGCGTGGTTTGCGGCGCGCGGGGTGCGGCACTCGTGCCGCAGCTCTGTGGCTTCGGGCCTGGCGTGCCGCGCTGTCCGACCCGCTCGCACAATGCGAGGTCGCCCGCGCGCCCATTGCCGGCCCGCGCGGCACGGAATTGGAGAAAGGAGAGGAGCCATGCGTGAGTACCGTCTCGACTTCGCGGATGACCTCGACAAGCTCGGCTGCCAGGTGCCCGGGTGCGATCACAGCGGCGAGCGCGGGGAGACCTACCTGCACTCGCGCTGCCACTTCAACGCGCCCACGTGGACGTCCTACCGCGCGGGGGTGCTGACCGTCAGCTGCTCCGTCTGCGGCGGCGTCGTGAGCGCGATCGCGGTCGCGCGCCGCGCCTCAAGCCGGACGGCACCGTAGTCCGCGGTGCGCCAGCGCTGGCGCATCTTGGTCGTCGCAAGACGTTGTGGCAGCTTGGTTTGCGGCGGTCCGGCAGGTCAACCGTTGGGGTAGGGGTGGACCTGCCGGCCGCGCTTCACCACCGCGCGGACCGGGCTCGTGCCGAAGTAGTACGCGAGGTCCCTGTAGTCGGAAGGCTCGCACACGAGCACGTCCGCCTGCTTGCCGACCTGCAGCGAGCCGACCTTCTTCTGCACGCCCGCCGCGCAGGCCGCGTTGATCGTCGCCGCGACGATCGCCTCCGCGATCGACATCCCGAAGCGCACGCAGGCCATGTTGAGCACGAGCCACATCGACTGCGTCGGCGAGGAGCCTGGGTTGAAGTCCGTCGCGAGCGCCACCGGGCAGCCGAGCGTGATCATCGCCCGCGCCGGCGGCCGCTGCTCCTGGTCGAGCACGTAGTTCGCCGCCGGCAGCAGCACCGCGATCACGCCGTCCTTCTTCATCGCGAGCGCATCCTCGCGCGTGCAGAACTCGAGGTGGTCCGCGGTGATCGCGCCCACGCGGCACGCGAGCCGCGCGCCGCCGCAGTGGCTGAACTGGTCCGCGTGCACCCGCCCCCGGAGCCCCGCCTCCTTCCCGGCCACAAGGACCTGCTGCGCCTCGGCGAAGGAGAAGACCCCCTTCTCGAGGAACACGTCGCAGTACTCCGCCGCGCCCTCGCGCACGACGGCCGGGAAGATCTCCTCGCAGACGATCCGCACGTACTCCGCGCGGTTGTCCGCGTGCTCGGGCGGCACCGTGTGCGCCGCGAGGCACGTGCGGACCACCTCGACGTCGTGCGCCACCCCGAGCGCGTGGAGGGAACGCAGCTCGTCGTCGAGGGAGAGCCCGTAGCCCGACTTCGCCTCGATCGTCGTCGTGCCGAGCGCGAGGAAGCGGTCGAGATTCCGCACGACCGCCGCCTCGATGTCGTCATCCGACGCGTCGCGGAGCATCTTCATGCTCGCCGCGATCCCGCCGCCGCGCCGCGCGATCTCCGCGTAGGAAACCCCCTTGGCGCGGTCCTCGAACTCGTCCGCGCGCGAGCCGACGAACACCGCGTGCGTGTGGCAGTCGACGAGGCCGGGCATGACGATCCCGCCCTTCGCGTCGATCGTCCTCTCCGCCTCCACCTTGAGGGCGTCCACGCCGATGTCGAAGATGCGCCCCTCGTCGATCGCGACGCCGCCCTCGGTGATCCCGAGGTGCGCCTGCGCTCCTCCGCCGAAGGGCGGGGCGGCGCCGGGCCGCGCGCAGGTGAGGATCTGCGCCGCGTTCGTGATCAGCAGGTCAACCATCGGAAGGGGAGGGGCTCCGGGGAGGGGATCTTCGCATGCGGCGCCCGGATTCGCGCGGTTCCGCGGCCCCCGGACCCCCTCCGCATCGCGCCCGCTACGCCATCGGAAGGTCGATCCCGGCGCGGCGGGCGGCGGCGACCGCCTCCGCGTAGCCGGCGTCCGCGTGACGCATCACGCCTGTGCCGGGGTCCGTCGTCAGCACGCGCTCGAGCCGGCGCGCGGCGTCCGCCGTGCCGTCCGCGACCACTACCATGCCCGCGTGGATCGAATAGCCGATGCCCACGCCGCCGCCGTGGTGGATCGACACCCACGTCGCGCCCGCGGCCGTGTTCACGAGCGCGTTCAGGAGCGGCCAGTCCGCGATCGCGTCCGAGCCGTCCTTCATCGCCTCCGTCTCGCGGTAGGGCGACGCCACCGAGCCGCAGTCGAGGTGGTCGCGGCCGATCACGATCGGCGCCTTCAGCTCGCCCTTCTTCACGAGGTCGTTCAGCGCGAGCCCGAACCGCGCGCGCTCGCCGTACCCGAGCCAGCAGATCCGCGACGGGTAGCCTTGGAACGCCACCTTCTCCGACGCGAGGCGGATCCACCGCGCGAGCGCCTCGTCCTTCGGGAACAGCTCGAGCACGAGGTCGTCGGTCCGGTGGATGTCCTTCGGGTCGCCGGACAGCGCGACCCACCGGAACGGCCCCTTGCCCTCGCAGAAGAGCGGCCGGATGTAGGCGGGCACGAACCCCGGGAAGCGGAACGCGTCCTTCATCCCCGCCTGCTGCGCGTGGCCGCGCAGGTTGTTCCCGTAGTCGAACGTCACCGCGCCCCGGTCCATGAGCGTGTTCATGAGCTTCACGTGCTCGACCATCGTCGCGAACGACCGGCGCGTGTACTCCTCGGGTTTCCTCCGCCGCAGCTCGACCGCGTGCGCGTAGTGCATGTCGACCGGCACGTAGCCGTTGAGCGGGTCGTGCGCGGACGTCTGGTCGGTGAGCACGTCGGGGGTGATCCCGCGCTCGACCAGCGCGCGCAGGAGCTCGACCACGTTGCCCTCGTACCCGATCGACCTGCCGTCGCGCGCGTCCGCCATCCGGAGCGCGTGGTCGAGCGTGGGCGCGATCACGTCCAAGTAGCGCGTCTCGACGCGCCGCTCGAGGCGCGCGTGGTCCACGTCCGCGACGATGCAGGTCGCCTCGTTCATCGTCGCGGCGAGCGGCTGCGCGCCGCCCATGCCCCCGCACCCCCCCGTGATCAGGAGCCGGCCCTTGAGCGAACCCGCGTAGTGCGTGCGCGCGACCGCGGCGAACGTCTCGTACGTGCCCTGCAGGATCCCCTGCGTCCCGATGTAGATCCAGCTGCCCGCGGTCATCTGGCCGTACATCGTGAGGCCCATCCGCTCGTACTCGCGGAAGTTCTCCCACGTCGCCCAGTGCGGCACGATCTGCGAGTTGACGAGCAGGCCGCGCGGCGCGTCCTTGTGCGTCCGGAAGACGCCGACCGGCTTGCCGGACTGCACGAGGAGCGTCTCGTCCTCCTTCAACCGCTTGAGCGTCTCGAGGATCTTCTCGAAGCACGGCCAGTTGCGCGCGGCCTTCCCGGTGCCGCCGTAGACGATCAGCTCCTGCGGTCTCTCGGCGACCCCGCTGCTCACGTTGTGCTGGAGCATCCGGTACATCGCCTCCGCTTCCCAGTGGAGGCAGTTGAGGGCGGATCCGGTGGGGGGCTCGACGGCGCGCACGGCCGCATTCTAGACTTTTGGCATGCGCAGGTGGCTTCCTGCGCATGCATCGGGGGGGGCGCGGGGGCCGACGGGGAGCGCGTGCCGGCGGCCTCCGAGAACTTACGGCTCGCCCGCGGCGGCCTTGAGCATCGCCTTCAGGAGCGCGTAGTTGACCGGGTTCGCGAGATCGTGCGTCGTCAGGTTCAGCACGCCGACCGGGACGTTGTTCGTGTCCAGGATGATCACGTCGCGATAGGTGACGCGCCACTGCGTCCAGACGTGCTGCGTCGCCGTGTCCTGCGTCCACGGCAGATCCCGGCCCGTCGTCATCGTCGGGTTGCCCCCGTCGGCCCCGATCTGGTTGCACCCGAGGAGCCGGATGATGGTCGCCGGGTTCTCGGTGAGGAGTTCGTCCTGAAGCTGGTCGAGGTAGCCGAACTGGCTACTGCAGTAGCCTCACGTCGCGGCGCCGAAGTAGTAGCCCGACACGCTCCCGATGTAGTCGCGCGGCGACACGTTCTGGCTCGTGGTCGGCGAGTTCGGGTTCACGTCCAGCACGGAGAAGTCGGGCGCCGGCTCGGCCGGCCCGCCGCGGATGAGCAGCTTCAGCTCCTCGTAGTTCGCGGGGTCGGAGAGGTCGTTCGCGATCAGGTTGTAGGTGCCGAGCGGCAGGTTGGACTTGTCGACGATCACCACGTCGCCGTCGCTCGCCGCCCAGGACGCCTGGACCGCGTCGCCCGCCGTGTCCTGCACGAGGGGGAGGTCACGGCCCACGATCATCGCGGCGGCGCCGGCGTCGGAGCCGACCTTGTTCACGCCGAGGATCTGGATGTTCGTCGCCCCGAGCGTCCGCGCCTCGATGAACAGCTCGTCCTGCATCTTGTCGAGCAGTCCGAACTGGTCGACCGCGTAGGCCGTCAGCGCATCCCCGAAGTACCAGGCGGACACGTCGCCCTGGTAGTCGCGCGGGGAGACGTTCTGCCCCGCGCTCGGGGACGCGCCGTTCACGTCGAGGAGCTGGAAGTTGGGGACGAGGGTTGCCGAGGAGCCGCCTCCCCCGCAGGCGGCCACGAGGAGCAGGACGGGTACGGAGAGACGCTTCATGATGATCCCTTCGGCGAGAACCCTCGGAGAGTATAGCCTTCGTTGGACGCGGCCCGGCGCGACCCGGGGGGAGCCGCCCGCGGTCCCGTGATGGGACGGGTATCTTGGCCCCATGCGCGCCCTGCTCGCGGGCCTCCTGCTCGCTTCCGCGGCGGTCGCCGGCGGCGGCCCCGAGACGACGCTCCTCGTCGTGAACGCGGACTCCCCGATGTCCCGGCTTGTCGCGAACGAGTACGCATCGCTCCGGGACATCCCCCGCACCCACGTGGTCCTCCTCGAGGGGGTCCCGCTCGAGGGCACGGTCCCGCTCGCGTTCTTCCGGGACCGCATCTGGAAGCCGATCGACGCCTGCCTGAAGGAGCAGGGACTCGAGGGGCAGATCGACCTCGTCCTCTATTCCGTGGACTTCCCGTTCGGCGTGGACATCGCGGGGGACGGGACCCAGATGGTCGGCCACCGGGCGGCGCTCACGGGGCTCACGTTCCTCATCCGACGCGTGGAGGAGGACCGGAGCTTCACCGGCCTCGAGACCAACCCCTACTACGGGGTCGAGGGGCCGCGCCCGCCGACGACCGAGGAGAAGAGCCTCTCCATGCAGGCGCACACGCTGCTCAACGCGAAGCGCTACGCCGAGGCCGCCCAGGCCTTCGACGCCTACTTGAAGACGTACCCGACGCACGAGAACGGCTGGTACAACTACGCCTGCTGCCTCGCCCACCTCGGGAAGAACGAGCAGGCGCTCAACGCGCTCGCGAACGCCGTCGACTACGGTTTTCTGGGGTTTGAGCACGCCGCGCAGGATCCCGACCTCGCGGCGCTCCGGGAGCTTCCGGCTTTCGCGAGGTCGATCGAGCGCATGAAGCAGGGGGACGGCGGGGGCGCCTACACGGCGAAGAGCCGCGCCTACCGCGCGGGCGACGGCGGCTTCCTTTCGACCCAGCTCGGCTACACGGGCCGCTTCGGGAACTCCGTGCCCGAGGTCCTCGCGGCGCTCCGCGCGTCGATCGCGTCCGACGGCACCTCGCCCGACGGGACCGTCTACTTCCTCGCGAACAAGGACGTCCGCTCCACGACGCGGTCGCCGTTCTGGCGCGCCACGGAGGCGGAGCTCCGAAGGCGGGGCCGGAAGGCGGTGCGGCTCGACGGCGTGCTGCCGGAGGGCAAGGAGGACGTGATCGGCGCGGTCCTCGGCGCCGCGGGCTTCTCGTGGCCGTCGTCGAAAAGCCGGATCCTGCCGGGCGCGATCGTCGAGCACCTGACCAGCTTCGGCGCGGATTTCAGCCACGGAGGCCAGACGAAGTTCAGCGAGCTCGTTCGTTTCGGCGCCGCGGGCACGAGCGGCACGGTCACGGAGCCGCTCGCGATCCCCAACAAGTTCCCGAACCCGATGATCCACGCCTTCTACGCGGACGGCTGCTCGCTCGCGGAGTCCTTCTTCCTGAGCGTTCAGGGCCCGTACCAGCTCCTCGTCGCGGGCGACGGCCTCGCGCGGCCGTTCGCGAAGCTCGAGAAGGTCGCGGTCGACGCGCCGCCGATGCCGTGGAGCGGCACCGTGGAGGTCGGCGGCGGCACCGAACTCTGGGTCGACGGGCGGCGCACGGAGGGTCTCGAGATCGACACGACCAAGCTCGACGACGGGCGGCACGAGGTGCGCGTCGTCAAGGTGACCGGCGACGCGGTCGCGACCCGCTCCTACGGAAAGCTCGACGCGATCGTGAACAACCGCGGCCGCTCGGTCGCGATCCAGGGGGGCTCCGGGGGCGTCACGGCGAAGTGCGCGGGCGCGAAGTCGTTCCGCCTGATGGAGGGCGCGCGCGTGATCGCGACCTCGCCCGACGGGACGTTCAAGGCGCCGGCGCTCGGCCTCGGCCCCGCGGAGATCTACGTCGTCGCGGAGTTCGACGACGGCGCCGCGCGCAGCGCGCCGCTCCGGTTCGACGTCCCTCCTTCCCCCCCGGCCCCCCCTTCCTCCCCGGACCGGCCGAGAAAGCCCGGCCTCGGCGGGACGGTCGACGGGCAGCCGGCGGCGTTCCTCAACCTGGATCAGATACCCAACGGAAAGCCCTTCGTGCTCGACGGGTGGTTCGAGGCGCCGCGCGACGGCCTCTACGAGCTCTCGGTGACGGGCAAGCCGGTCGAGGCGCTCGCGCTGGCGAAGGGCTGGCACCCGCTCCGGATCGAGGGGACGGCGCCGGTATCGGTGCTGCTCGGCGGGGAGCAGCCGCTCGACGCGCCGCGGTTCGAGCACGCGACCTTCGACGCCCTGCCGACCCCCGAGGCGCCGAAGGGCCTCGAGGCGCTCGTGGACGGGAAACGGGAGGGAGACGGGGTCGCCGCGCCGTCCGACGGTCTCATTCTGAGCTTCAAGACCTCGATGAAAGACGTCGCGGCGGTGACCCTTTTCCCCGGGAAAGGGGCGTTCCCGACGGGCTGGACGGTCGAGACCACGACCGGCTCCAAGTGGTTGCCGGCAAAGGACTTGTGTGTTGTGGTCGCCCGTCCAGCCTCCGTCGCCAAGGACCAGCCCGAGGTGCCCGCTTTCGTCGAGATCTCGTTTGCCCCGGTGACCGCAAAGAAGGTCCGCCTCAAGGTCAAGGAGGCCGCCACTCTGGCCGAAGTGGAGGTGCTGGGCCTTTCGAAGGGAAGGAAGTAGGCCCGCAAGGGGTTTTCGTCATGGGAACGATCGCCAAGGTCTGCGGCCTCGTCACCGTCTTCGGCGCCCTCAACTGGGCGGCCGCGGGCATCTTCGACAAGGACGTCATCCGGCTCCTCAACCTGAGCGGCGGGGCGTCGCACGTGCTGCTGCTCGTGACCGCGTGCGGCGCGATGTTCATGCTCGCCCTCGTCGCGAAGCCGAAGAAGGGCGACTGAGGATTCGGCGCGTTGGAGCGGACCGCGACAGCTTCGCTGTCGTCGGCCGCTCAACGCGCGGCCACGACAACCGTCCGGGCGTTCAGCGCGCGCCGCGCGCCACCGTCGCCTGCCCCCCCGGACCCCCCCTCTTCCCGCACGTAGAGCGTCTCGCCCTTGCCGAAGTAGAGGTCCGCGACCTCCTTCCCGCTCCCATACAAATTTACGTGGAACCAGCCGGGCCCCTCCATCGCGTGCTGCAGCACGAAGGTGCCCGTCCCGCGACGCACCTCCGCCTCCTGAAGGTCCATGTTGGGGCCGGAGTTGTCCCAGTTGTCCGCCGTCATCCAGAAGTAGATCTTGCCCTCGTCCGCCGAGCCGAGTGTGTACCGGCCGACGACCAGGTACTCGCCGCCGATCTCGATCTCGGGACGCGTCCCCCAGAGCTCGAGGATCTCGACCCGGTCGCTCGGCGTCGACAGCTCCTTGCCGCGCTCGAAGTCGAGCTTGTAGCGGAACTGCGACGCGATCGCATCGTAGGGGGCTCCGGGGGCCGAGGCGCAGCCGGCCGCGGCGAGGACGAGCGCGACGGGACGGAACCGCATCCGTCACCTCCTGCCGCAGTATACGCCACCGCCAGCCGGTGACGGCGACGCGCACACGGACCGCGCTGGAACCCGGAATCCGCGCGGTGCGCCGCGGGGCACGCCCGTTGCAATCGCGGGCCGCATTCCACACCACGGAAGGAGGAATCGTGTCGCCGTCGCTTCGCGTCCTGCTCATCGCCATGCCCGTGCTCGGCTGGGGCTGCGCCGTCCCCGGAACCCCCCGGGATCCGGCGCCGTGCGCCGTCCGCGCGCCCGCGGGCGCACCGGTGGCGATGCCCGCGCCCGCGACGGAGAGCGGCCTTGCCGGGGACATCGAGGCGTATCTCGCCTCGAACGTCGACATGCCGGTCCTCTCGGCGGCGCCGCTCTCCGCCGCCGAGGGGCAGGGCGGCAGCCTCCCGCCGGTGAAGGTTGTGGGTGAACGGTTCCACGACGAGGATCCGGTCGGCCCGTACAAGCAGCCTGGCTGGACGACGCGGCGGCGGTTCGCGACCACGCGCGCCTACGTGCTGCCGGAGGGCCAGATCGAGCTCGAGGCGTGGTGGCGCGGGACGTGGCCGGAGGACAGCCAGCCGAAGGAGCGCATCCAGGGCGAGCTCGGCGTCGGCCTCCCGTACCGCCTCCAGCTCGACATGTACATCAACTTCGAGGATCCCGCGGGCGCCGAGGCCGAGTGGGACGGCGCGCAGGTCGAGCTCCGCTGGGCGCTCGCGGACTGGGACGAGATCTTCTGGAACCCGACGCTTTACGGCGAGTGGAAGTTCGTGGCGCAGGGCCCGGACGTCTACGAGCTGAAGCTGCTCATGTCCGACGACCTCGGGCCGCGGTGGCGCGGCGCGGTGAACGCGATCTACGAGGCGCAGGACAGCGGCGCGGAGGAGACCGAGATCGCGATCTCGGGGGCGGTGAGCTACACGATCCGCGACGAGAAGTTCTACGCGGGCGTCGAGCTGAAGGTGAACCGCGTCACCGAGGGCGGCCCCGACGGCGCGCCGGACATGGAGATCCTGCTCGGCCCGAGCTTCCAGTGGCGCCCCACGCCGCGGACGCACCTGGACATCGTGCCGCTCTTCGGCCTCACCGACGACTCGCCGGTCGCACAGGTCTTCGTGGTGTTCGGCATCGGCTTCAGCGGGGGCGACGAGCACGGCTTCGCGCCGACCTCGCTCAAGAGCCAGTAGACGCGCGTGCGGACGTCCCGCGCGTGCCGGCGCGCGCGGGGGGTGTCCGGTCAGCTCTCCTCCATGATCGGGAGCCAGCCGCGGCGCGCGAGGAGGGCGAGCGCGTAGCCCCAGGCGACGCACGCCGTGGCGGCGAGCGCGAACCGCGCGCCGCCGCTCATGGCGCTCTCGAAGAGCGCGGCGACGAGCCCCGCGCCGATGCCCACGAGCCAGCCGATGCGCCGGAAGGCCGCGCCCGCCGCCTGCGCCTCGACCGCCATCGCGAGGAGCGTCTCGCGGGACGGCATCACCTCCCCGACCGACCGCGGCGTCCGCCGGCGCACGATCAGCTGGAAGAGCGCCTTCAAGAGCGGCACGCCGAGGCCCTTGAACGCGATCACCTTCAGGTGCGCGATCCACGCGGCGTAGCCGAGGAAGAAGACGGCGACGAAGGGGACGCAGAGGAAGGTCCGCGCCGCCTCCGACAGGTCGCCGGGCACGCTCCCGACCACCCAGCCGAGGCCGGGCCCGCCGAAGAACGCGGCCACGAGGACGAGGCCCTGGCGCCCGTGCCCGAGCGGCCGGTGCAGGCGACCGTGGGGCGTGTCGACGTGCGCCGGCGCGGCTTCCTCGACGTCGGTTTCCATCCGGACCCCCTATCGACCCGGTCCACTCTCGGCCGTAGCGCGAGGCTCCGAGAGCACGGCAAACCCGGACCCCACGGTCCGGGTTGTGACCGCGCAAGTCTTTATTTGACAGCGTGTTATGTCTGTCCGCGGGCGTACTCGGTACGCGGTCGCATCAGAAGCTGGCGAGGTTTTTGGCGGCGCGCTCGGCGGCCGCGAGGAGGTGGCCGCTCCGCAGCAGGTTCCCGGCGCGCTCGATGTCGTGCGCGAGGTAGCGGTCGCGCGCCAGGTGCGGGATCGCGCCCCGCAACACCGCCCGCGCCGCCTGCACGCCGCGGCCCGGCGCGAGCTTTTGGAAGTCGAGCGCCTGCGCCGCCGCGAGGAACTCGATCGCGAGCACGTTCCGCACGTTCTCGAGGATCATCCGGCACTTCCGCGCCGCCCACATCGCCATGCTGACGTGGTCCTCCTGGTTCGCCGACGTCGGGATCGAATCGACCGACGCCGGGTGCGCGAGCGTCTTGTTCTCCGAGACGAGCGCCGCGGCGGTCGTCTGCGCCATCATGAAGCCCGAGTTCAGCCCGGGCTCGTCGGCGAGGAACGCCGGCAGGTTCGAGAGGTCGGGGTTGACCATCTGCTCGATGCGCCGCTCGCTCACCGCGCACAGCTCCGCGAGCGCCATCCCGGCCGTGTCGGCCGCGAGCGCCACGTGCTGGCCGTGGAAGTTGCCCGCGCTCACGACGTCGCCTTCCGCCGCGAAGAGGATCGGGTTGTCCGTCACCGCGTTGAGCTCGCGCTCGACCACCGACTTCGCGAACGCGAGGCCGTCGCGCGCGGCGCCGTGCACCTGCGGCACGCACCGGAGCGAGTAGGGATCCTGCACCTTGTGGTCCGAGTGGCGGTGGGAGGGCAGGATCCGGCTCCCGCGCAGGAGCGCCCGCAGGTTCGCGGCCGTCGCCGCCTGCCCGGGATGGGGCCGCAGCGCCTGCACGCGCGCGTCGAACGGCCGGTCGGTTCCCAGCAGCGCCTCGAGGCTCGCCGCGGCCGCCACGTCCGCGAGCCGCACGAGGTCCTGCGCCTCGACGAGCGTCCGCGCGAGCACCGCGGTCGCGACCGACGTGCCGTTGATGAGCGCGAGCCCCTCCTTCGGCGCGAGCGTGAGGGGCCGCATCCGGGCGCGCGCGAGCGCCGCCGCCGCGCGCACCCGCCGCCCGCGCACGATCACGTCGCCGCGGCCGAGCAGCGCGAGCGCGATGTGCGCGAGCGGCGCGAGGTCGCCCGAGGCGCAGACCGACCCCTGCGCCGGGACGGCCGGCGTGATGCCGCGGTTCCAGAGATCGAGGAGCGCCTTGAGCGTCGAGGGCCGGACGCCGGAGTAGCCGCTCGCGAGCGTCGCCGCGCGCACCGCGACCGCGAGCCGCGCGTCCTCGACCGGCAGCAGCGGCCCCACGCCGGCCGCGTGCGAGACGATGAGCCGCTCCTGGAGCTTCGCGAGATCCTTCGGCGCGATCCGGATCTTCGCGAGCCGCCCGAACCCCGTGGTGATCCCGTAGACCGCGCGGTCGCCCCGCGCGAGGTCCGCGACGAACCGCGCCGCGCGCTCCACGCGCGGACGGACCCCCGGTGCGAGGCCCAGCCGCGGGGCCGGCTCCTGCATCAGCGTCCGGATGGCGTCCAGGGAGAGGTTCTTCCCGTCGAGGTCGAATCGCGCCATGGGCGTCATAGCAGACACGGAACCGCGCCCGGGCGGAAGATCCTGCGAGGGGAAGAGGGAGGGGTCCGGGGAACCCAAGGCGGCTAGGATCTCGCGCGGTCGACCCACGGAGCGCCCGCGGGGCGCGTGCTGCAGCGTCAAAGAGCGGGCTCTGTCACGAGTTTTGGAAGAATCCTCCCCGTACATGCGCGTCGGCATGGACTTCCGGCCCGCGATGGCCCCGATGACGGGGATCGGACGCTACGTGCGGGGGCTCTCGGGGGCGCTCGCCGCGGCGGGGGACGACGTCCGCCTCTACGCCGTCTACCTGCGCGGCAACCGCCCCGGGAAGCGCCGCCCGCCGCCCGGCACCAAGCTCGTCGCGTGGCGGTTCCCGGCGCGGGTCATGAACGCGCTCGGGCGTCACGGCATCTTCCCGGCCGACCGCGCGCTCGGCGGCTGCGACGTCTTCCACCACACCGACTACGTCCTCGCCGAGGTCTCCCCGAGGACGCCGCAGGTGATGACCGTGCACGACCTCGCCTTCCTGCGTGAGCCATATTTCCATACGGTTCACGCCGCGCGGGCGCTCGAGGCCGTCGTCCGCGCGGGGGCGGCCCGCTGCGGCGCGCTCCTCGCGCCCAGCGAGGAGACGGCGCGCGACTGCCGCGAGCTGCTCGGCGCGGAGCGCGTGTTCGTGACCCCGCTCGGCGTCGACGGGGACTTCTTCTCGCTGGCCCCCGGAACCCCCTCCCGTCCCTATCTCCTGGCCGTCGGCACCCTCGAGCCGCGCAAGAACTTCGCGCGGCTCATCCGCGCGCACGCGCGCTCCGGCGTCGACCTCGACCTCCTGATCGCGGGCAAGCGCGGGTGGCTCGACGGGGACGTGCTCGAGGCCGCGCGGACGGCGCCGCGTGCCCGGCTGCTCGGCCACGTGCCGGACGAGGAGCTCAAGGGGCTGCTCGCGTGCGCCACCGCGTTCCTCTACCCGTCGCTCCTCGAGGGGTTCGGGCTGCCCGTGCTCGAGGCGATGGCCGCCGGCAAGCCCGTGCTCACGTCGGACAAGGAGCCGCTCCGGAGCCTCGCCCGGGACGTCGCGGTGCTCGTCGATCCCGCGGACGAAGAGGCGATCGCGGAGGGCATCCGCCGGGTCGTCTCTTCCCCGCCGGAGGGGGGGCGCGCCCGTGCCCGCGGCTACACTTGGGCGGCGTGCGCCGCCGCGACGCGGCGCGCGTACGAGGCGGTGATAGGTTGAAGCTCGGCATCGACGCGACGGAGCTCCACCCGGGCGCGGTGGGCGGGGTCCGCACGGCGGTCCGGCTGCTCCTCGCGGCGCTCCGGCAGTACGCGCCCGACGTCGAGATCCACGCGCTCGCGCCCGAGGAGGTGGAGACGCCGCGCGGCGTCCGCGCCGTCGCGACCGGCGGCCCGCGCCGCCCGTTCCTCTGGCGCCGCTCGCGGCAGCTGCGCCGCCACCTGCGCGGCCTCGACCTCTTCCATTCGCCGGTGACCGCGTTCCCCGACACGCCCGTCCCGGTGACCGCGACCGTGCACGAGCTGCCGTTCGTCGAGAACTTCCGCCTCGAGGGGCAGGGGCGCGCGCTCGTCCAGGAGTACTGGCTCGCGCGCGCGATGACGCGGTGCAGGGCGATCGTCGCGCCCACGCAGGCGACGCTCCGGCAGCTCGCCATCGCGCACCCGGCGGCGCCGCGGATCACGACGGTCGTGCCGCACCCCGCGCCGCCGGTCGAGCGCACGTCGCACGGCCACGACGGCTCGCTGCTCTACGTGGGCCGGCTCGACAAGCGGAAGTGCGTCGAGGCGTTGCTGGAGGGGGCTTCGGGGGCCGTCCCCGGCGAGATCCGCCTCGCGGGCCCGCAGGCGGCGCGGCGGCGCCGCGCGATCGAGGACGTCGCCGAGCGCCTCGGGCTCCTCGGTCGCGTGCGCTTCCTCGGCGTCGTCGACGCGAACATGCTCGACGACCTCTATTGCCGCGCGGCGGTCGTCGGGCTCCTGAGCGCGTCGGAGGGCTTCGGGTTCCCGGTGCTCGAGGCGCTGGCGCGCGCCGTGCCCGTCGTGGTCGCCAAGGGGACGGGCGCCGCCGAGGTGGGCGGGGGGGCGGCGATCGCGGTCGACCCCCTTGACCGCGAGGAGGTGGCCAAAGCGCTCCGCGAGGCGGCGAGTCCCGCCCACCGCGAACGGATCGCGGTCGAAGGGCCGTCCCGCGCGATGGAGTTCACCGCCGAGCGGACGGCACGCGGCTACCTCGAGGTCTTCCAGCGTGCGCTTGGCGGTTAACGCGACCGCGTACGGCGACCCGCCGGGCGGCGCGGGGCTGCGGGCGCGCCACCTCCTCGGCGCGCTCAAGGGCTTCGATCTCCTGTTCCTCCTCGCCGAGGACACGCCCGAGACCGTCGTGCCGCCGGGCGCGGAGGTCCGGCGCCTCCCGGTGCGCGCGTCGGCGCCGCTCCGGCGCTGGCTCACCCTCGACCTCCCCGACGACGGCGACGTCCTCCTCACCGACCACTACCCGGCGCTCGCGCGCCCTCCCACGATCCTCACCCTGCACGACTGCGGCCGCCCCTTCCGCCGCGCGCTCGTGCGCCGCCACCTCGCGCGCGCCGCCGCGGTCGTCGCCGTGAGCGAAACCGTGCGCCGCGCGTGGGATGTGGAGGCGTCCGTCGTCCCGAACGGCGTGGCCGTGCCCGACGAGATGCCGCCCGCGGGCGACCACCTGCTCGTCGTCGACCCCGCGAAGGGCGGCTGCCCGGGCATCCGCTCCGCCGGCCGCGAGGTGCGCGAGGTCGGCCGCGGGCGCGCGTGGATCCCGCAGGAGGCGCTCTTCAGGGAGATGGCGCGCGCGGCGGCGGTGCTCGTCCCGTCGAGGGGCGAGGGGTTCGGGATGGTGGCGCTCGAGGCGATGGCGCTCGGCCGGCCGGTCGTCGTCCCGGATCTTGGGGCGTTCCGCGAGGTGCTCTCGCGCCACGCGTTCTACGTAGGCGAGGGGGGCTGGGGGGCCGCGGCCACGCGGGCGCTCGCTGCGCCGGCGGAGCATCTCGCGGCGGCGCGCGCGCACGCGCGCGGGTTCACGTGGGAGCGGGCGGCCGAAGCGCTTGCGAGGGTGATCGAGGTCGTTACCCGGCGACCAGCATGTACGCGAGGTACATGAGGCCGCCGAAGAGGATGATCAGCCCCGCCCACACGAGGATCCGGCCCGTGTCGGAGAGCTGGTCGAGGTCGACCCCGAGCAGCGGCGAGCCGGGCTTGATCCGGTGGACCTGGATCGGCTGGTGGCCCTTGAGGACGATCTCCCCGGCTTTGGCGCCGCCGCCCGCGGCCGCCGCCGCGGCGGCGGGGGTGCCGTCACCGTCCTTCTTCGCGGCGTCGAACGCGTCGTCGAGCCCCTTCCGCGCGGGCTGCTTCTTCTCCTGCGCCTCGGCGAGCTCGAAGAGCAGGCGGACCGTGCCGATCGAGATCTCGTCGCCGTTCTTGAGGATCCGCTTGGTGATCTTCTCGCCGTTGACGAACGTGCCGTTGCTCGAGTTCAGATCGACGATCGCGAACTGCTCGCCCTGCTTGTAGATCTTCGCGTGCTCGCGGGAGGCCTTCCCGTCCTTGACGGGGATATCGGACGTGTCGAGTCGTCCGAGGATCGCGGCCTGCGCGACCTCGTAGACTCTCCCGGAATCCGGCCCTTCCTTGATCAGAACCTTCGGCAAGCGCGGACAGTCTAGGAAACGGCCCCCGGGCAGGCAACCCCACCCCTCCCCGTGCCCCACCCCACCCCAGGGAGAGGGGGATGCCGGGGAGCTCAGGAGTCGAACGGGTTGGCCTCCTTCTCGGCCGTTTCCTTCCACTTCTTCCAGCCCTCGACCGTCTGGTAGTCCTTGCCGGTGAGCCCGCGGAGCGCCGCGGTCGTCGCCGCGGCCAAGGTTGCCTTGCGGGCGGCCATCTCCTCGCTCCACTTGCGCCGTGGCACGGCGGCAAGCTGCTCGAGGCGCGTCACGAGGTCGAGCGCGAGCGCCTTCCGCCGCTTCGTCGGCAGGTCCTTGAACCCGCCCAGCGCCTGCGTGGCCACCTCCGCGATCGGCAGGTCGCCGTGGTCGGCGAGATCCTGCAGCGCCGCCAGGGTGGTCGCATCCGCGATCTGGCCCGCCGCGCGGATCGCCTCCGTGTAGGAGAGGGGGATCTCGCCCTTGAACTTCTTGGGCGGGTTCAGCCACTTGCCGAGGTACTTGCTCGATCCCTTGGCCTTGATCGTGCCGAGCGCCGCGAAGGCGCCGTGGCGCACCGTGAGGTCGTCGGCCTTGGCGGCCTTGCCGACGGCCTCGACGGCCGCCTTCTGCTGCTCCTCGGTCCCCTTCGGGTAGAGGGCCGGGAGCGTGCTGAGCGCCTTCTGCGCGTCCGGGACCGACCCGGTGTCGAGCGCCGCCGCGAGCTGGGCCGTCATCTCGACGAGATCGTCCGCCAGCGCGGCGCCGGCGAGGAGGAGGAGGACGAACGGGAGCCGCATCTTTCACCCCGGGACCGGGATGGTGAAATTGTAGCGTGGACGTCTCGGACAAGACCTACTGGGATGCCCGGTACAGGGCGGGGGAGACGCGGTGGGACCTCGGCGGGCCCTGCCCCGTCTTCGTGGAGCTCCTCGACTCGCCGCGGGCGCCGCCCCGGGGGCGGGTCGCCTTCCCGGGATGCGGGATGGGGCACGACGTGCGGCTCTTCCGCGACCGCGGGTACGACGCGGTCGGCTTCGATTTCGCGACCGCGCCCGAGGGGGTGCCGGTCGAGCGGATGGACGTGTTCGAGATCGGGCGGCGCCATCCGGGCGGGTTCGACGCGGTCGTCGAGTACACCTGCTACTGCGCGATCGATCCCGCGCGGCGCGCGGAGTACGGGGAGGCGGTCCGCGCCGCCCTGCGCCCGGGCGGCCTCCTGATCGCGCTCGCGTTCCCCGTCGAGCGCCGCGACGACGGACCGCCGTTCGGCATCGAGGAGGCCGAGATCGCGGGCGTGCTCGGCGCGGGCATGGAGCTCCTGCACCTCGAGACGCCAACGAGCTCGGTCGAGCCGCGCCGCGGCCGCGAGCGGCTCGCGATCCTCCGGAAGCGCTGACGCATGGAGGAGAGCATCGTCGCCGCCGCGGCCCTGCCGCACCGCCGCTGGACGGGGATCCGGAGCGAGGCGCGCGAGGCATTCTTCTTCACGTACAACAACGCCGCGAGCTGCGCGTTCGCCGTGTGGATCTTCCTCTGGCTCGGGCTCACCCGCTGGATCGCCGTGCCCGGGATCGCGCGCTACGACCTGATGCTCTTGCTCTGTCTCGCGTTCCAGGCATTCGTCGTCCGGCGCCGCATCGAGACGGTCGACGAGCTCAAGGTCATCTGCGTCTTCCACCTCCTCGGCCTCTCGATGGAGATCGTCAAGGTCCACTACGGGTCCTGGAGCTACCCGGGCCCCGGCGTCGCGAAGGTCCTCGGCGTGCCGCTCTTCTCCGGGTTCATGTACGCGAGCGTGGCGAGCTTCATGTGCCAGGCGTGGCGGCGGTTCGACCTCGTGATGGTGCGGTGGCCGCGGCCCGCGGTCGCGGTGCCGATCGCGGCGGCCATCTACGGGAACTTCTTCACCAACCTCTTCGTGCCCGACCTGCGGTGGGCCATCCTGCCGGCGCTCTTCCTCGCCTTCGGGCGCACGTGGGTCGAGTACACGCCCTGCCGGGTCCGGCGCCGGATGCCGATCCTCGTCACGTTCGGCCTCATCGCGTTCTTCATCTGGCTCGCGGAGAACATCGGCACCTTCCTCTCCGCGTGGCGGTACCCGAGCCAGCACCACGGCTGGCGGCCGGTCTACCTCCAGAAGCTCTCGAGCTGGTACCTGCTCGTGATCGTGAGCCTGCTGATCGTGGTCGAGCTCAAGCGGACGAAGCTGCGTCGCATGGGCCAGCTCGTGCCCGGCCGCATCGGGCACGCGTAGGGCCGGAGGAATCGGAGGGGGGCTGGGGGGAACGCGGCGGACCGGATCAGGCCAGAAGCTCGATCATGCCGTCGCGGACGCGGACCGGGTAGCACGCGAGCGAGACCATCGGGTTCAGCTCGCAGCTGCCGGTCGCCACGTCGAACCGCCACGCGTGCCACGGGCAGGTGACGGTCGTGCCCTCGAGCGTGCCCTCGTGCAGCGGCCCGCCGGCGTGGAGGCAGGTGTCCTCGATCGCGTGGAACGCGCCGCCGACGTTGAAGAGCGCGATCGCCTTCCCGTCGATCTCGACGAGCCGCCCCGCGCCGGGCCGCAGCTCGTCGACGCGGCAGATCGCGCGGTAGGCGGCCATGCGGACGTAGGATAGCGGCCGCGCGGCGCCGCGGGATCGAGTTTCCCGCGGGGATGCCGCCCCCCGGACCCCCTCGGCCTCGCGAGGCAGCGAAGCTTCCGAAGGCATGGTGACGGGCGCCCGGTCCGCGTCGTAGAATCCGGTCAATGCGCCGCCTGGCGCTCGCCGCCATCCTCCTCGCCGGTCTTCTCGCCGCCGGCGACAAGAAGTACTCCCTGAAGGAGATCCTCGACCCGCAGGAGACGGACTTCGCGCTCTCCGCGTACACCTGGGCCGACTGGGAGAAGCTCGACGCGGCGACGAGGCTCCGGGCGCAGGGCACCGACCCGTCGGAGTGGGAGCTCCCGCCGCCCGACGAGGAGACGCCCGAGGAGAAGGCGAAGCGCGAGGAGAACGAGAAGCGGGCCAAGGAGAGGCCGCCGGAGGACCGGGCGCCGGGCTTCCGCTTCGACCGCCGCCTCGAGCTCAAGAAGAAGGCGTTCGAGGATCTGCTCGGCGCGGCCTCGGCGCCGAAGCTCGAGGGGCTGATCAAGCAGCTGAAGCTCCTCGACAAGACGCTCGAGCGCTTCGAGCGGGTGCTCGACGAGGCGCGCGAGGACTACTTCCAGGTCGCCGAGCAGTACCGGAAGGCGCAGGAGGCCTACTCGGAGAATTACAAGAAGAAGCACGGCGTCTTGCCGGAGACCGTCCCGATGTCCGCGTCGCTGATCGCGGACTACAACGGGAAGTCGGTGCGCTTCCAGCACCTGGTCGCCACCCGGCAGAGCGAGATGCAGTTCCAGGACTGGCTCCTCGGCCGCATCGGCGAGCTCGTCGCGGCGCTCACCGACGCCGAGGCGGACAAGCCGCTCTCCGCGCTCGCCGCCGGGCTCAAGGACAGCGAGTTCGCCTACCGGATCCGCTGCGCGGAGCTGCTCGCGCGGCTCAAGGGGGAGAAGGCGGCGGCGCTCTACGGCCAGGCGCTCGCGCAGGAGGAGGATCCGCTCGTGCTCGCCGAGCTGATCCGCCTCAAGGCGAAGTGGGGGGGGCCGGGGGCCTTCGACCTCCTCGCCGCGCGCCTCGACGACCCTGCGTGGCCCGTCCGGGCGGCCGTCATCCGCGAGCTGTCGCGGATCCCCAGGAAGGAGTCCGTCGACCTCCTCGTCGCGCGGCTGGCGAAGGAGGACGGGCGGCTCAAGGAGGACATCGCGGAGGCGCTGCGCGCGCTGACCGGCCAGAATTTCGTCGCGGAACCGGAGCCTTGGCGCATCTGGTGGGAGAAGAACCGCGGCAACTGGGCGCCGCCCGTCGAGCGCACGAAGGGCGACGCGCCCGGGGAGGGCCAGGAGGCGGGCGTCGTCTACTTCTACGGCATCCGCACGACCTCGAAGCGGGTCGTCTTCTGCCTCGACATCTCCGGCAGCATGGAGTGGTCGCTCGCGGGGAGGGACGAGAAGGGCCCGCCGCGCCTCGACAAGGCGAAGGAGGAGCTTCTCCGGGCGCTGAATACGCTTCCGGAGGACGCGCGCTTCGCGATCGTCGTCTACAGCACCGACGTCGCGACGTGGAAGAAGTCGCTCGAGCCCGCGTCCCCGAAGAACAAGGCGGCGGCGCGGAAGTTCGTGGAGGACCTGAAGCCCGAGGGCGCGACGGACATCTTCGACGCGCTCGTGACCGCGATGGAGATCGCGGCGCCGCCCGCGAAGGGGCGCGACCCGGGGGCCGACACGATCTTCTTCATGACCGACGGCCAGCCGACGCACGGCAAGATCATCGACCCGCACCAGATCCTCGACGAGATCACCCGGCGCAACCACGTCCTCGGCGTCACGATCCACACGGTCGGCGTCTCGAAGGAGCAGAACGCGGCCTTCCTCCTGAACCTCGCGAAGCGCAACGGCGGCCGCTACGTCGCCTACAAATGATCTGCGTGTGCGGGCCGCTGCAGCCGACGGGCGGCGCGTACGCCCGGAGCGAGTGCGCCGACAACAGCTGCGCCGGCCCGCGGCTGAGCGGCCAGCCGTCGGCAGGTGCGCGCGGCCTGCGATCGTGCGTGCGGGCTCCTGCAACCGACGAGCGCCGCGCACGCCCGGAGCAGGCGCGCCGGCCCGCGGCCAGCCGTCGGCAGGTGCGCGCCGCGCAGGCAGTCGTGCGTGCGGGTCCCTGCAGTGGCCTGACGCCGCTCGTTCCGGCGCCGGGGCCCTCGTCTGCTATCTTCGGTGCCCATGGCGGCACGGAAAAAGGCCAAACGGAAGACGAAGGCACGCGCGAAGAAGAAGAAGGTCGCGAAGCGGCGGCCGCGCGCGTCACGGGGCGCGAGCCCGCGCGCCGCGAGCACGCCGGGGGACCTGACGCTCTCGGTCGCGCGGCAGATGGCCGACGTCATCGAGCGAGGCCTCAAGCGCACGCTCGGAAAGCTCCCGCGCCGCGGCACCACCGCCGTCGCGAAGCAGAAGCTCAAGGAGGCGGTCGCGATGTTCCGGCGGCAGGCCGACGCCATGCGCGAGCAGGCGATCGACCTCGAGGCGCGCGGCGCCGAGGCGGCCGCGGCGATCTGGCGGCCGCTCCGGGACCGGTTCGACCGCGCCGCCGCGGACCTGCGGAAACGCCTCGGGCAGTAGCGGGGGGGCTTCGGGGGCCTGCCCCCGGACCCCCTGTGGCTTCCCGGCCCGGCGGGGTTTGGTGCCGCGTGCCGGCGGTGGCCCTTCGCGGCTTCGCGCGGGCAAAAAAAAGCAGGCCCCGTTCTTACCGACCGGGGCCCATCCGGTGAACGTCCACGCAGAGAGACGTTGGCACTGGCAGTTGGAAACCTCACTCGTTGCCGAACACGTCGTCGAGAGTGTTGGCGGCGGCCTTGGTGAAGCCCTCGCCGATCTCCTCGTCGGGCGCCGCGGGTCGGCCTCCGAGCTTCTTGAAGAGCGAAGTGAGCTTGCGGGCGGTCTCCGCCGCGTAGAGGCGGACCATCCCGATCGTCGTCGTGTCGTCGAAGAGCACGCCGAGGATCGTCCGGCGGCCCACGAGGCTCAGCTGGAGGTTGTCCTTCCGGCCCTGGTGGAACAGCGCCGTGAACTCCTCCTCGCCGAGGATGCGGGCCATCTCGCGCGTGGCCGCGAAGCAGCCGGCGACGAGCGCCGCGATCGTGTCCGTGTCGGCGCGCTCGGTGCTGCCTTCCTGGGTGATCAGGTG